>JBMTEY010000115.1:0-8105 GCA_049433545.1 Burkholderiales bacterium | reverse complement strand
GCAGCGCCATTGCCCGCTTCAGCGTTTCCTCGCGAAAACCGGAGCCGAGTATGCCCGTCGCGGAGAGGACGCGGACTTCCTTCAAGCCACCAGCTCCGATCCTTCGACCGTGGGACCTCGCACCGTGGTGCGGTAGAGCAGTCGGGGAAGCGGATCGTAATCGAACGTGGCTTTATGCAGCACGGCGATGTTGTCCCACATCAGCAGGTCGCCGGGTGTCCAGTGGTGGGTGTACATGAATTCGGGCTTGATCATGTGATCATAGAGTCGGCGCAGCAGCGCGTCGCCATCGTCACGGGGCATGCCTTCCATTTTCCAGGTGTGCCCCTCGCTGATGAACAGCCCTTTGCGTTTCGTCACAGGATGTTCGCGCACAACCGGCGTCGCCATGTCCGGAACGCTGGCGAGCTGTTCGGGCGTCGGGGCGTGTTCCTGCACGGTGCGGATGCCGCGGCGCTCGTCGTCCTGCTGCGCGGCGTAGTTCTTCAAGCGGTATTCGCGATAGCTGTGGATGTTTCGCAGATTACTGATCTTTTGCTTCAAATCGTCCGACAGCGCGCTGTAGGCCGCGGTGGTGCTGGCAAAGTGGGTATCTCCCAGCGGCTTGCCGTCTTTCAGCGGTATTTCGACGGCATACAGCGCGGAGAGCAGGCTGGGTTCGGTACGGTAGGAGAGGTCGCTGTGCCAGAAACGGCCGGCGTCCATCGCCCCGATGGCCTTGCCGCGGGCATCGAGCTTGTTCGAAAGGATGAATATTTCGGGATGGTCGCCCAGACGCGCTTCCTTGCGCACGTGGTGTTCGAGTACGCCGAAACGGCTGGTGAAGGCGATCTGCTGATCCGGCGTTAGTTTCTGGCCTGGGAGCACGGCAACCTCGTTGTCGAAGAATGCCTGGCTGACCTGGGCGAAGGTGTGATCGTCGAGGGGTTGCGAAAGATCGACGCCGGTAATCGCGGCGCCAATGTGTTTACCGAGTCGGGTAACGGTGATCATGATGTTTTCCGCTGTTGCACAAAATAGACCCATCGATGGTAGCAGCGCGTCATTCCCCGATAAAGGGACATTCCATGTTGCGGATCGAGGGTGGAGCAGGGCATGACGCAGGCTGTTAAAATCCGGTATTGCCCATCCATCGAGGGAGTTGCAACACCATGAAGCTTTACGGTTCGCCCACATCGCCCTACGTGCGCAAGGCGCGCGTGCTGATCCATGAAAAAAACATGCCGGTGGAATTTGTCGTTGAGGATCCCTGGGTCGAGGACAGCCCGATCATCGTCAAGAACCCGCTGTCGAAGGTGCCGGCGCTGGAAATCGGCGCCGACAGCTACATGTTCGAATCGGTGCTGGTGGTGCATTACCTGGACCATGCCGACGGCAAATCCTATACGCCGCGCGATCCGGCTGGCTACTGGCTGTCGCAGTGGTGGCAGGCGCTGGGGCAGGGCATCATTGATGCCGGCATTGCGCGCGTGTTCGAAACGCGCCGTCCGCCGGAAAAGCAGATGCCGGAGAAAATGGAGCGCGAGGAGAAACGCATAGCCCGCGCCATCGACCTCGCCGAAAAAACGATGAAGGAGGGCGGCGAATTCCTGCTCGGCAACCGCTTTGGCCTGGCCGACATCGTGATGGGCGTGGCCATGCAGTACACCGATTTCCGTTATGCGCATGACTGGCGCAGCCGTGCGCCCAAGCTGTCGAAATGGCTGGCCGGCGTCGCCGCGCGGCCGTCGTTCGTCGAGACGCTGCCGCCGGGGTTTGTACAGCCCGAAGCCGCGCAGCAACCTGCAGAGTAAGCTGCGCAGCAGCAGCAGTCCGGCAAAAACGGAGAGCGCTGCTCTCCGTTTTTTTGCTCAGCGCATGATGAAGGGGTTGGGCACTTCAGTGGCGGTGGATATCCACACGCTCTTGGTCTGCAGGTATTCGCGGATCATCTCCTGGCCGCTTTCGCGGCCGATTCCCGAGCGCTTGTTGCCGCCGAAAGGCGACATGAACGACACCGCGCGGTAGGTGTTGACCCACACTGTGCCGGCCTGCAGTTTTTCGCTCATCAGGAAGGCGCGGCGCATGTTCTGGGTCCACACGCCGGCTGCCAGCCCGAACACCACGTCGTTGCCGATGGCGATGGCTTCCTCTTCGTCCTCGAAGGGTATTACCGACAGCACCGGCCCGAAGACTTCCTCCTGCGCGATGCGCATGTCGTTGCTGACGCCGGTGAAGATGGTCGGCTCGACGAACCAGCCGTTGCCGCATTCGGGGCGTGAAGCTTTTCCGCCGCCGAGTACGGCCTGCGCGCCTTCCTTTTTGGCGATTTCGATGTAGTGCAGGATTTTTTCGAACTGCGGCGGATTGGTCACCGGGCCGACCTGGGTGTCGAGGCTCATCGGGTCGCCCATTTTCGCGGTCTTCGCGAAGGCGACGAGTTTCTCGACGAACTGGTCGTGTATCGAGCGCTGCAGCAGCAGGCGCGAACCGGCGATGCAGGTTTGTCCCGTGGCGGCGAAGATCCCCGAGATCACGCCCTTCACCGCGTTGTCGAGGTGTGCATCGTCGAACACGATGTTGGGCGACTTGCCGCCGAGCTCCATCGATACGCGCTTGAGACCTTTGGCTGCGGTCTCGTAAATCTTTTGTCCCGTCGCGTCCGAACCTGTGAAGGCGACTTTGGCCACTTTGGGATGTTCGACCAGCGGTGTGCCCACCTCGGCGCCGAAACCGGTGACGACGTTGACCACGCCCGGCGGAAACCCGGCGGCTTCGATGAGCTTCATGAATTCCAGCGCCGAAGCCGAAGTGTATTCCGAAGGCTTGACCACCACGGTGTTGCCGGCGGCCAGGGCAGGCGCCAGTTTCCATGCAAGCAGCAGCAGCGGCGAATTCCAGGGAATGATCATCGCCACCACGCCCAGCGGCTCGTGGCGCGTGAAATTGAAGGTATCGGGCTTGTCGATGGGGATCACCGCACCCTCGATCTTGTCCGCCAGACCGCCGAAGTAGTAGTACCACTGCGCCATGTACGCGGTCTGCGCGCTCATCTCGGCATAAAGCTTGCCGTTGTCGCGCACTTCGATCTCGGCGAGGGCTTTCGATTTTTCAGTGGTCAGGTCGCCGAGTTTGCGCAGCAGCGCGCCGCGTTTCGTCGCATTGAACTTCGGCCATTCGCCGGAGGTGAAAGCCTTGTGCGCGGCCTGCACCGCGCGGTCGGCGTCGGCCGCGCGTCCGCGCGGCACCTGCGCCCACGGTTGGCCGGTGTAGGGATTGTCGCTCTCGAATACTTCGCCACCGGCGGCGTCGACCCACTGGCCGCCGATGAACATCTGGTAGCGGGTGAGGGTAGATTTGGTCATAAGTATCTGTTTTAATTGATAATTTATTCAAATGCCACTTTGCCCAGCAACGCCTGGCGGAAGCGGTGCTTGATCGCCGTGCCGTCGCGCATCGGCAGGCGCATCGGCGACTGTACTGCGGCGACCTTGATGTCGGCAAACACCGGGCCGGATTTGTGATGCCAGGTTTTCAGCCAGGCCTTGAGCGCGTTCATGTTGCGCAGGGTGGTGGCTGATTTGAAACCGGCGCCTTTCGCCATGCCGGTGATGTCGACACCGAGCCCGGTGTGCGCGCGTTGCATGCCGGTCTCGCCGTAATGGCCGTTGTCGATCACCGCGATGGCCAGGTTCTTCGGCGCCGCCACGGCGATGGTGGCGAGCGAGCCTATGCCCATCAGCATTTCACCGTCGCCGGTGATCACCAGCACGCGGCGTTTCGGCTGCGCCAGCGCGAGACCTAGACCGGCCATCGCCGCGCCGCCCATCGCACCCCACAGGTAGAAATTGAGATCGTGGTCGCCGACGGCGAAGGCGTCGTAGGTCGAGGAGCCGAGTCCGGTGACGACCAGCGCGTCGCCGCGATCCCTGACCAGGGCAGCCACGACTTCGCGGCGATCCAGGCCTTTTGCGGAGGTTTTTTTCGCGGCCATGGTTACTTGCTCCAATTCTTGAAGCCGATCACACGCTGCTGGATCAGCATCGCGACCGGGCGGTGGGTGTTGAAGGCCAGCTTGGCGCAGGCGTTCGCGGTATCTTTGATTTCTTCCGCGTGATCGACCGAATGCACGATCACGCCGGCGTTTTCCAGCGCCTGCGCCGTGCTGCCGCCCATCGGCACCTGCCAGGGATTGAATTCACCCCACACGCCGCGCATGGTCACCAGCATCAGCAGCGGGAAGCGGCATTCCTGGAACATCGACAGCATGTTGATGCAGTTGCCAACGCCGCTCGACTGCATCAGCAGCACGCCCTTGGCGCCGCCCATGAAGGCGCCGGCCATCATCGCCACGCCTTCCTCCTCTGTCGTCAGCACGACGGTCTTCATGGTCTTGTCGGCATGGCAGCGGTTGATCAGTTTCGAATGGCCGGCGTCGGGCACATAGGCCACCTGGGTGACGCCGTTTTCTTTCAACACCTCGAAGATCTCGTCCGGCCACACGGTGGCGCGGGTCTGCTGGTCGGTCTGCACGATGCCTCCTGTCTGCGGGAACCCGAGTGTAGAACGTTTGTCCGCGGACTCCAATTGCCGGGCGCGCCGGGGAGGCCATCGTATAATACGGACTCTTTCGACGACCGGAATCACGACTGCCATGCTGTCCATCCCGCAAACCAATGACCATGACGACCTGCGCGACGGCGTGCGTGCCGTGTGCAACCAGTTCGACAATGCCTACTGGCAGCAGATCGACGAAGCACGCGGTTATCCCGAAGCTTTTGTCCAGGCACTGACCGAAGCCGGCTGGCTGTCGGCACTGGTACCCGAGGAATTCGGCGGTTCGGGCCTGAGCCTCACCGAGGCCTCGATCATCATGGAAGAGATCAACCGCAGCGGCGGCAATTCCGGCGCCTGCCACGGCCAGATGTACAACATGGGCACGCTGCTGCGCCACGGCTCCGACGCGCAGAAGAAGAAATACCTGCCCAAGATCGCCACCGGCGAACTCCGTTTGCAGTCGATGGGCGTCACCGAGCCCACCGCCGGTACCGACACCACCAAGATCAAGACCGTCGCCGTCAGGAAGGGCGACAAATACATCGTCAACGGCCAGAAGGTGTGGATCTCGCGCATCCAGCATTCGGAGCTGATGATCCTGCTCGCGCGCACCACGCCGCTGGACCAGGTCAAGAAAAAATCCGAAGGCATGTCGATATTCATCGTCGACCTGCGCGAGGCGATCGGCAAGGGGCTTGAAGTGAAGCCGATCCGCAACATGGTGAACCATGAAACCAACCAGCTCTTCATCGACAACCTCGAAGTGCCGGCGGAGAACCTGATCGGTGAGGAGGGCAGGGGCTTCAAGTACATCCTCGACGGCCTCAACGCCGAGCGCATCCTGATTGCCGCCGAATGCATAGGCGACGGCTACTGGTTCATCGACCGCGCGAAGAACTACGCGAAGGAACGCGTGGTGTTCGACCGCCCCATTGGCCAGAACCAGGGCGTGCAGTTCCCCATCGCCAGGGCCTATGTCAACATCGAAGCCGCCAACCTGATGCGCTACAAGGCGGCAGCGCTGTTCGACGCCAAACAGCCCTGCGGGGCGGAAGCCAACATGGCCAAGCTGCTCGCCGCGGATTCATCATGGGAAGCGGCCAATGCCTGCCTGCAGACCTACGGCGGCTTCGGCTTCGCCGCCGAATACGACGTCGAGCGCAAGTTCCGCGAGACGCGGCTCTACCAGGTGGCGCCGATCTCGACCAACCTGATCCTGTCGTATGTCGGGGAGCATATTCTCGGGATGCCGAGGTCGTTCTGATGGCGAAGCTGCCGCTGCAGGGCATCACCGTCATCGCCCTAGAACAAGCGGTCGCCGCCCCGTTCTGCTCGCGCCAGCTCGCCGATCTCGGCGCGCGGGTGATCAAGATCGAGCGACCCAAGGTCGGTGATTTCGCGCGCGACTATGACCAGTCGGTGAAGGGACAGTCGGCTTATTTCGTCTGGCTCAACCGTTCCAAGGAAAGCCTGACGCTGGACGTCAAGCATCCCGAGGCGAAGAACATTCTGGCGAAGTTGATCGCAGAAGCCGATGTGTTCATCCAGAACCTCGCGCCGGGCGCGGCGAAGCGGCTGGGGCTGGGCGCGGACGAGCTGCGCAAGAAACATCCGCGGCTGATCGTTTGCGACGTGTCGGGTTACGGTGCCACCGGGCCCTATGCGAAAAAGAAGGCCTACGACCTGCTGGTGCAGGGCGAGGCGGGCGTCATGTCGTTGACCGGCACGCCGGAGTCGCCGGCCAAGGTCGGCATTTCGATTACCGACATCGGCACCGGGCTGCATGCCTACGCCGCGATCCTCGCCGCGCTCTACACGCGCGAGCGCACCGGCGAGGGCGCGCACATCGATCTCACCATGTTCGAGACCATGGCGGAGTGGATGGGCCATCCGCTGTATTACACGCACTATTCGGGCAAGGCGCCGCGGCGCAGCGGTCCGGACCACGCGACCATTGTTCCGTATGGGCGCTTCCGCACGAAGAACGCCGATGTGCTGTTCGGCATCCAGAACGAACGCGAGTGGGCGAGCTTCTGCGACAAGGTGCTGGGACGGCCGGAACTGGCAAAGGATCCGCGTTACGACAACAACACCAAGCGCACCGCGGCGCGGGCCGAAGTGGTGGCGCTGATCGAACACAACTTCTCGGCATGGACCAGCGAGGACGTGGTGGCGAAGCTCGATGCTGCGGACATCGCCAATTCACGGCTCAACACGCCGGACCAGGTCTGGGATCACCCGCAGCTGCAGGCGCGGCAGCGCTGGCGGGAAGTCGAAACGCCTGCCGGGAAAATCCCGGCGCTGTTGCCGGCGGCGACCTTCGAAGGTTTTGAAGCGCGGATGGATCCGGTGCCGGCGATCGGCGCGCACACCGATGCGATTCTCGGTGGGCTGGGTTATTCCGCTGAGCAGATTGCAGCTTTGAAGAGGGCGGGGACGTTTTAACTCCCGCGGATGGTGCCCGGTTCCTACTTTACGGGGTGATGGCGGGCGAGGCGTTCGCTCGTCCGGCGCCAAGCGTCGGCTGAATCGTCGGCGCGATAGTACCGCCCGTCGAGGTTGAAGCCGTGCTCCGCGTCGGGGTACACCACCAGTTCCAGTGGAAGCTGCTTCTCCTAGGCGGTGGATTCCATCACGCGCATGCTTTCGATGAGGCAGCAGTTGTTGTAGGTATCACGCTCCCCTGTCAGCACCAGTACCGGTATCTGGATGCGGAAGACTATCGCGGGAAGATTTCGCGCCCAACTGGTCGCCGGATAGTGCGCCACGGCTGCCTTGATCAAGTCCGGCATTTTTACTGCGTGGGCTAGGATTCCGCCGCCGCCCTGCGAAAAACCGATCACCATGACCTTGTCGGGCATGCCGTGGGGCGATGCCTGGGCTTTTGCAATCACCGTGCGCAGGTTCTGAGCCCCGTCTTGGGCGCGCGTCAGAATGTCCTTGCCATCGATCAGCACTGTATAGTGTCCGAGCGCTGCCACCTGCTTCGCATAGTTGCGGTAATTCGGTGGTCCGGTGCGCCCAGAAATGACCACGACCGCGGGGCCCTTGCCGGACTCGGGAATGAACACTTCTTGCTGCGGGCCGTCTTGCGCGCTTGCAGGTGACGACAACAGCGCGCACAGGGTGAGTGCTCCAAGCGTGGCGAACCATCGGGAGATGCCTGCGACAGGCCGGGTACGGGTCAGCATGAGGGTTACTGTGATCGGTGCCGGGTTGGTGGGCGTGAAGGATGGTCTTTCAATCGGATGAATATAAGTTATTCTTTTTATTTATTATTTCTTGACTCCCGCCGCCTGCCAGTCATAGGCCTTCCGGTCCAGCAGCAGTTCCGGTTTCATTTCCTTCGGCGAGTTAACGCCGATCAGCGCCATGTCGGTCATCAGTTCGCTGCGCATCAGGTTGATGACGTGTTGCGCGCCGTGTTCGGCGCCGATCGAAATCGCGTAGAGGAAGGGCCGGCCGATCCAGACGAAGTCGGCGCCGAGCGCCAGCGCTTTCAGTACGTCGGTGCCGCGGCGGATGCCGCTGTCCATCATCACCGCCATGTTGCCGGCATTGGCCTTGAC
>JBMTEY010000114.1:0-8165 GCA_049433545.1 Burkholderiales bacterium | reverse complement strand
ATCGAGGCCATCAAAATCGTGCGCATCGACCAAGGCATCGGCCTCAAGGAAGCCAAGGACGTCGTTGAACAGTATCTGGATGCCAAACCCGACCTGCAAAGCCGCATGAACGCGGCCAGTATTGAAGCGGCGAAGGGCGGGCTGGGGTGGATATTCCTGGTTGCCGTGGTCGCATTGGCTGTTTTTTATTTTTATACCGGCAGCGGTTGAATCACATCGCGAATCGCGGGACTTGACGGTTGCGGCATGGTCAACGACGAGGATCGGCTGAAAAACAACTGGAAAAATCCCCGTTTCCAGGAACCTGGAAGCTGAACGCGCGCTGCAGCCGGGGAACTCGCATTGCCACCCGCGTATCATAGATTCATCGAAGCGGGCAGGAGGAGCCCATGCAACGCATCATCTGGTGGGTCATTGTCATCGGCGGCGCCGGCCTCTTCGGCCTGATCCTCTGGAACGCGACCCGCGCTCCGGAACCCCCGCCTGTCGAGCAGTCGGCGCCGCGCGCGGAAGCGCCGCCACCGCCGCCAATGCCCGCAGAAGCGGAAATCCGCCATCCGGTGCCGGAGAAGAAACCCGAAAAACCCCTGCCTGCACTGGATACCAGCGACAGTACCATGCAGGGCGCCATCGCCGGGCTCTCCGCCGACCAGGGCCTGGGCGGGGCGCTGATCCTGCAGGGCTTCGTGCGCCGCGTCGTGGCCACCGTCGACAACCTGCCGCGCAACAAGGTCGCCACGCGCATCCTGCCGCTGAAGCGGGTCGACGGTGCTTTCGCCGTCAGCGGCAGCGAAGGCAGTTATGCCATCGCTCCCGCCAATGCCGCCCGTTACGCCGCCTACCTGAAGCTGATGGACGCCGTCGCCATTGACAAACTGGTGGCGTTCTATTTTCATTACTACCCGCTGTTCCAGCAGGCGTACCGGGAACTCGGTTATCCGAAAGGGCACTTCAACGACCGGCTGGTCGAGGTGATCGACCACCTGCTGGCGACGCCTGAACTGAAGGCGCCGGTCGCGCTGGTGAGACCCAAAGTGCTGTATCTCTATGCCGACCCGGAACTCGAGGCACGCTCGGCCGGGCAGAAAATCCTGATGCGCATGGGGGCGGAAAATGCGCAGCGGGTGAAACTCAGGTTGCGGGAGATCCGCAGCAGGATTGCGGCAGTGCCGGCTTCAGCGACAGGCGGCCGCTGATTGCCGCGCGACCGGAAACGCCGCTCAGAGCCTGACCGCTTCTCCGGTTTTGATTGAATTGATCACCGCTTCGAAGGAAGCGATGGTGTCGATCATTTCATCGGTGGTGATCGGGTAGGGGGTCTTGCCCGCCACCGCGTCGGCAAATGCATCCATCTCCGCCAGTACTGAATCGATTTTTGGAAAATCCTTCACTTCGGTTTTGCCGCCCTTGAGGCGGATCACGGTCTGCGTCTCGCCCAGCGCCTCCACCGAGCCTTCGTCACCGAAGACATGCACCCGGAAATACAGCGGCGAGGCGCGCACCGCGCCGAGAAAACCGCTGATGCCGTTTTTGAATTTGAACAGTGCAGATACCGTGTCGCGCGGGTCGCCGCCTTCGCGATGGCTGATGAACTGCGCGGTGATTCGTTCTGCAGGTCCGGCAATGTTGGCAAAGGCGTCGAGGATGTGGATCCCGGTGCCGGTCATGCCGGCGCCGGGCGTCTCGCTCGGCAGGTCGCGCCATGGCGCGAAGAACTTGCTCGAATGTTCGTTGCTGTAGTGCCCCTCGACATGCATGATGCGACCCAGCGCGCCGCTGGCGACCACGCGGCGCAGTTCGGCGCAGGAGGGCCAGAAACGCTTGTTCTGGCCGACACCCAGCGGCACCCCGGCCTTTTTGCAGGCGGCGACGGCGCGCTCCGCGTCGGCACGGATCAGCGACAGCGGTTTTTCGCAGAACACCGGCTTGCCGGCGACCGCCACCTGCATCACCTGCCGGCAGTGCAGCGAGTGGGGTGTCGCCAGCACCACGGCCTGGACTGCGGGATCGGCGAGCGCTTCTTCGAGCGTGGCGGACAGTCTGAAGCCCTTGGCCTGCGCGTAGTCGCGGGTGGCATCCAGTTCCTGGGTCACGCCGTGTACAAAGCGCAGCTTGCTGCTTTTGCCCTGCACGGCATCGGCGATGCTTTTGCCCCACCAGCCGAGACCGACGATTGCGGCATTAATCATAAAATTACAAATTAAATCAGATACTTATTGATATTGTCTGAGCGATCAGCGCAACTGCCTGATCACGGCTGAGCCGCCGTATTTCAGCGGGCGGCAACAATCTTCTGGCGTTGCGTTCCGAGTCCTTCAATGCCCAGTTCGACCACGTCGCCGGGTTTCAGCCACACCGGATTGGGTTTGACGCCCATGCCGACGCCGGGCGGAGTGCCGGTGCAGATGATGTCGCCGGGCAGCAGCGTCATGTAGTGGCTGCAATAGGACACCAGTTTCTTCACGCCGAAAATCATCGTCTTCGTATTGCCGTCCTGCATGCGCTTGCCGTTGACGTCCAGCCACATGTGCAGGTTCTGCGGATCGGGGATTTCGTCCTTGGTCACCATCCACGGACCGACCGGGCCGAAGGTGTCGCAGCCCTTGCCCTTGTCCCATTGCGAGGACTGCAGCTGGAAGGCGCGCTCCGACACGTCATTGGCCACGCAGTAGCCGGCGACGTAGTTCAGTGAATCTTCTTCGGACACATACTGCGCCTTGCTGCCGATGACAATGGTCAGTTCGCATTCCCAGTCGAGCTTGGTCGAGTTGCGCGGCTGTATGGTGTCGTCGTCGGGACCGCAGATCGAGGTGGTGGCCTTGTAGAAAATGATCGGCTCGGTCGGCACCGCCATGCCGGCTTCGGCGGCATGGTCGGAATAGTTCAGACCGATGGCCACGTATTTGGAGATGCCGGTGAAGGGCACACCCATGCGCGGATTGCCGGTGACCAGCGGCAGCGATTCCGGCCTGATTTTCGACAGGCGCTCCAGTTCGCGCGGTGCCAGCGTCGAGGCATCGATGTTGGCGATGATCTTCGAGAGGTCGCGCAGCTTGCCCTGGGCGTCGATGATGCCGGGTTTTTCGTATCCGTCTTTTCCGTAGCGGCAGAGTTTCATGGATCGTTCCTGTGCGGTTGACTGTAATCAGAGGCCTGCGCGGTTCTTGCCGCCCACGGCCGGGTTGACGACGTTGATCGGCCACTGGCCGGAGAGCACGCGCGCAACTTCGCCCGGCGCGCCGGCCTGCAGGCCCTTCATCGCCTGTTCACTGTACCACGCGGCGTGGGGGTTGATGATGACGTTCTCGCGGCCGCGCAGGGCATGCGGATCGGGCAGGGGCTCGGGATCAGTGGTGTCGAGCGCGCAGCCGGCGATTTTGCCGGCGTCCAGTGCACGCACCAGTGAGTCGGTGTCGACTACCGGGCCGCGCGAGCAATTGACCAGCACCGCATTTTTTTTCATTTTCGAAAAGGCATCGTCGTTCATCAGACCGCGGGTTTTAGGCGTCAGTGGCGGATGCAGCGAGACAAAATCGGATTCGGCAAACAGTTGATCGAGTTCGACCTTGTCGCCGGGGGTGTCAAACTGGCCCTGCTTGATGAACGGATCGGCGTAGAGCACCTTCATGCCGAAGGCCGCGGCACGCACGGCAACTGCGCGCGCGATGTTGCCGTAACCGACCAGGCCGACGGTGCTGCCGTTGACGCGCTGGATCGGTTTGCCCGGCGGCACCGCCCATTTGCCGGCGCGCACCTGGCGGTCGTAGAAGGTGATCTTGCGCGCCGCTGACAGCAGCAGGGCCATGGTGTGCTCGGCGACTTCGTCGATGCAGTAGGTCGGATTGTTGGTGACGATGATGCCGGCCTTGGTCGCTGCCTCGAGATCAATGGTGTCCACGCCGATACCGTAGCGGGCGATGATTTTGCACTGAGGCATTTTCGCCATCACCTCTGCGGTGATCGGGCCGGCGTAGGTGTTGAGCAGGGCGACGCAGTCCGCCGCTTCGGCAATGAACTCATCTGGCTTCTTGGTCTGCAGCGGCACCAGGCTGACGTCTTTGCCGAGGATCTGGCGTTCCATTTCCACCGATTCCCACACGTAATCGGTCAGTACGACTTTGTTTTTTGCGGCCATCAGGCTTGCTCCAGGGATACTAGATTATTTAATAAAATCAAATATTTATGACTTACCATATATCTCGGAATTCCAGCAGTTCGGCGGCTGTTTGCCGTCGAGCAGGGCGAGGATGTTGTCGACCACGACATTGGCCATCGCCGCGCGCAATTCAGTGATCGCGCTGCCGGTATGCGGCGTCATCACTACATTCTGCATCTGCAGCAGTTCGGGATGCGGTCGCGGTTCGTTCTCGTAGACGTCGAGACCGGCGCCGGCGATGCGTTTGTCGATAAGCGCCCGCACCAGCGCTTCCTCGTCAACGATGGGCCCGCGCGCGGTGTTGATCAGATACGCCGTGGGTTTCATGCGCGCAAAGACGGCATCGTTGAACAGGTGGCGCGTTTCGGGAGCGAGTTTGGCGTGGATCGATACGAAATCGGAATTCGCAAGCAGCTGATCGAACGGCACCCAGGTCAGCTTGAGCGCCTGCTCGTCGGCGGGCGCCAGCCGCTGCGGATCGTGGTAGATAACCTTCAGCTTGAAGGCATGGGCGCGTGCTGCGGCGGCGCGGCCAACGCCGCCCATTCCGACGATGCCCAGGGTCTTGCCGGTGAGGCCGCCGCCTTCCATGTAGCAGGACTGCGAACCGGGGAACGTCCCCGAGCGCAGCAGGCGGTCGCCTTCGGTCACCCGGCGCACCAGCGACAGCAGCAGGCCCCAGGCGAGGTCGGCGGTTGCATCGTCGAGCAGCAGCGCCGGAATCACCGTCACCGGGATTTTGCGCGCAGTGGCCGCGGCGATGTCGATGTCGGCCGGCGTGATGGTCATCGATGCCACCGCCTTCAGTTGCGGATTGGCGTTGATCACTTCGGCATCGACATGATCGTGGAGCAGGCAGAACAGGATGTCGCTGTTGAGCGCAGCGGCAATCAATTCCCGCTGCGTCATGATGTGCAGCGGATCGGGATTCCAGCGCACGTCGGCCACCGCTTTCAGGCGGTCGATGGCGCTTTGGGCAACGGGCTGGGTGATATGGATACGGGGCAGAGGCATGCGGAGGAGGGTCGTTATTTCCTGCTGTTGCAGATGGTGCAGGCGTAGTCTTCCAGCGTTTCGCGGGTGACGCCGACCGCACCATGCTGGCGGCGGTTGTATTCGGCACTTTCGAGTTCGGTGCGGAAGGAATCGTTGAGCCGGTTGATCATGTTGAACATGGCGCAGGCCAACGAAATTTCAACGATTTCGGCATCACTGAATTCGCGGCGCAACGCATCCCACACCTTGTTGTCGCGCTTGGCGGTGTTCAGCGTCATCGCTTCGGACCAGGCAATCGCCGCCTTTTCCTTGGCGTTGAACAGCGGACTCGCCTGGTAGTCGCCTTTCAGCGCATCAAATTCTTCGTCCTTCAGTCCCAGTGCTTGACCAAGCACGTAATTGTGTTCCGTTCAGTAATGGCAGTCGTTGATGGTCGACGTTTTCAGCACTGCGAGGTTGCGCAGCCTGACCGCCGACACCGCGCCGGCATTGGGCTGGCGCACCGCGGCGATGAACGGCAGTATCCAGCGCGCCACGTACGGGCTGTGCGACAGGATGCGCATCAGGTTGGCGGTGCGGCCGAGCATCTTGTTCGACGCCTCGAACAGGTCTTTCGCCGGGCCGACGGCTTCCTCGTCGGTGATGCCGCGCAGTCGCTGGGTCATGTCATCCTCACGTGCTGGGGTGAAATTACATCGTTGGGCATCCAGCGCACTACGCCGGATACGCCGTTTACCGAAACCATGGAACCTTCGGGTATGCGCTGCGTGGCCTGGTCGGCGCCGAGCACCATCGGGATGCCGCGTTCACGGGCAAGCGAGGCGAGATGCGAGGTGCTGCCGCCGAGCTCGGCGACGACGCCGGCCACGCGCGGCAGGATCTGCGACAGCGCCGGGCCTGCCATCTTGGTCACGAGTATCGATCCCGGCGCCACACGCGTCAGCTCGCATTCGCAGTTGATGACGCAGGCAAGGCCGGAGGTCCAACCCGCGCCTGCGGGCTGGCCGCGCAGATGCGGCTGGCCCTGCCAGGCTTCGTCGGAGGCATGCGTCTCTTCGGGTTCGATATGCAGGGGGCGCGACTGCAGCAGCTTGATGCCTTTGTCGTCCATGGCCCACTCGATTTCCACGGCCATGCCCATCAGTTTTTCAATGCTCAGCACATGCCGGCCGAGTTCTTCAGCCTGTTCCAGGGTCATGCAGGGATCAGCCACCTTGCGCGTGCGCGGTGCCAGGGCAGGGCGGTGGGCGCAGCTCAGTGCATGGTATTGGGTGGGCGCAGCCACGGTTTCCTTCAATTTCGCGTTACGGTCCAGCACATAACGATCCGGCGTGACTTCGCCCTGCGCGATCGCCGCGCCCAGTCCGGGTGTGGCGTTGATCAGCAGGTCGCCGCCCGCGGTCTGGCTCAATGCGCCCCCGGCGGCGCGCGCCCTGACCAGCGGCTGGATGATCAGCCCCATCGCGGTTTCCGCTGGATCGATGTCGTGGGTCGCCATGTAGCGCAGCGCGCGGGTCATCCACAGCGCAGCCCAGCAAGAGCGCACGGCAGTGAGGAATTCGGTTTCGGTTTCGAGGTCGAGAAAGCTTTCGAACTGGCCGGCGAAACTGGAGCCGTAGCGATCCTCCACCAGCGCCGAGGAGCGCACCACGATGGGGGTACCGGATTCCTGGACCAGTTGCCGCCACGCGGCAAGCAGTTGCGCTTCTGTTTCCGGCGCGATGGGTTTATCCATCAGGCCGAGTTTCATGTTCAGGGCATGACGCCGCGCCTGCGGCCCGTCTTCGGTATTGAATACGCCGCGCGCCGATTCTTCCAGTCCCAGCACGCGTACCTGGTGGCGATAGGCTTCGGCATCGACGCAGAAACCGCCGGGCGTAGGCAGCCCGGCCTGGGTCAGCGTGGCGAGGTTGGCGCCTTTGGGGCCGAAACGGTCTTTGTCCTGAGCAGCCGGAGCGGTAATCGGTATGACCAGTGAATCCATGTTCGTGTTCAGCCTTCCCGGCCGTCGATGACGATACGCAGCACGCGGCCGGGATTGCGTTCGTATTCTTCAAAGGCTTCCGCGGTACGCGAAAGCGGGTAGGTGGCGGAGACGAAGCCGCTGATGTCGATGTTACCCGAGGCCGCCAGAGATATTGACGGTTCCATGTCTTCGGGCATCAGTGCGCGCGATCCGATGATGCTGATTTCCTTGTAGTACAGCGGAAATGTGCTGAATGTCGGGCAGCAGGCGTGGCTGACCGCATACGGGGAGAACCGGCCACCGGGGCGCAGCATGTCAATGCCGGCCTTCAGCGTGGCGTCGCCACCGACGGTGTCGATGACCACTGCGGCGCCGTCGCCGCCGGTCAGCCGCAGCACTTCGGCGACTGCCTGCTCTGCGCTGACAGCGATGGCATCGGTGGCGCCGCTGCGCATCGCCATGTCGAGTTTCCACTGCGAACGCGACACCACGATCACCGGTGATGCGCCGGCCAGCGCGGCCAGCCGTGCATGGAGCAGGCCGGTGGTGCCCATTCCAAGCACCACCACCGAATCGGCGGCGACGATGTTCAGTCTCTGCTGGGCATGGCGCACCGTCGCCAGCGTTTCGATCAGCGTGGCATCCGCCAGCGGCAGGCGTGGCGGCAGCGGATGGAGGTAACGGGAGGGCAGGCAGACAAATTCGCTCAGCGAGCCGTCGACCTCGCGACCGAACAGACCCGCGTTGCGGCACAGGTGCTGCGCGCCGCGTTTGCAGGAATCGCAATGACCGCAGGAAATGATCGGGTTGATGATCAGCGGCTGACCCGGCGCAAAACCGCTGACGCCGTCGCCGACGGTTTCGACCGTGCCGGTGGACTCATGACCGAGCACCACTGGATACTTCACACCGGGGTGCTCACCGGTGTAGATGCCCAGATCGGTATGGCAGACCGCGGTCGCCGCAGTGCGCACCAGCACTTCACCGGGTCCGGGCACCGGCAAGGGGCGCGACACGATGCCGAAGCGGCGCGGCGCCGGCCGCCCC
>JBMTEY010000113.1:0-8183 GCA_049433545.1 Burkholderiales bacterium | reverse complement strand
GTATGTCGCGCAATGCCTCCCGGGCAAGATCCACGGTAATGGCTTGTCCGGTAAAGCGGGAATAGGCAAGTACCCGTTTCAGAGCACCCTCCAGTTCACGGATATTGGACTGGATGTGCTTGGCGATGAAAAATGCCACCGTTTCATCGAGTGCCAATCCGTCGGCGGCGGCCTTTTTCAACAGGATGGCCACGCGCATTTCGAGTTCGGGGGGCTCGACAGCGACAGTCAGCCCCCAGCCGAAACGCGAAATCAGCCGGTTCTCGATCCCGGATATTTCCTTGGGATAGGTATCACAGGTGATGATGACCTGCTTGTGCGCCTCCACCAGCGCGTTGAAGGCGTAGAAAAACTCTTCCTGGGTCCGGTTTTTCCCACTGAAAAACTGGATGTCATCGATCAGCAGCAGGTCGAGCGAATGGTAATAACGCTTGAAATCGTCGAACGCCTTGTGCTGGTAGGCCCTTACTACGTCCGATACGTATTGCTCGGCATGGATATAGCGGATTTTGCTTTCCGGCGCGTGGCTACGCAGGTGGTTGCCTATGGCATGGATCAAATGGGTTTTACCCAGCCCGACGCCACCATATATGAACAGGGGGTTGTAGGCGGAACCCGGTTTTTCGGCAACCTGGCGGGCGGCGGCGCGAGCCAGATCGTTGGCCTTGCCGGTGACAAAAGTGTCGAAGGTAAACCCCGGGTTGAGCCGGGAGACGTCCCTTACCGGCGCGGCAGGCTTGGGTGTTGCCGGCTCTGCGGACGCGGTCGTGACCGGAACAACGGGCGCGCGTTCGGCGAGGATCAATTCCACCTCGGCTTCGTTGCCAAGGCGGTCCCGCGCAATGTCGAGAATTTTTGCCTGGAAACGGTCCCGAACCCAGTGCTGGACGAACCGGTTGGGGGCGACCACCGTAACCACGGCCCCGGTGATGGAGCATTGGAGCGGCTGGATCCAGGTGACGAATTGCTGTTGCCCGAGTTCTTTTGCAAAGAAGTCGAGGCAGTGTTGCCAGAAATCGTTCATTCGTCCCTATCGGGTGCGGCTACAGGCTGGGTTGGTGAAAATAACGCAAAAATCGACCCTGATTTTACTCTTTATTACGTGCCGTCACAAAGAACGCAGGGTTGTCCGGCGAGAATGCCTGCCATGTTGCGCGGGTCTAGAAGATTGACAGCACCGGGGGTGTCGATGTCTAATGTCGGGTTTCGCGAAGACCATTCAGGGATAAATCATGAAGCGCACCTATCAACCGTCAAAAACGCGGCGCCAGCGGACCCACGGGTTCCGCGTGCGCATGAAAACGCGCGGCGGGCGCGCTGTCATTCGTGCGCGCCGCGCAAAAGGGCGTGCCCGCCTCAGCGTTTGACCAAAACCAGCGTTGACCGCCGGCGCGCTCGCGCGCGCCCGGGTCGCCTGACGCAAGCAGCCCAGTTCGAGGCCGTGCTGGCAAAAGGACGCCGGTCAGGCACACTATGTTTTCTCGCCAGAGCCTTGGCCAATGCCGGAGATGGGCCGCGGCTGGGGTTGATCGTCGGCAAGAAATGCGCGCCGCGGGCGGTGGACCGGAACCGGGTCAAGCGCCTGGCAAGGAACGCGCATCGTCAACTGGCAACGGAGCTGGATGCTTTGGATGTTGTTGTTCAGCTCAGGGGCAATCCTCGAAGTCTGGACAACACTGCATTGAGCCGGGAACTGGAGCAGTTACTGCTCGGGTTGCTGGGATCATCAACCGGCAAATAGGATCTGCAACGCTCGGCTGAAAAGCTTATGGATTCACAACGGCTGATTCTTTTCTTTGTCTTCACGATGTCGGTGTTCCTGCTCTATGAGGGCTGGCAGCGTGATCAACGGCCTCCGGTGGCGGCATCCGCACCATCCGCCGTTCCTGCTGCGCCCCAGACCCCTGGGGCACCTTCGATACCTTCGACTGCCGGGGTTCCGCCCGCACCCAGCGCGGCGCTGACTCCGAAACCGGTGGCGGCGCCGGCCGCGGCAGTCGCAACCGATCGCAGCCAGATCATCAAGGTCGAGACCGACCTGTATCAGGCCGAGATCAGCACCACGGGCGGCGATCTGGTTGGTCTGCGCCTGCTCAAACACGGCAGCACGCTGGATCCGAAGAAGAACTTCGTGCTTTTCACCCGTGGCAGCGAACACGTCTACATAGCACAGTCCGGCCTGATCGGCGGCAATCTCCCCAATCACCAGACCGTTTACACGGCCGCTGCGACCGAATACCGGCTGGCGGACGGCGCCGCCGCACTGGAAGTCAGGCTCGAGGCCGCAGGCGACGTCAAGGCAACCAAGATCCTGCGTTTCCGGCGCAACAGTTATCTCATCGACGTGGTGCACGAGGTAACCAATACCGGCACCGCACCGGTGGAAGCATTCGGTTATTTTCAGCTGGTGCGCGACATGGTGCCGCCGGAGGGTGATTCAGCGATGGTGCCGACGTACACCGGCGCCGCGGTGTATACCGAAAAGGAAAAATTCCAGAAAGTCGCCTTCAGTGACATCGACAAGGGGAAAACCCCTTATCCGAAAAATGCCAGCGACGGCTGGGTCGGCATGCTTCAGCATTATTTCCTGGGAGCATGGCTGCCGAAGAACGGAACACCCCGCGAGTTCTATACGCGCCAGCTGCAGCAGGGGTTGTATGCCGCCGGCGTCATCGTTCCGGCGGGTGTCATAGCTCCCGGCGCCAGCGCCACGGTGGACGTGCCGCTGTATGCCGGACCCCAGGAGCAGGAAAAACTTGCGGCACTGGCGCCGGGTCTCGACCTGGCGGTGGACTACGGCTGGCTGACGGTGATCGCCGCGCCCCTGTTCTGGGTACTGCAGTGGATCCACGGCTGGACCGGCAACTGGGGTGTGGCGATCATCATCCTGACCATACTGATCAAGCTGATGTTCTACCCGCTGTCTGAGGCCAGTTACCGTTCCATGGCCAAGATGCGCGTGGTGGCGCCGAAGATGCAGCGGATCAAGGAACAGTACGGCGAAGACCGGCAGCGCATGCAGCAGGCGATGATGGAACTCTATAAAACCGAGAAAATCAACCCGCTCGGTGGCTGCTTGCCGATCGTGGTGCAGATCCCCGTATTCATCGCGCTCTACTGGGTCCTGCTCGGCAGCGTGGAAATCCGCCAGGCACCGTTTGCGCTGTGGATTACCGATCTTTCCGCGCAGGATCCGTGGTACATACTGCCGATACTGATGGGCGCGACCATGATCATCCAGACCAGGCTCAATCCGGAACCGCCGGATCCGGTCCAGGCGAAGATCATGAAGATCATGCCTATTGCGTTCAGTATTTTCTTTTTCTTCTTCCCGGCCGGCCTGGTGCTGTACTGGCTGGTCAACAACATTCTCTCCATCGCGCAGCAGTGGCATATCAATCGCGCGATCGAGAGGGATACCAAGCGGGCGGTCCGCAAACCGTAACTGCGCGGCGCTATACTCGCCGCGAATGATTCATCGCGACACCATTGCGGCAATAGCCACCGCGCAGGGACGGGGCGGCATCGGCATCATTCGCGTGTCCGGAACAGGTTTGTCGGGATTTGCGGCCGACCTTGTTCCGCATCCGCTCGAACCGCGCCATGCGCGGCTGACGGCGTTTCTCGACGCTGTCGGCGAGCCTATCGACACCGGCATAGTCCTTTTTTTTCCGGCACCGCATTCCTACACCGGCGAAGATGTCATCGAACTGCATGGCCATGGCGGAACGGCGGTCATGCAATCCCTGCTCCAGCGCTGCATGGAACTCGGCGCACGTCAGGCGCGGCCCGGCGAATTCACGGAACGGGCATATCTGAACGACCGCATGGATTTGGCCCAGGCCGAGGGTGTTGCTGATCTGATCGAGGCCTCGAGCACGCTGGCAGCACGCGCAGCTTTACGGTCCTTGCAAGGACATTTTTCGCTATTAATTCAAGAACTTACATCATCTATCGTGTCCCTGCGCACCCTCTTGGAAGCAACTCTGGATTTTCCCGAGGAGGAAATCGAAAGCGTAACCGCGGTTCGCGTTGCAGAACAATTGGGCGCTATTTGCGCCCGGGTTGACGCCGTGCTCGCGGCGACCCGCCAGGGCAGCCTGTTACGTGACGGCATACAGGTGGTGCTGATCGGTGCGCCCAACGTCGGCAAGTCCAGCCTGCTGAACCGGCTGGCCGGCGATGACGTTGCCATCGTGACCGATATCCCGGGAACCACGCGCGATGCGGTGCGCGAACAGATCAGCATTGATGGCCTGACCGTGCATATCATTGATACCGCGGGCCTGCGCGAGAGCAGCGACGCAGTCGAACGCATCGGCATGCAGCGAACCTGGGAAATGGTGGAAAAAGCCGACCTAGCGCTGGTGGTACGGGATGCCAGCGGCAAGATTCGCGACGACGACGAAGCGATTGTCGACCGGCTGCCGGCAGGATTACGGCGGATTCATGTGATGAACAAGGCGGATCTGGTCGGACGCCTGGCCGCGCGCGAAAACGTCGACGGAGCGGAACGCATCTGGCTGTCAGCTAAAACCGGGGCAGGTCTTGAACTGCTGGTGCAGGCCATTCGTGACCATGCAGGCTGGCAACCGGCAGGGGAAGGCCTGTTTACCGCCAGAGTGCGCCATGTCGATGCCCTGCTGGCTGCTCAGCGCCATCTGGCGATTGCGGCCACGGAAGTTGCCCGCCCGGAATTGTGCGCCGAAGAATTGCGGCTGGCTCATGAAACGCTGGGACGGATTACCGGTGAATTTTCCGCTGACGATCTGCTGGGCGAAATTTTCTCCAAGTTCTGTATCGGTAAATAGCCTGCCGCGCCTGATTGTTCCACGTGGAACAGCCGATCCGGACGGGCAGGCCCGGAGTGCCCGAGGTTTCACGTGAAACCATGGCAGTTCACGCCCGCCGCTTGGGCGGGACCCCAATCTGGGATATCATGCGCGCCCGGCTCGGTTACCGGTCCGGAAAACCCGGCCTGGTCCTGAAATATGACGCAATATCCTGAAAAATTTGAAGTAATTGTGATCGGCGGTGGCCATGCCGGGACCGAAGCCGCACTCGCCAGTGCACGCATGGGCCGGCGCACGCTGCTGCTGACACACAGCGTAGAGACCCTGGGCCAGATGTCGTGCAATCCATCCATTGGCGGCATAGGCAAGGGCCATCTGGTCAAAGAGGTTGATGCCCTGGGCGGGGCGATGGCGGCAGCCACCGATGAAGCCGGTATCCAGTTCCGTATCCTCAATTCGCGCAAGGGGCCGGCTGTGCGTGCCACCCGCGCCCAGGCCGACCGGGTACTTTATCGCCAGGCGGTACGCAGCCGGATCGAAAACCAGCCCAACCTCAGCGTTTTCCAGCAGGCGGTGGACGACCTCGTGGTGCAGGGCGACCGCGTGACCGGCGTGGTAACCCAGATCGGCCTGTGTTTCGAAGCCCGGGCCGTGGTGCTGACTGCGGGTACTTTCCTTTCCGGCCTGATTCATGTCGGGTTGCAGAATTACCAGGGCGGGCGCGCCGGCGATCCGCCGTCATCCAGCCTTGCCGCGCGTTTGCGCGAAATGAAGCTGCCGGTGGGGCGATTGAAAACCGGTACGCCGCCGCGCATCGATGGCCGCAGCATCGATTTCTCGCGGCTGACCGAACAGCCAGGCGACGATCCGGTGCCGGTGTTTTCTTTCATGGGCAGTCGCGACCGGCATCCGGCGCAGGTGCCGTGTTGGATCACGCATACCAATGAGCGCACTCATGATGCCATCCGCGCCGGCCTTGACCGTTCGCCGATGTTCACTGGTGTTATTGAAGGCGTAGGGCCGCGTTATTGCCCGTCGATCGAAGACAAGATCCATCGTTTCGCAGACAAGTCCGCGCACCAGATTTTTCTCGAGCCCGAAGGTCTGACGGTCTCGGAGTACTATCCTAACGGCATTTCCACAAGCCTGCCGTTCGACGTGCAGCTGGCGGTGGTGCGTTCGATCAAGGGACTTGAACAGGCACATATCACGCGCCCGGGTTACGCGATCGAATACGATTATTTCGACCCGCGCGGATTGCGGGCATCACTGGAAACCAAGGCCATCGCCGGGTTGTTTTTTGCCGGACAGATCAACGGCACCACCGGCTACGAAGAAGCTGCTGCCCAGGGACTGCTCGCCGGCATCAATGCCGCGCTGTTGGTGGCGGAACAGGACAGCTGGTACCCGACGCGCGATCAGGCCTATCTGGGCGTACTGGTCGATGATCTGATTACCCGCGGCGTGTCCGAACCGTACCGGATGTTCACAAGCCGCGCCGAGTACCGTTTGTCCCTGCGGGAAGACAATGCCGACCTGCGGCTGACCGAAACCGGGCGCCGTCTGGGCGTGGTCGACGATGTGCGCTGGGAAGCGTTTGCCCGCAAGCGCGATGCCATCGCCCTGGAACAAGAGCGGCTGAAATCCGTATGGGTCCATCCCCATAACCTGTCAGATCAGCAAGCTATTGATTTTATTGGAAAATCTATAGAACGCGAGCACTCACTCGCAGATCTGCTGCGACGTCCCGAGGTGACCTATGCCAAGCTGATGGACTTGCCTGGCGCTGGTCCCGGCAGTGCGGATGCACAAGTTGCCGAGCAGGTGGAAATCCAGGCCAAATACCAGGGCTATATCGAACGCCAGCGTACGGAAATCGATCAACGTGCAGATCAGGAATCGCGGAGTCTGCCGGCTGATCTCGATTATGCGCAGGTGCGCGGACTGTCGATCGAGGTCCAGCAAAAACTCAATCGCGCAAAACCGGAAACGATAGGGCAGGCTTCGCGCATTTCCGGTGTCACCCCGGCGGCCATTTCAGTGTTGCTGGTGCATCTCAAGCGCGCTTCCGCCAATCTGAAAAAAAGCGCATGAACCTTGCTGACGAACTGGCGTCCGGCATTGCGGCGCTGGGGCTGGATGTTCCGGCGGACGCGCAACGCCGCATGCTCGATTATCTGGCCCTGGTCGACAAATGGAACAAGGCCTACAACCTGACGGCCGTGCGCGATCTGGGACGAATGCTGACACATCACCTGCTCGACTCGCTGGCCGTGCTGCCCCATGTGCGCGGACCGCGGGTGATTGATGTCGGCAGCGGTGCAGGCTTGCCCGGGATTCCACTGGCTCTGGCGCGACCGGATTGGCAGTTCACCCTGCTTGATTCCAGTCACAAGAAAACCACTTTCCTGCGCCAGGCGGCCATCGAACTGAAACTGGCCAATATCGAGGTCGCCTGTGCCCGCGTCGAAGACTGGTCGGTGTCGCAACCGTTCGATACGGTGGTGTCCCGCGCGTTTTCCGATTTGCCGGAGTTTCTCGCGCTGGCAGGCAGTCTGTGCGCGAACGACGGCGTGGTAATCGCGATGAAAGGCATTTATCCGCATGACGAACTGGCGCAGTTGCCGGGGAATTTCCGTCTGCACGGTGTCGTGCCGCTGCAGGTGCCGGGATTGGGTGCGGAACGCCATGCGGCGCTGCTGCAGCCGGCGGTGGCTGCATGACGCGCATCATCGCCATCACCAACCAGAAAGGCGGCGTCGGCAAGACTACGACCGGCGTCAACCTTGCCGCCAGCCTGGCCGCCACGCAGCGCCGCGTGCTGCTGGTTGATCTCGACCCGCAGGGCAATGCCACCATGGGCAGCGGCGTCGACAAACGCGCGCTGTCGATGACGGTTTATCAAGTGCTGCTCGGTGAAAAAACGATTGCCGAAGTTCGCCGTCGCGCGGCGCATGCCGGATACGACGTGCTGCCGTCGAACCGCGAACTTGCCGGCGCCGAAGTCGAACTGGTCGACATCGATCACCGCGAAACTCGGCTAAAGGAAGCGCTTCAGTCGGTGACCGCCGAATATGATTTCATCCTGATCGACTGTCCGCCGGCGCTGAACCTGCTGACGGTGAACGGCCTGACTGCCGCGCAGGCGGTGATGATCCCGATGCAGTGCGAGTATTACGCGCTGGAAGGATTGTCTGACCTGGTCGGCACCATCAAGCGGGTGCGCGAACACCTCAATCCCGGACTGGAAATCGAAGGGCTGTTGCGCACCATGTATGACTCGCGCAATACACTGGCGCAGCAGGTATCGGCGCAGCTGGTCCAGCATTTCGGCCACAAGGTGTATCGCACGGTGATTCCGCGCAATGTGCGCCTGGCCGAAGCGCCCAG
>JBMTEY010000112.1:0-8297 GCA_049433545.1 Burkholderiales bacterium | reverse complement strand
GGATGAACCTCTACCTGCGCCTGCTGTGGCTGATCCTGCGCATGCTGCGCGGCGTCCCGCGGCGCGGTCTGTTCGACGAATCGCGGGTGGCGTTCCGCGTGTGGCCGACCGACTGCGACCTCAATCTCCACATGAACAACGGTCGTTACCTGACGTTCATGGACCTGGGGCGCACCCACCTGATGGCGCAGGCGGGCATGCTGTGCGAGTTCCTGCGCAGGCGCTGGCTGCCGGTGCTGGGCGCCGCCGAGATCACCTTCATTCGCCCGCTGCCGCCGTTCGCGAAATTCGAACTGGTGACCCGGGTCGTCACCTGGGATGAAAAATACGTCTATCTCGAACAGACCTTCGAGCGCGATGGCAGGCTCTGTGCGCATGCCTACGTGAAGGGCCTTTTTCTGCAACGCGGCGTCAAGGTGCCCAATGTCGATGTGGTGCGCGTCGTCGGTTACACAGGAGATGCGCCGCCGCTGCCCGAGGTGCTGCAGCGCTGGGCGGAGCTGGCCGCAACCAAGCGCGGAAATTACGAAAAAACCAATTAAAACAAATGCTTGATAAACATCGCCGGCGTTTGCCCCAAGGGGACTTCCTGCGGGGCGCCCCCCAAGGGGGCTTCCTGCGGGGCGCGCAGGGGAGAAGCTGCGAGGATGTTCAGATGCGCTTCGCCAGCGCGACGGCCTTGCCGATGTAGGTGGCCGGCGTCATTTCCAGCAGCCGTTTTTTCTCGGCTTCGGGAATGCCCTTGAGACCCTTGATGAAGGCCTGCAGCGTGTCGCGGTTGATGCCCTTGCCGCGGGTGAGTTCCTTCAGCTGTTCATAGGCGCCGGCGACGTTGTAGCGGCGCATCACCGTCTGTATCGGTTCGGCCAGCACTTCCCAGTTGGCGTCGAGGTCGGCGGCAAGCTTTTCGCGGTTGGCTTCGAGTTTGTTGAGGCCCTTCAGGCATGAATCCCAGGCGAGCAGTGCATAACCCAGCGCCACGCCCATGTTGCGCAGCACGGTCGAGTCGGTGAGATCGCGCTGCCAGCGCGACACCGGCAGTTTTTCAGAGAGATGGCGCAGCAGCGCATTGGCGAGGCCGAGATTGCCTTCGGAATTCTCGAAGTCGATCGGATTGACCTTGTGCGGCATGGTCGACGAGCCGATTTCACCTGCTTTTGTTTTCTGCTTGAAGTAGCCGACGGAAATGTAACCCCAGATGTCGCGGTCGAGGTCCAGCAGTATGGTGTTGGCGCGGGCTACCGCGTCGAACAGTTCGGCCATCGCGTCATGCGGCTCGATCTGGATGGTGTACGGGTTGAATTCCAGTCCCAGCGACTCGACAAAGCGTTTCGCGAAATTTTCCCAGACGATGTCCGGATAGGCGGCGAGGTGGGCATTGTAGTTGCCGACCGCGCCGTTGATCTTGCCGAGCAGCGACACGCCGGCGATGCGCGTGCGGGCGCGTGCGAGGCGCGCCACCACGTTGGCCATTTCCTTGCCCAGCGTCGTCGGTGACGCCGGCTGGCCGTGGGTGCGCGACAGCATGGCGGCGTCGGCGAGTTCGTGCGCCAGCGCCTTCAGCCGCGCGATCAGCGCATCCAGTGCCGGCAGCAACGCCGCCGTGCGCGCTTGCTGCAGCATCAGTGCATGGCACAGGTTGTTGATGTCTTCGGAAGTGCAGGCGAAATGGATGAACTCGGCGACCTTGGTGACTTCAGCGTTCTTGGCGAGGCGCTCCTTGAGGAAATACTCGACCGCCTTGACGTCATGGTTGGTGGTGGCCTCGATGGCCTTGACGCGTTCGCCGTCGACTTCGGTGAATTTTTCGGCCAGTGCATCGAGTTCAGCGATGGTGTTTTTGGAAAACGCCGGCACTTCGGCGATCGCGGGTTCCGCCGCCAGCGCCTTCAGCCATTCCACTTCGACCCGCACCCGTTGCCTGATCAGCGCGTTTTCGCTGAAACAGTCGCGCAGCGCGCCGAGTTTGCCGTGGTAGCGGCCGTCGAGCGGGGAGAGGGCGGTCAGGGGTGTCAGGGCCATGGTGATCGGTCGCGATAAGTGCTTGAATTTTATCATATCGTCGGCCTCCTGCCGTGGCTGTTGAACCACCCCGCGGCGGCGTGTTCAGATGGCAGTCGCTTCCGGAGAAATGCATGACCCTGACCCGCCGTGAATTCCTCGCTGCCGCCGCAACGCTGCCTTGGCTGCCGTACGGCCGCGCCAACGCGGCGCTGCATCGCCATGTACTCGAAGCCCGCACCGGGCGCCAGCAACTGGTGCCCGCGGATTATCCCGACAGCGAAATCTGGAGTTTCAACGGCACTGCGCCCGGTCCCGAACTGCGCGTGCGCCAGGGCGATACGCTGCGCGTGCAGGTGAAAAACGCGCTGCCGCAGCCGACGACCGTACACTGGCACGGCATCCGTCTGCCCAATGCGATGGACGGCGTCCCGCACCTGACCCAGCCGCCGATCACGCCCGGCGCGGATTTCCATTACGAATTCGCGCTGCCTGACGCCGGCACCTACTGGTACCACCCGCATGAACGTTCGAATGAACAGGTGGCGCGCGGGCTCTACGGCGCGCTGATCGTCGAAGAACGCACGCCGCTGCCGGTGGACCGCGACGTGACCTGGGTGCTGTCGGACTGGCGACTTAACCGCGACGCGACCCAGGTCGCCGACTTCGACGACAATCTTTTCGATCTCACCCACGGCGGGCGCATCGGCAATACCGTCACCATCAACGGCAAATTCACGCCCATAGGTGGCGTGTTCGCGGTGCGCGCCGGCGAACGCCTGCGCCTGCGGCTGGTGAATGCCGCAACCGCGCGCATTTTCCAGCTCAAGTTCGACGGCCATGCGCAGCGCGTCATCGCGCTCGACGGCCACCCGGTGGCGCCGCATGTTGCACCGGAAGGCGTGGTACTGGGGCCGGGCATGCGCGCCGACCTCATCATCGACTGCATGCACAAACCCGGTGAACGCTTCGTGGTCTCCGACGTGTTTTATCCGCGCGAGCTGCGGGTGATGGAATTCGTCTACCGCGACGATTCCCCGCTGCGCGCCAAACCCATGGATGCCGCCATCGTGCTGCCGCCGAATCCGCTCGCCGAACCCGACCCCGCGCGGGCGCAGCGCCACGAGATCGTGTTCCAGGGCGGCGCCATGGGCGGTCTGCGCGAAGCTGAATTCGACGGCCGGCGACTGGGCGCACGCGAACTGGTGCGCGAGCACCATCTGGCGTGGACCATCAACGGCGTCGCGCGCAAGGGGCACACACACGAACCGCTGCTGACGCTGAAACGCGATGGCCATTACCTGCTGGCGTTGCACAACGACACGGCCTGGCATCACCCGATCCACATCCACGGCATCGCCTTCCGCGTGCTCACCCGCAACGGCAAGCCCGTGGCCTACCGCCCGTGGGCTGACACCACGCTGATGGCGCCGCGCGAACGCACGGAAATTGCCTTCGTCGCCGACAATCCGGGCGACTGGATGTTTCACTGCCACATACTCAGCCATCAGCAGGGCGGGATGATGGCGTCTATCCGCATTTCCTGATCTGCAGCCCGGGCGCTGAGACGGGGCATCCCTTCGTGTATGCTCTGCCGCCATCACAACAAGATAAATGACCCGCCCGCAGGCGCGGTTTTTCCCGATGTCGACGCAGCGCACCCTGAACGACTGGCTGTTATTGCTGGCGCTGGCCGCGATGTGGGGCTCATCGTTCATGTTCAACCGCATCGCGGTGGCGGATCTGCCGCCGCTGACGGTTGTCGCCGGTCGCGTCGGCGTCGCGGCGCTGGTATTGACGATCATCGTTTATGCCACCGGTCGCCGGCTGCCGCCGCCGGGCCGTATCTGGGCGCCGTTCGTGCTGATCGCGGTGATCGGCAATGCGCTGCCGTTCTACCTGATCACCTGGGGTCAGCAGGTGGTGGAGAGCGCGCTGGCCGGCATCCTGATGGCGGGCATGCCGCTGGCGACTCTGGTGCTGGCGCATTTCCTGATCGCCGGCGAACACCTGACGCGGCAGCGCGCCGCGGGATTCGCAACCGGTTTCGCCGGCATCGTGGTGTTGATGGGGCCGGCGGCGCTGGCCGGCGTCGGCGGCGATGTGCTGCGCATCGTGTCGCAGCTCGCGGTGTTCGGCGGCGCGCTGTGTTATGCGTTGCAGAGCGTACTGACGCGGCTGATCATCAAGGGCGACGTGATGGTGGCTGCTGCCGCGACATTGATCGTCGCCAGCATCATCGTGCTGCCGGTTGCGTTGTGGATGGATCGGCCGTGGCAGCTTGCACCCGGCGCAGGATCGCTGGCGGCAGTGGCCTGGCTGGGCGTGATGCCGACGGCGCTCGCGACCATACTTTATTTCCAGCTGATCCGTTCCGCAGGGCCGAGTTTCATGTCGCTGGTGAATTACCTCAGTCCCAGCGTTGCGGTATTCCTCGGCGTGGCGCTGATGGCCGAGCATCCGCATGCCAACGCTTATCTCGGACTGGCGCTGATCCTGTCCGGCATCGCGCTGAGCCAGCGGCGTGCTGCGCAGCGCTCTTGAAAACGGCGCTTCCTCCCCCACATTCAACGTATGCCATTGTTTTTATTGATGTTTTTAATCAATAGGAATCAAGGGCTTACCGTGAAAGGAGTGCGCCATGCGTATCGTCTACAACAGTGACCAGTACTACGTCGCCGAGTATCCCGGCCAGGACGGCCTGGAGCTGGTGGACAAGCGCACTTCGCGTGGCACTTATTTCCAGGGCGACGTCGCGCAGAAATTCGCGGACGCGATGGGCGCGGCGGTCAGCGAGGATTCATCGGAGGAACACGTCGATGAATTTCTCGACAAGTTCAGCGTGCTGCTGAATTCGCCGGTCGTGTTTCACTGATCACCCGGGAAAATTTATTCCAGCCGTGACCACCCCGGCTCATCGCGGTCGAGCAGGCGTTTCAGCGCGGTGAAGTGCAGCCGTGCCTGGGTGTCGTCGGTCATCTGCGCCGCGGTGGCACGCGCGATTTCCTCGGGCACGATGCGCAGCGGCCTGCCCGTGCCCATGCCCAGCACCTGCAGCATGCACGCGCGTTCCAGGTAATAGAGGTCGTCGAAGGCGAGGTCCACCGACGGCCCGGTGACGATCACGCCGTGGTTGGCGAGGAACAGCACGTCGGCGTTTTTCAGGCCGGCGACGATGCGTTCGCCTTCTGCGGCATCGAGCGCGAGGCCGTTGTAGGCCTCGTCATAGGCGCAGCGGCCGTAGAACTTCAGCGCCACCTGGCTGGCCGCTTCGACGCGGCCGCCCTGGACCACGGTGAGGCTGGTGGCGTAGGGCATGTGGGTGTGCAGCACGCATTTCGCATCAGGCTTGCTGCGGTGTGCGGCGCCGTGGATGAAAAACGCCGTCGGCTCCACTTCGTGTCTGCCCGCGACCTTGTTGCCCTGCGCGTCCACCGTCACCAGGTCCGCCGGCGTCACCTCCGACCAGTGCAGTCCCTGCGGATTGATCAGGAAATGCCCCGGCCGCCCCGGCACCTCGACGCTGAAATGGTTGCAGATGCCTTCACCCAGCCCCATGCGCGAGGCGCTGCGCAGCGCGGCGGCGAGGTCGATGCGTGCGGTGAGTTCAGGGTTGGCCGCTGCCATGTGTTCAGTCCACCCGTACCTTGGCTGCCTTGGCGATCCGCGTCCACTTGTCGACTTCACCCTTGACGAATGCCGCGAATTCCGCGGGCGTGTTGCCCGAGGCGATGCCGCCGCGCTTGAGCAGCGTCTCTTTGCCCTTGGCCGATGTGAGTTCCTTCGCCAGCGTCGCGTGGACCTTGTTCACGATGTCCGGCGGTGTGCCGCCGGGGAACACCACGCCCTGCCACGACGAGCCGTCGAAATCGGGCAGCCCGCTCTCGGCCACCGTCAGCAGCTCGGGCATCGGCGGGAAACGGCCCTTGGTCGAAATGGCGATCGGCTTCAGCCGGCGGGCCTGCACGTGCGGCATCACGCCGATCGCGGTGTTGAAGGCGAGCTGCACCTGCCCGGAAATCTGGTCGACCACCGCCGGCGCCTGGCCCTTGTACGGGATGTGCACCATGTTGACCTTTGCCAGGTACTTGAACAGTTCCATCATCATGTGCGGGCTCGAGCCGTTGCCGGTCGACGCGTAGGACAGTTCGCCGGGTTTGGATTTTGCGAGGTTGATGATGTCCCTGACGCTTTTCACCGGCAGCGACGGATGCGTGGTCAGCATGCTCGGCAGTATCGCCATCAGCGTGACATGCGAAAAATCCTTCACCGGGTCGAACGGCAGCTTGCGGTAGATGCCCGGGGAAATGCCCTGCGCGGCGGTCATCATGCAGATGGTGTAACCGTCGGCAGGGGCCTTGGCGCAGAGGTCGGAGCCGATGTTGCCGCCGGCGCCACCGCGGTTGTCGGCGATGAACTGCTGGCCGTAGGCACGCGACAGGATGTCCGCGGCGAGCCGGCCCATGATGTCGGTGGGGCCGCCAGGCGGGAAGGGGATGATGAAACGCACCGGCTTTGCCGGGTACTGCTGCGCGGCAGCGTTGAAGGCGCCCAGCACGAGCAGCAGGGCGATGCCGATCGAATGCACAAGCTTCATCATGATGTCCTCCTCCGGACAGGGATGGTTGCGGTTCGCGGGAGCATTATGCCGCAGGCGCGGCGGACGGCGTCAGCGGAATGATCTCGGGGCGTTTTTTGCCGCCGAGCAGGTAGCGGTTGAGGATCTTGTAGGTGTCATGATCGAACAGCGGCCGTGGCGCGGCTTCCTGCAGTTCGTGCAGTTCCGCTTCGCTCTTCACGGTGCCGAGGTGGCACCACTGGTCGAGCACATGCAGTTCGCTGCGTTCGCCGTCGGCCGTGGTTTCGCGGATGGCGATGCGTCCCGTAAACGGCCAGGCGCGCACCCGCAGCCCGGCCAGCGCCGCGGCCAGCCGCAGCGCATGGGCAGCCGGCGTTTCCTTGCTGGTGCAGGCGCCGCGGCAGCGTTTGATCTGGTGCGCAAAACACGGGCCGCCGCCTTTTTCGAGGCCGAGCAGCTGCAGGCACAACTCGTGGGAAGCGGCGATTTCGCGCAGCGCCTCGATCGCGGTGCGCCGGTTGCGAAAGAGGCCGTAGAGGTGCTCGAAGCCGTCGCCAGCGAGGTCGCGCGCCGACACCAGCTGCGGCGCGACGTCGTGCTGCCTGGTATCCCACTGCCACGCGCACAGTTCGTTGGCGCGGCGCAATTGCCGGTTGTGCACGGGTGAGAGTTTTTTCACCAGCCGCGCCTCTTCGATCAGCGCGCCGAGTTCGCCCGCGGTTTCGATCCAGTCCACGCGGTTTACTTCGGCGGCGATGCGCATGTCCTTGTTGACGCGGTGGTCGCCGGAAAAATGCGACATCACCCGCGCCCGCAGGCTGATGCTTTTGCCGACGTAGAGCGGCACGTCGCGTTCGCCGTAAAAAAGATACACGCCTGGGCCTTCGGGGATGGTGTCGAACACCGTGTCGGGCAGGCCGACAGGCACCGTCGCCGTCTTCAGCAGCTTCGCGGTGGCTGCGATCACCGCGGCTTCGCCGGGGTCGCTGCGCCACTGCTGCGCGAGCTGCCACAACACGCGCGCATCGCCCAGCGCGCGGTGGCGCGCGTCGCAAACGATGCCGTGGCGGCCGATCAGCGTGTCGAGGTTGTGGCGGGCGTGCTGCGGGAACAGCTTGCGCGACAGCTTCACCGTGCACAGCAACGGCGGCGAGAAATTCTTTCCGAGGCGGCGGAATTCGTTCTTGAGGAAACCGAAATCGAAACGCGCGTTGTGCGCGATCATGACGCGGCCGTCCACGGCTTCCCAGACTTCGCGCGCAATTTCCTCGAAGCGCGGCGCGTCACGCACCATGTCGTTGCTGATGCCGGTCAGCGACTGGATCATCGGCGGGATGCTCATGCCGGGATTGACCAGCGTCGACCATTCACGGATGAATTTACCGTTTTCGACCTCGACCAGCCCGACTTCGGTGATGCGGTCGTGGGTGGCGGTGGCGCCGGTGGTCTCGAGGTCGAGGAAGACGACGCTGCGGTCGTACATGGCCGGCGGCGGGGGGCTAACGCGGCGGCTGGTAGCCGATGGCGCGCGAGATGCGCTCGGCAGCCTGGCGCACCGATTCGGCCCAGGTCTTGCGGAAACGTTCGGTGGGCGCGGATACCGAGAGGCCGGCGGCGAGCTGGCCTTCGTCGTTGTAGATGCCGGCGCCGACGCAGCACACGCCGCGCTCGGCTTCCTCGTTGTCGAAGGCGTAGCGGCGGGCACGGATGTCCTCGA
>JBMTEY010000111.1:0-8358 GCA_049433545.1 Burkholderiales bacterium | reverse complement strand
GTCGATGTCGCGCTCGACCAGCGCGTTCTTGGTGACTATGCCCACCGGCTGGTTGAATTCGGCGCAGACTTCCAGAATGCCGCGGGTAATGCCGTGGCTGCGCTCGGCCGGCTGGTAGGGATCGGTATTGGCACCCAGCGCGATCAGCTCGCAGCGGTAACCGGGTTTCGACAGTTCTTTGCGCAGCAGCGCCGCGGCATTGGTCTTGGCAAATATCCGCGTCTCGAAATCGATGCCCGGCGACAGGTTGCGGTAGGCATGGCTGGGGCGCGCGTAACAATAGATGCAGCCGTGCTCGCAACCCTGGTAGGGATTGATCGACTGGGTGAACGGAATGTCCGGCGATTCATTGCGGGCGATGATGGATTTCGCGCGCTCGTCGGTCACCACCGTCTTCAGCGCACGTTCTTCTTCCTGCGCCTCGGATTCCCAGCCGTCGTCGTAGGCCTCGCGCTCGACGTTTTCAAAACGCCCCTCGGGATTGACGCCGGCGCCGCGACCCTTGCGCGGATCGGCATGTTTGCCGGACAACGTGCGCAAGGCCATGGTTATTCGGTCCTGCTCGCGTGCGTGGTCATCAGTTCGAATACCTTGCGCGGACGGCCGTCCTTGCCGCGACAGGTCACTTCGGTGCGCACCACCGCGATCAACCGGCCGTGGTGCACGACCCTGGATTTGATTTTAAGCGAGCGGCCCTCGCCGGGACTGATGTACCAGGCCGAGATCGCCGTCAGCGACCAGTGCGGCGTCAGAGCTGCGATCGCGTTCTCCGCGGCGAGCCCGAGCAGGATGCCGCCCTGCACGTGGCCGACGCGGTTGCCGATATGCGGCCCATTTTTCACCGTCGAGTGTGCCGCGCCCGCGACATGTTTCGCCTGCACGCCCCAGAAGCGCTGGATGAACGAACCGCCGTGGCTGCGCACGTCGGCCAGCACCGCGTCGGCGATGGCCAGCACTTTATTTTCATCAGGACGCAGCCGGTTACCGATGTCCGGCGTCGGATTCTCGCCGCGGCGGCGGTGCGGCACCGGATGCAGTTCCACGCCCTTGGGCGGCTTCAGCATCATGAAGGTGGCGCTGCCGGTGCACACCAGGCCTGCTTCGTTGCGGATTTCGAGCGTACTCATGCCCTGGCGTCCCGCCGCCCCCTGCACGAAACCGTGCATCGCGCCGCGTCCGGCCAGGCGTCCCGTGCGCGGCGCGCCGCTGAACTGCAGGTTCATGGTCACTGTCGCCAATCTGGTATGCGGTTCGAGTCCGGCGCGCACCGCGGCGGCCATCACCAGGTCGGCGAGAATCGCGAAGCCCGACAGGTTTAACTGGCCGTCGGCATCGGCACAATGCGGTCGCACGTCCACCGACAGCGCGGTGTAATCCGTGCCTACATGGTCGTACGAGAGTTCGAGAAAATTGCCGGCGAAGTGATAGCCCGGCTCGCGGTTGAGCGCGATGCCGCGCAATACCTGTGCGCGTATCTGCTCCGCCAATAATGTTGCTGCTGGTGTCGCGGTATCCATGGACCGATTGTAACAAGCGGCCCTGTACCAGCCCGCCCTCGGGGCGTCGATATAATTATCTGTTTTTATTGATATTTTTTAATGTCTGCGCCACAGCATCCAGCGCAACTGCCGGGGCAGTGTCCTGCTGCCGCGCAAGATCCACGGCCAGCGCATTGAGCGCGCGGTAAGCCGCCGCGATGCGTGGATCCAGCACTTCCAGTGCCGCGAGTTGCCGTGCCACCACTTCGGCATCGCCGCGCGCCACCGGTCCGGTCAATGCGCGCACGGTACCCAGCGCAAAAACATTGTCCACGGTTTCGCGCACCAGCGGCTCCATCATCCGCTGCGCGGTCGCGCGTTCGAGTCCGGCCTGTTCGTAAGCGCGCAAACCGGCTTCCATCAAGGCCGTGAGGTCGTTGCACACCAGCACGCTGGCGGCGTGATACAGGGTTTTGCCCGCGGCATCGATCACCGATACCTGCGCGCCAATTTTTTCGAACAGCGGCCGCAGCACCGCCAGCGCAGCGGCATCACCCTCTGCCGCGCAGTGTGTGCCGGCAAACGTTTTCACGGCAACATCGGGGTCGGCAAAACTTTTCAGCGGATGCACGCTGGCGCCATGCGCACCGATGGCAGACAGCGGCGCCAGCACGGCGGAAGGCAAGGCGCCGCTGCAATGGAACACAATGTCGCCTGCCCGCACGCGGCCGGCGGCTGCCAGGGCCGCGGCCACCGGCGGGCTCGCTGCATCTGGCGGTGTCAGCAGCCACAGTTCCGCTGATCGCATATCGTTCAGCGTGCGCACCGCGCGGCCGGCACCGATGAAAGCGACCGCCTGTTCCGCAGTGGAAAGTTCCGCGCTCAGCACATCCTGCACCGCAGGCCCGCCGGACTGCTGCAGCAGCCGCCCCAAGGTGCGCCCCACACGGCCGGGGCCGATGATGTTCAGACGGGAATCCACCCGCTCATGGTAATGCGCTTGCAGCAGGAATGCCCGGCGCCGCTATTTCGGCTCCGACATGCGTTTCCGCAGCCGGGCGAGATAATCGTCCGGCACCGGGTAGCCGCCGGATTGCGCCCGGCGGACTTTCTCCCATGCCTCCTGTGCACGCCCCTGTTGCAGCAGCACCTGCGACCAGCGGTACCACGCAACCGCATACGCGGGGTCGAGCCGGGTGCTTTCGGCAAACAACCGGTTGGCGTTCTCGTAATGTTTTTTGCGCAATTCAGGCTGCCATGGCGGAGTGATGGTCGCACAATAGCCGTAAGCGACTCCCGAATCCGACAACAGGGCCATCTTGCGCGGCTCGTCCTTCACCAGTTCCCGCGCGCGCGCAAACTGCCTGATCGCCCCGTCGCAATCCTTGCGCGCCAGCAAGGCACGCCCGAAACCCCAGTACGGCAGGAAACTTTCCGGATTAAGCAGCCAGGACTGGTTGTAGCGCCGCATCGCCATGTCCGCATTGCCCTGGTTCATGAACTCCTCCCCCTGCCCGTACCAGTTCAGGCTGGCCTTTTCGCGGCTGCCGAAAGCCTTGGTCGCATTGACGATGAAATGTTCGTCGAGCTGTTTCAGGTGATCCGGGCGTTTGATATCCGGCTGCCCATACATCGGCAGGTTGTCGACGCGCATGGTGTCCTGCGCGGACGCAGCGGGGGCGAACATTGCCGCTGCCGCCAGGAACAGCAGGATTCTGATTTGATCGATCGATGTGTTCATTGATGATTAGATGAATCCAAGGTAACCAGGAAAATTAAACAAAATTGTTTAGCTAAAATCGTGGTCCGCTCCTCCGGGCGAGCGCCTTTAACGTGTAATCAGGGACAGACCACGATCTCCTGGTGAAAATCACGATTCCGCCGCATGCACCTTCAGCACCTTCGCCGCCGCCGGAATTTCCGCCATGCGCCTGTGGTGATCAGCCACCTTCGGAAAACGGTTGATATCGACGTCGTCCGACTCCAGCCACTTCGCCAGCGTAAACAGGTACGGGTCGCAGATGGAATAACGCTCGCCCATCACCCACGGCCCACCGAACATTTCCTTTTCAATCAGTTCGAAACAGTCGCCGACGGTTTGCGGCACTTTTTTCTTCATGGCCTCCAGTGCCTTCGGGTCGTCAGCCCAGCGACTGCCGCGGTTCTTGTGCGCGTGCGCAACATGCACGGTTGAACACAGGTAGCTGTTGAAGGCATTGACCTGCGCCAACGCGTACGGGTCGGCCAACGGCGCAAGATTGGCCTTGGGAAACAGTTGCGCGACGTAGAGAAGAATCGCCGGCGTTTCGGTGAGGATGCCCTGATCCGTCACTAGCGCCGGCACGCGGCCCTTGGGATTGATGCGCAGATATTCCGGCGAGCGCTGCTGTGTTTTCGAGAAGTCCAGGCGTTCGGCCTTGTAATCGGCGCAGGCCTGCTCGAGTGCAATGTGCGAAGCCAGCGCGCAGGTACCTTTCGCCCAGTAGAGTGTCAGCATGCGATCTCCTGTTCAGCCGCTGTCGCGGTCATCGATCAAACTTGAGGTTCGCCGCCTTCACCACCTTGCGCCAGCGCTCGATGTCTTCGCCGATGAATTTGCTGAATTCATCGATCGACATGGTCAATGGATCGGCACCGGTGGCAACCAGCCGGTCGTGCACCGCCTTGGTATTCACGGTTTTGACGATGGCGTCGTGCAGCTTGTCGGCTGAGGCACGCGGGGTCTTCGCGGTAGTCAGCAATCCGTAGTAATTGGTCATCTCGACGTTGGCGTAACCCGATTCCTTCGCCGTCGGGATATCGGGGAAATACGGCGAACGCTTGTCACTCGCCACCGCGATCGCGCGCACCTTGCCGCTTTTGACGTAAGGCGAAATCACCGGCAGGTCGACGAACATGCCCTGGATCTGCCCTGCCACCACGTCGCTAACCGCCGGCGCCGCACCTTTGTAGGCGACGTGGGTGATTTTGGCTTTCGACGCGCTCATAAGCATTTCCAGCCCGAGGTGCAGTGTGCCGCCGTTGCCGGCCGAACCGAAGGCGATCTGCTCCGGTTTGGCTTTGGCAATGGCCACCAGCTCCTTGAGATTTTTTGCCGGCATCGACGGGTGCAGCACGATCAGGCTGGCCGTGGTCATCACCGGCGACAGCGGCAGCAGATCGCGCAAGGTCTGATAAGGCGGTTTGGCATAGGTCACCATGTTGATCGAGGTCACGCTGGCGGTGGACATCAGCAGCGTGTGGCCGTCGGGCGCGGCACGCACCACGGCATCGGCGCCTATGGTGCCGTTGGCCCCGGCACGGTTGTCGACGATGATTGACTGGCCCAGCAGTTCGGTCAGCCGCGGCGCGATGTTGCGGGTGGTGATGTCGGCGGGACCGCCGGCCGAAAACGGCACCACGATGCGGATCGGTTTGACCGGAAAATTCTGCGCTTGAGCGGATACGGCGGCGAACGCGGCAATGACGATCAGGCCGGTGTTTTTCACGATTCCTCCCTCCCGGTGATTCCGGAAATTGTTGTCCCGATCATTATATATAGCCTTGGCCGTGGCACGCTGTCAGCGAGCGGTAACCTCTGCACGTTATAGTGCGCACCGCCATGGCCCGCATCATTCCCAGTCCAGCCCGCCGCGACTTCCTGCTCGGCTCCGCCGCTCTGTCCGCCGCGCTGGCGCTGCCCGCGCCGCGGCTGTGGGCACAGCTGCGCTTCGAACGAAACCCGTTCACCCTGGGGGTTGCCTCCGGTTATCCACAACCCGATGCCGTGGCATTGTGGACGCGGCTCGCCCCTGATCCGGTGAACGGAGGCGGCATGCCGCCGGCCGCGGTCAGCGTGCGCTGGGAAATCGCCGCCGACGAGAACTTCAGCAGGATCCTCGACCGCGGCGAAACCGCGGCGGTGCCGGCCTTCGCCCATTCCGTTCATGTCACCGCGCGCAAGCTCCAGCCGGCACGCTGGTACTGGTACCGCTTCATGTCGGGAGGCGCCGTCAGCCCGATTGGCCGCACACGCACCGCGCCAGCCACGGACGACACCGATACTCCGCTTTCCTTCGCCGTCGCCTCGTGCCAGCACTTTGAACACGGGTTTTACGCCGCATACCGCGACATGGCGCAGCGCAGTCCGGACCTGGTGATCCACGTCGGCGACTACATTTACGAATCGTCCTGGGGCCGCAAGACGGCTTTTGTGCGCTCCCATGATTCCGCGGAACCGTACACGCTGCAGGATTACCGCAACCGCTACGCACTCTACAAGACTGATCCGCAGCTTCAGGCGGCACACGCGGCCTGCCCGTGGCTGGTGACCTGGGATGACCATGAGGTCGACAACGATTACGCCAACGACCGCTCGCAGGATCTCGATCCGGCCGACGCATTTCTGCTGCGCCGTGCCGCAGCCTATCAGGCGTATTACGAGCACATGCCGCTGCCGCCGGGCACCTACGCAGGCGGACCCCGCATGAAAATCCATGGCTCGCACGCGATGGGCGGGCTGGCGCAGATACAGCTGCTCGACATGCGCCAGTACCGTGATTACCACGTGTGCCCGCGAAAATCCCGCGGTGGCGGCGGCAACCAGGTCAACACCGCGGAATGCACCGACCTGCGGCTGCCGGGACGCTCGCTGCTTGGTGCAGCACAGGAACGCTGGCTCGAACAGTCGCTCGCGGTTTCAAACGCGCGCTGGAACGTGATCGCGCAGACCACGCTGATGGCGCAGGCCGATCGCGAGCCGGGGCCGGAGCGCGTGGTCTACACCGATGGTTGGGACGGTTATCCGCTGGCGCGCGAGAAACTGCTGAAATTCATCGCCGGCAAAAAAATCCGCAACCCTGTGATGATCGGCGGCGATGTGCATTTCGCTTCGGCCAACGAGCTGAAAATCGATTTCAACCGCGAAAAATCGGCGGTGGTCGCCAGCGAATTCGTCGCCACTTCGATCAGTTCATTCGGACCCAGCCGCGCCCGCATCGAAGCCCTGCTTGCGGAGAACCCGCACGTCAGATTCGCCAACGGTTCGCGCCGCGGCTATGCGCTGTGCGCGATCACGCCGAAGCGCTGGGAAACCACCTTCCTCGCGGTGATCAGCCCCGAAGACGCGCAGTCGCGGGTCTACGAGATGGCGCACTACGCGGTTGAAAACGGGCGCCCGGGGCCGCAACGGGCGTAGCTACATAAGTATTTGATTTATTGGAATTTTTATAAGCCGAGGATACGCGCGATTTCGGCTGCGTAACGGCTGATGGTCATGCCTTCGTAGACCGCCTCGTCCACGGTTTCGTCGAGCAGCCCGCGAATGTCGTGCAGGCTGTCGCTGACCCAGTGGTCGCGCTGCACCGGGGACTTCAGCACGTTGCGCAGGGTCTCGACTTCATCGCGCAGGCGCTGCACGTCGGCGTTGCCGCTGCGCACGTTGGCGAGGTCGCGCTCCAGCGAGTCGATCAGCCGTCCGGCTTCCTCGAGATTGATCTGTGGTTTACCGTTTTCAGCCATGCTTGTCTCCGGTGATATCCGTTTTGACCTATTCGCTGCGGAACCGTTCGAGCTGCCTGCGCTCGCGTTTGGTCGGGCGGCCGTGGCGGTCCTGCGCCGGGTCAGCCGCGAATTTGCGCAGCGCCGACTGTTCCTCGCGCCTGAGGCGGCTAATTTCGTCCTCGGCGTAAAGCGTGCGCGCCACCGTGGCTGATCCGCGCTTGTCGGACAGGCCGGCAACCTTCACCACCCATTCGTAAGCGCCGATGGTGATTACCAGCATGTCGCCGGCGCGCACTTCCTTCGCCGGCTTGGTGCGTTCGCCGTTGAGTTTGATCTTGCCGCCCTCGACCGCCTGCTGCGCCGCAGCGCGCGTCTTGAAAAAACGCGCCGCCCACAGCCACTTGTCGATGCGCACGCTCATTACGGCAGCCCGCTACATCGGCATCGGTTTGCGCCGCGCCAGCGTAATCCAGCCGCGGACGATGCGGTAAACCACCCACAGCCCGAGCAGCAGCATCAGCGGAACGCCGACCACCACGCCGATGACCGTGGCGATCATCACCGCGGCGACGATCACCCACAGCACCGACCACCAGAAGGTGCGGATTTGCCATGAAAAATGCGAGTCGAGGAAGGTGCCGCGCACCGCGTCGCGCTTCACGTAATTGATGATCACCGCGATGATCGAAGGCCAGCCGGTGAGGAAGGCGGTGACCACGAACGCGGCGCTGGTGATGCCGGTCAGCGCGCTGAAAGCGTGCAGTCCGTAGACGATGTGGGTCAGCGTAACCAGATCTTCCGCAGGCAGCGGGCTCAGGGTCTTGCCGTCGATGTCGGTCATGGCGCTCCTCTCTCAGGACAGGTCGATTGCGTATTTCTTGTACTCCGCCAGCGTTGCGAACTCCAGCGATGCTTCATGCGTCGCCGCCAGCACCACCCGCGGCGCCATGCCGGCGTCCAGGGCTTCGCGCCAGCGCGGCGCGCACAGGCACCAGCGGTCGCCGGGCTTCAGCTCCGGAAATCCGAAATCCGGCATCGGCGTCGACAGGTCGTTGCCGCGCGCCTTGCTGAACTCGAGGAATTCCGCGGTCATCACCGCGCATACCGTGTGCACGCCGACATCCTCGGGACTGGTGTTGCAGCAGCCGTCGCGGAAAAACCCGGTCATTGGACGTTCGCTGCAGGTTTGCAGTTTTTCGCCCAATACGTTGCGGGCATGTTCGTGGGGATCGAATCGTCTCATTGCAGGCTTCCGTTACAGGTTCAGGCGTGATGCAGGTGCCGCGCCTGGCGCAGTTTGCCGCGCCCTGCGGCAGGCTCAGGCCGCGTGCCGGCGTTCATGAACGGCAGGCGGCCCTTGGCGCCCCCTGCCTCGTAATCGCCGGACACCGCCGCGCGG
>JBMTEY010000110.1:0-8596 GCA_049433545.1 Burkholderiales bacterium | reverse complement strand
GCGCGACGAAATTGCCGAAGGCATGGCCGGCGACCACGGTCGGTCCGCCGCCGTCGTGTTCGATCACCGCGGCGATGTCGGCGGCGAAATCATGCAGCGTGATGTTCCCCAGCGGTCCGCTGCTGCCGCCGAGGCCGCGCGGTTCCGGGCACAGCGCGCGGTAACCCGCGGCGGCGAGGCGTTGCGCGATGTCGAAAAAATCGGCCGCACTGCGACCCAGCGACGGCATCATCACGATGCGCGGGCCGGTGCCGAAAGCATGGACTGCAATGCGGACTTCGCCGCGATCAACTGTAAATGTCGTTACCGGGGACATGGTGCGGAAACCTGCTTTTGAGAGGAGAAAGAATTCTACCTTGCTATTGCGGTGCAGCATCCGGGATTTCCATAATATGGAGAAAACGGCTGCGCTGCGCATTGCCGGCGCACGGCGCGTTTTCAGCCCACCCAAAGTTCAGACCCGCAACGGTGCCGCACGATCTGTAAGGCAATCACCGGTTACACGACTCAGATCGCATTCACCAGCGAAAGTATACCCATGACGTGCAAAGTGCATGCGTTACCGGAGATCGGGCATGGCCGCAGGCAATTCCTGGGCGGCGTCGCCGGCGGCGGGGCCTTGCTGGCGCTGCCGGGGCTGGCGCGCTCGGCGCAGACCGGCGACAGCATGGGTGAGCTCTACATCAACGGTTTCCGCGCGCCAGCCGGGGCAAAAATCCAGCCCGGCGACAGCGTGCTGACCGGCCCGGACAGCAGCATCACATTTGCCGTCGGCCCGGATGCCTTCCGCCTGCGCCAGCTGACTTCGCTGAAGATCGACGGCCGTGGTTTCATCGCCGGTCTGCGGGTGCTGACCGGCGGGCTGCTCGGCGTGTTCGGCAAGGGTGGGCCGCGCATCCTGCGCACCGCGACGGTGACCGCGGGCATCCGCGGCACCGGCATTTATGTCGAAGCCAGTTCGATCATGACCTACTTCTGCACCTGTTACGGCACGGTCGACCTGGAATGCGTGACCTACAAGTCGAAAAAGGAAGTGCGCAGCAGCAACCACCAGGCGAACTTTGTCTACGGCAAGGTGGACATCGGGCGCTCGATTGTCGATGCGCCGGTGGTGAACCACACCAACGCCGAACTGATGGAGCTCGAGCGGATGGTGGGGCGCGTGTCGCCGCTCGGCTAGAGAATTTTCTCGCCGAACTTCTTCACCGCCTTTTCCGACAGCGTCAGTCCCAGCCCCGGCTGTTCCTTCAGCTTGAGCATGCCGTTGGCGATTTTCGGCGGATCCTCGAACAGCTCAGCCTGCAGCGGGTCGCGTTCGGGGTCGGTGAAGGATTCGACGATGCAGCCCGCGGGGCTGCCGGCGACGATGTGGGCGTGGAGGAAGCAGTCGTGGTGCGGTGCGACTTCCACGTGGTTCAGTTCGCACAGCGCCGCGAGTTTGCGGCCCATGGTGAAGCCGCCCATCATGGTGCAGTCGAACTGCAGGATCTGGATGGCGCCGTCCTCGATCAGGTCGCGGCAGCCGTAGGCCGTGCCTTCGCTCTCGCCGGCGGACAGCGGGATGTTGGTCTGCTTGGCGAGTTTTTTCAGTTCGCGGTGGTCGTCGGCCCAGCGCACCGGTTCTTCCAGCCAGCGCGGGTTGATCGGCACCAGCAGGCGGGCCGCTTCGATGGCGGTCGGCAGGTCCCAGCCGCGGTTGACGTCCACCATCAATTGCTTGTCGGTGCCGATGATGTCGCGGATCAGTTCGAGCCGCGCAATGTCCTCTTTCAGTGACAGGCCGCCGATCTTGGCCTTGAAAGCCTGATGTCCCTGCGCCTTCAGCATCTGCATCTCGTCCTTCAACTGCGGCAGGCCCTTGCCGTCGCGGTAATAGGCACAAGTGACGTAGCAGGGCACTGCGTCGCGGAAACCGCCGAACAGACGGTAGAGCGGCAGCTTCGCCGCCTTGCCGACGATGTCCCAGCAGGCGATGTCGACGGCGGCGATGATGCGCACCATTGCGTCGCGGCCCCAGCCGCGTTCCGCGGCAATGCGCTGCGAAGTGATCGAGAACAGCTTGTGGTTGAGTTTTTCCGGGGCCAGCGGATCTTCGCCGATGATCTGTTCGGCGATGCCGGCACGGAACACCTTGATCGCGGCGTCGACCGCGGATTTGCCCGAGCACAGGCCGAAACCTTCAATTCCCTCGTCGGTGTGCAGCCGCACCAGCAGGTCATTGGCGGTGGGCACTATGAAATGGCTGACCCAGTGCGGGCGGCCGTCGTCGGGTGCGCGCAGCGCATGGACTTCGACTTTGGTGATTTTCATGATCCGCTTCGGTTTGAGGTACGAGGGAGGGAGTTTAACGTTTTCCGCCGGCCATCTGAACCGCCTCCGGCATGCGTCGCAGCCGCCAGGTGGCGAGCGGGCTCATCATCGCGATCACGCCCAGTGAACACCAGGCGAGCCCCCAGGTCACCACCTGCGAGGCCTGCGCCGCGCCAGCGGCGTCGAGCACCAGGCCGAACACCCAGGGCGCAATTGCGCCGGCGCCGAAACCCAGCACAGAACGCATAGAGTAAGCGGCGCCGATGTGGCGCGGCGGTACCAGTTCGGTGACCGCGGTGGAAAATACCGAGGAGTCGCCGACCGCTGTGAAACTGTAGACGAAGCAGATCACCACCAGCAGCCACAGCGGCAGGCCGATCATCCAGCCGAGGAGCAGCGAACACGAAGCGCTGGTGGTGGCGAGCAGCAGCATGGTCCAGGTGCGGCCCATGCGGTCGGAGAGCCAGCCGCCGGTGACGCTGCCGGCCATGCTGCCGACATAGGCGATCGCGGCGAGTCCCGCACCGAGGCTGGCCGAGGCGGTGGCGCTGCTGCCGGTGGTGTAGGCCGCTGCCGCGGCGAGGAAGGCCGGCATCCACGCCTTCATGCCGAGCATTTCCCAGGAATGGAAGGTGTAGGCCCAGGTCACCAGCATCGCCGGCTTGTTGGCGAGAATCACGCCGACCGGTTTTTCCGCTGCATGTTCGGCGCTGCGCGGATGCACGACGTTGGGCGTCGCGCGCAGTGCGTAGAGGGCGAGCAGGGTGCCGGCCACCGGCCCGCAGGCGTTGACGATGAAGGCGCCGCGCCAGCCGATGAACGGCGTCAGGGCGCCGGTGATCACCAGTGCCAGCGCGTAGCCGCCGGAGGCCGCGGCGATGTAGAAGCCCATCGCGCGGCCGCGCCCCCCCGACTGGAAGCGTTCGGCGATCAAGGCGAGGCCCGGGGTGTACGAACCGCCGGAAAACAGCCCGGTCATGCCGTAGAGCAGCATGCCGGTGAGGAAGCTGTCGGCGAACAGCGCGAACACCATCGCGCTGATGCTGGAAGCGATGCTGGAGAACAGGAACACGCGCTTGGCGCCGTAGCGGTCGGCGAGGAAGCCGACGGCGACCAGCGAGAACAGGTAACCGCCGTGCCACGCCGACTGGATCAGACCGGTCTCACCGGCGGTCATGCCCCAATCCGGCTTCAGCAGGGGGATCGCAGCCGCGTAGGCGGTGAACATCAGCGCGAAGCCGGTGCGGCTCGCGCACAGCCACAACAGCCAGGAGGCGTCGCTGCCGCGTTGCGCTGTAGTCAAGATGGTTTGTGGAGCCTGCGCGCGAGGATTTATTTGCCGAGGAATTTCGGCGGGCGTTTTTCCTTGAACGCCGCGACGCCTTCCTGGTGGTCGTGGGTCAGGCGCACCACGCCGGAGGCCATGGTTTCCATTTCACACAGCTGTTCCAGCGTCGGCACGGCCATGTACTGGAACATTTTCTTGGCGAGCGCCAGCGCGTAGGTCGCCGATCCGGCGAATTCCTGCGCCAGCGCCAGCGCTGCGGATTCTAGTTCGGCGTCGGGCACCACGCGCGATACCAGGCCCAGCGTTTTCGCTTCGTCAGCGCCGAAGGCGCGCGCGGTGTAGACCAGTTCCTTGGCTTGGGCGATGCCGAGGCGCTGCACCATGAAGAATATGGCGCCGCCGTCGGGCACCACGCCGACCTTCTTGAAGGCCATCGAGAATTTCGTGGTGTCGGAGGCGACGATCAGGTCGCAGGCCAGCGCCAGCGCGTTGCCGATGCCGTAGACAGCGCCGCGGGTGGCGGCGACCACCGGCTTGTCGAGATTGTAGAGCGCGATGACGGTGCGGTGGCGTTTCTGCGAGCGCGCGCGGCCGGACACGATGTCGGACTTCGCCATGTTGCTGACGTCGCCGCCGGAGCAGAAGGCGCGGCCTTCGCCCTTGAGCACCACCGCGCGAATATCATCATCAGCGGCGATGCTGTTGATGTGTTCGTAGAGCGCGTCCCACATCGGGTCGGACATGGCGTTGAGCCGGTCGGGCCGGTCCAGCGTCAGGATGCCGACGGCGCCGTTCTTTTCGTAGCGGACGTTCATCGATGGCGGCGGAAGTTCAGGTCAGATGGAATCCCAGGGGAAGACGTCGGCGGTGCGCTCGGTCGGCGGATAGAACCAGCTCTTCAGCGCCGGGTACATGTGCTCGGCGCAACGCTCCGGCGTCCAGCCGTCGTGGCGGTGCACGCCGCGCAGCGGACGCGACTGGCTCATCAGGAAGATTTCGTTCTTGCGCGTGGCGAACACCTGGGCGTTGACGCCCTTCGCCGCGTCGCTCAGCAGGAACACCGCGAGCGGGGCATTGTGCTCCGGGGTGACCTGCTTGCGCTGCTCAATGCGCGCCGCGGTTGCCGGATCCTTGGCCGGTATCGAGGCCGTCATCCGCGTCCACGCCACCGGCGCGATGCAGTTCGAGCGTACGTTGAAGCGCGACATGTCGACCGCGATCGCTTTCGACATCGCCACCATGCCCAGCTTGGCCGCGCCGTAATTGACCTGCCCCATGCCGCCGATCAGTCCGGAAGTGGAGGTCATGTGCACGAAGGCGCCGGATTCCTGTTTGCGGAAATGGTCGGCGGCGTGGCGCGCGCAGTTGAACGCGCCCTTCAGCATCACGTTGACCACCGAATCCCAGTCGCTTTCCGTCATCTTGTGGAAAATCACGTCGCGCAGGATGCCGGCATTGTTGACCACGCCGTCGATGCGGCCGAAATTGTCCATCGCGCACTGGATGATCTTGGCGGCGCTGGAAAATTCGGCGACGCTGTCGTAGCTCGCCGCAGCTTCGCCGCCGGCCTTCTTGATTTCATTGACCACTTCCTGCGCCGGAGTCTGGTCGCCGCCGGCGCCGTCGAGCGCTACGCCGATGTCGTTGACCACCACCTTGGCGCCCTTGGCCGCCGCCATTTTTGCGATCGCCGCGCCGATGCCGCGACCCGCGCCGGTGACCACCACCACTTTGCCTTCCATCATTTTCGGTTCAGCCATGATATCCTCAGTATTAATTTAAGTATTTGATTTTAAACAAGTTTTATGCAATTTCCGCGCGGCCGTTGTTAAGTACCGTGACGCCGCGCGCCGGCACCGTGGCGCGGAAGGTCACGACCTTGCCGTCCACCCACATCTCGGTGCGTATGGTTTCGCCGGGATACACCGGCGACGAAAAACGGCCCGCCATGCTTTTCAGTTTCAGCGGATCGTAACCGCAAACCGTTTTCACCAGCGCGTGGCCGACCACGCTGAAGGTGGCGCGGCCGTGCAGGATGGGCATCTTGAACCCGGCCTTCGCTGCGTACGCCGGATCGGCGTGCAGCGGGTTGTAATCGCCCGAAAGACGATAGATCAATGCGGCCTGCGGCAGTGTCGCGAGGTCGCAGGTATGCTGCGCCGGCGTTTCAGGTATCGCTTGCGGCGCGGCCGTCGGTCCCGACGGACCGCCGAAGCCGCCGTCGGCGCGGCAGAAGGTGGTCGAGGTCAGCGTGCAGATCAATTCGTTGCTGGCCTTGTCGCGCACTTCGCAGGCTGTCTGCAGCAGCGCGCCCTTGTCCTTGCCCTTGTCGAGCACCGCGGTGACTCGAGTCTTGCCGGTGATTGCGCCTTCGACCGGCAGCGGCCTGTGGATGGTGAAGCCCTGTTCGCCGTGCACCACGTGGCTGCGCGTGACGCCGGTGCCCGGCGCGGCATGCCAGGGGCCGGGGTAGCCGAGGATGATCGCCATCGTCGGCAGCGCCTTCAGGTTTTCCTCGTAGACGAACTGCAGCTGATTCGGGTCGACCGGATCGGCGCCGAGGCCGACGCCGAGCGCATAAATGATGGTGTCGCGCTTCGTCAGCTGCTGTTCAACTTGTGGAATGTCCCAGTTCAGGAGTTTCTGGTAATCGATGGCCATGGCCTGTTTCCGGAGGTGCGTTGTGCGCCGTCGGCGGAAGGAATCCGCGATGGCGGCGATGTCGTGTGCAGGTTTTCGCGGCTATACTATCACGACGGTTTTTGCCGGCGAATGGCGACCACAATGTGTCATTCCATGCGATTCGCCGCGCGCATCAAGGAAAACGCCATGTCGAAAAAACTGAACGCAGATCAGATCAGGAGTTACCGTGCCGACGGCTACCTGTCGCCGCTGGATGCTTTGGGCGCGGACGAAGTCGCACGTTACCGCGGGGAATTGCGCAGGACCGAAGAACACCTCGGCGGCTCGCTGATGTCGATCGACAAGAAATTCCGCGGCAACCTGCATTTCATGTGCCGCTGGGTCGACGAACTGGCGCGTACGCCGGCGATACTCGACGCCGTCGAGGACCTGCTCGGCCCCGACATCCTGCTCTACACCAGCCGTTTTTTCATCAAGGAGCCGCAGAGCGAGGGCATCGCCGCCTGGCACCAGGACTCGACCTACTTCGGCCTGCGCCCGTACGACCATGTCACGGCGTGGGTTGCGCTCTCCAACGTCACCGCCGAGGCCGGACCGGTGGAATTCGCGGTCGGCAGCCACATCCGCGGCCAGCTGCAGCAGAAAAGCGGGCTGATCAAGAACAGCGTCAACACCGCGGGGCAGATCATCGTCGAGTGGTTCGACCAGTCGCGGATCGAACAGGCCATCCTGAAGCCGGGACAGTTCTCGTTCCACCACACCTGCGTGGTGCACCAGTCGCAGCCCAACCGTACGAACGAGCGGCGCATCGGCATTGCGCTGAGCTACATTCCGACGCGCACGCGCTACATCGGCAAGCGGCGCATGCCGGCCTGCCTGGTGCGCGGCCGCGATGAACACAACCATTTTGATTTGCAGCCGCGACCGCAGGTCGATTTCGGTGAAATCGAAATGCAGCGCCACGACGCCACCTTCAGGGCCTACATCGAATCGTTCTACGAGCAGCTCGGTGAAGCCGAGAAGGACCTGCCGCAGGAAGCGGCGGCAGGCATGGTTTACTAGCCGGCGGTCTACGCCGGCTTCTGCAGCATGACGATGCGGTTGCTGTTGGTGCCGCGTTCGTTGTTGCCGACGCCCCAGATGTTCGAAGTCTTGGTGAATTTCTGGGTGTTGATCAGGATCGCCTCGCAGCGGAACCCGGCCTCGATGCCCAGCGGCACCACGGCTTCGTCGAGGTTCACCGAGCCGCGCTGAACTTCGCCGACCTCGAAGGCGACCCAGCCCTTCGGCCGGGTGATGCGATGCAGTTCCTGCAGCACTTCGAGCATCACCGCCGCCCATTCGTTGACGCTGGTCGCCATGGTGATGCCTGCGCCTATGGCCTCGGCGTCGAGGTTGTTGAACCAGCATCTCAGCCAGTTGTCCTTCGCGTACTGCACGACGTTTAGGAAGGGCGGCGAGGTCACCGTCAGCTGCACGCTGTCGCCGGCGATGGCCGGGGTCTGCGCCGCGGGTGAGCAGTGGAAGTGCGCGGTGGTTGCCGCCTGCTGCAGGCGCCAGCGCGCCGCGGCGTTGATTTCGCTCTGCAGCTGCATGGACTTGCGCAGGATCAGCGCGCGCACGTCGCGGTATTCCGGCGCCTTGCCGGTTTTTTCGTTGATTTTGACCTGGCTCTCCGGCGACACCGCCTGGTTGGGCGGCAGCGTGTAGGCGGAGAAAAATCCCGGCGAATGCCCGGTCAGGCGGTTGGTGGCGACCATGCGGATCCAGCGGTCGGCGTCGTCCTCCATGCAGGTCGCCTGACGTTCGGCGAGCCAGGCGCGCAGGTTCAGCAGTTCGCGCTCGGTATCCGGGTGATAGAACATCGACAGGTCGATGTCGTTTTTGCGTTTTTCCGACATTTTGATCGCGCGCAGCCGCACGTCGATGGCGGCGATCAGCGGCACCTGCAGCCGCGGCCGCGTCAGGATCGCCGACAGCGGGTTGATGTCATTGGCGATCACGCTGCGGCCCATCAGTGCCGCCTCGATCGCCGTGGTGCCGCGCCCGCTGAACGGATCGTAAATGACGTCGCCGGGCTTGCTCAGGCGGTCGATGAAATAGGCGGGCAGCTGCGGCTTGTAGCAACCGCGGTATGACACCTCATGCAGCGGATTGGCCTGGCGCTGCTTGCTGGTCCAGAACTCCTGCTCGTAGACCGGAACGCCGTTGATGCGGCGCGGCGGTTTCGGCGCGCGCTTGTTCGGCGCGCTGACCGCCAGATCGTAGGCAGTGACCGATGCAACAGCAGCCATGGCGTACTCCTTTGCATGTGAACTGCGCTGGAGGGTACGCCGCTGTCACAAAAAGTACAAG
>JBMTEY010000109.1:0-8652 GCA_049433545.1 Burkholderiales bacterium | reverse complement strand
ATCGGCTTCGGCATCCCGGTGCAGTTCGGCAAGGCGCATGTCGAGGGCATCTCGAAGCTGGCGCAGGTAGACATCCGCTACGCAGAGGAACTGGGTTACCGCATCAAGCTGCTGGGCATCGCCAAGCGCAAACCCGGCGGTTTCGAACTGCGTGTGCATCCGACGCTGATTCCGACCCGGCAACTGATCGCCAACGTCGAGGGCGTGATGAACGCGATCCTGGTCAAGGGGGATGCAGTCGGACAGACCATGTATTACGGCGCCGGCGCCGGCGCCGCGCCGCCGGCTTACGCGGTGGTGGCCCCCCGCCTCGACGTGGCGCGCATGCTGACTTCCGACCCCGAGCACCGCGTGCCGCACCTGGCATTCCAGCCCGACCAGCTGTCGGATGCGCCGGTGCTGCCGATGGGCGAAGTCGAGACTTCGTACTACCTGCGGCTGCGCGTCGATGACAAAACCGGGGTGCTGGCTGACATCACCAGGATCCTTGCGGACCAGGGCATATCCATAGAGGCTCTGGTGCAGAAGGAACCACAGGAGGGTGAACGCCAGGTTGACATCATCCTGCTGACCCATGTCACCCGCGAAAAGAAAATCGATGCCGCCATAACACGCATAGAGGCGCTGCCGGTGGTGTCCGGAAAAATCACCCGCATCCGCATGGAGGCGCTGCAGTGAGCCGCGCCGCTACCGGTGCGGCATCGGCGACGGCGCCTAATCCGGCACGTTATGTCAGCACCCGCGGCCGCATGCCGGCGGCGCGGTTCTGCGACGTGCTGCTGGGCGGGCTCGCTTCCGATGGCGGCCTGGTAGTTCCCCAAGCCTATCCGGTGCTGGATGCCGCTGAATTGCAGCGGTTGCGCGGCATGGATTATCCCGATCTTGCGTTTTCGGTCATAAGCCGTTTTGTCGATGACATACCGGGCGCAGAACTGAAGGCGCTGGTCCGCCGCGCATATCGTGAGGAAACCTTCGGTTCGGCCGACATTACGCCGCTGCAGACCCTGGAGCCGGGCCTGCACCTGCTCAAATTGTCCAACGGCCCGACGCTGGCGTTCAAGGACGTGGCGATGCAACTGCTCGGGGAACTCTTCGAGTATGTGCTGGCGCGGGAAGGGCGCACGCTGAACATCCTCGGCGCCACTTCCGGCGACACCGGTTCGGCCGCCGAATACGCGATGCGCGGCCGCAAGGGCATCCGCGTTTTCATGCTGTCGCCGCATGGCAAGATGAGTCCGTTCCAGCGTGCGCAGATGTATTCGCTGCAGGACGCCAACATCTTCAACATCGCCATCCGCGGCGTGTTTGACGACTGCCAGGACATCGTCAAGGCGGTCAGCGGCGATGCCGCATTCAAGAGTTCGCGCCAGATCGGCGCGGTGAATTCGATCAACTGGGCGCGCATCGTGGCGCAGACGGTGTATTACTTCAAAGGTTATTTCGCTGCGACGCGCGGCAACGATGAGCAGGTGTCATTCGCGGTGCCGTCCGGGAATTTCGGCAACATATTCGCCGGCCACATCGCGCGCAGCATGGGCCTGCCGATACGCCGGCTGGTCCTCGCGTCCAACGAGAACGACGTGCTCGACGAATTTTTCCGCACCGGCCATTACCGGGTGCGCGGCGGGCGCGAAGTGGCGCAGACTTCCAGCCCGTCGATGGACATTTCCAAGGCCTCCAATTTCGAACGCTTCATATACGACGTGGTCGGCCGCGATCCGGCAGTGGTGTCGCGACTGTGGCGCGAGGTGGAGGAGGCCGGCGGCTTCAGCCTGGGCGAGACTCCGTACTGGAAGGACATGGCGCGCCATGGTTTCGTTTCAGGTCGCAGCACGCATGCCGAGCGCCTGGCGACGATCCGCGACGTGCAGCAGCGTTACGGTGTGACCATCGATCCGCATACCGCCGACGGCGTCAATGTCGGCCGTGGACATCGCGAAGCGGGCGTGCCGCTGATCTGTCTCGAAACGGCCTTGCCGGCAAAATTTGCGGAGACCATCCGCGAGGCCCTGGGACGTGATCCGGAAATGCCGCCCGGCTACGAAGGTCTCGAGAGCCGGTTGCAGCGGGTGACGGTGATGGATCCGGATGTCGAGGCGGTGAAGGCGTACATCGCCGGCAGAACCTGAAATAATTATTTAAAAACAAATAGTTATAGTTATTTCCCGGGCGTGGTGAAGCGCATCGACAGGTCGACGGCGGCGATGTCCTTGGTCAGTGCGCCGATCGAAATGCGATCGACGCCGGTTTCGGCGATCGCGCGCACGTTGCGCAGCGTGATGCCGCCCGAGGCTTCGAGTTTGGCACGGCCCGCGTTCCATGCCACTGCTTCATGCATCTTCTCCGTGCTCATGTTATCGAGCAATACCATTTTTACGCCGGCTTCGACTGCCTCGCGCAGCTGTTCAAGGGTTTCCACCTCGATCTGAATCCATTGTGCCTTGCTGGATAGCGCGGTCGCAGCAGCCAGCGCGGGACGTATGCCGCCCGCTGCTGCAATGTGGTTTTCCTTGATTAGGATCGCATCCCACAGACCCATACGGTGATTGATGCCGCCGCCCACGGTCACAGCGTATTTCTGCGCAATACGCAACCCGGGGATCGTTTTGCGGGTGTCGAGGATCGCGGCGCGCGTGCCTTTTACCGCGTCGACGTAGTGGCGGGTGGAGGTGGCCACCGCTGACAGCAGCTGCAGGAAATTGAGTCCGATGCGCTCGGCAGTCAGCAGTGCGCGCGAAGATCCGCGGATCTCACACAGGCAGGCATCCGGGGGAATCGCGTCACCATCGTGAGCGAGCCAACGCACCTGCGCAGACGGATCGAGGCGCAACATGCAGGCATCGAACCAGGCTGTACCGCAGAGTACGGCCTGTTGCCGCGAGAAAACTTTAGCCAGCATGGGCACATCCGGCGCCAATTGCGCCGTCAGATCTCCGGTGCCGACGTCTTCCGCCAGTGCCGCAGTCACGTTGCGTTCGATCTCGGATGCCAAATTCATGGATTTTGCTCTATAGTGGAGCGGGAATTCTAACCGAGCGGCAGGGGGAGCGGCATGGGCGAAATCATGAGCGTGTTGTCCTACGGCATCGGTACCGTGCTGGGATTCATCATCATCGGCTGGCTGATTTTCATGATCATCCACGATGTCACCCAGAAAAAGCACACGGTGCTGCGCAACTATCCGCTGATCGGCAGGCTGCGTTTCTTTTTTGAAGATCTGGGCGAATATTTTCGCCAGTATTTCTTCGCCAACGACCGCGAGGAAATGCCGTTCAACCGCGCCACCCGCGGCTGGATCTACAAGAACGCGAAGAACGAGGGCGGCATCATTGGTTTCGGTTCCACCAATGACCTTAATGCGCCGGGTTCGATCATTTTCGTCAATCATCCCTATCCCGTGCTGGAGGAAGACAAGCTGCCGACGCCTTCGGTGCTGATCGGCGATGGTTATTGCGATCAGCCCTTCGAGGCGAAGTCGATCGTCAATGTCAGCGGCATGAGTTTCGGCGCGATATCGCAGCCGGCCGTGGAAGCCCTGTCACGCGGTGCGGCCGAAGCCGGTTGCTGGATGGATACCGGCGAGGGCGGGCTGTCGCCTTATCATCTGACCGGCGGCTGCGACGTCATCATGCAGATCGGCACCGCCAAGTATGGCATCCGCGAACATGATGGCAGTTTCTCACCGCAGAAAGCGAAAGAACTCGCGAAACACGTCAAGGCTTTCGAGATCAAGCTCTCGCAGGGCGCCAAGCCGGGCAAGGGCGGTGTGCTGCCCGGGGAAAAGGTTACCGAGGAGATTTCCCGCATCCGCGGCATTCCCGTGGGGCTCGACTCGATCAGCCCGAACCGGCATCGCGACATCGCCAACGTCGATGAGCTGCTCGACAAGATTGCCTATGTCCGCAACCTGACCGGGCGCCCGGTCGGCATCAAGACTGCCATCGGCGGCTGGTCGTTCATGAACGATCTGTGCGACGCCGTGCTGCGCCGTGGCCTCGAGTTCGCACCGGATTTCGTGGCCATAGACGGCGGCGAGGGCGGTACAGGTGCGGCACCGCAAACCCTGATGGATCACATGGCATTGCCCATTGCCGAGGCACTGCCGAGAGCGGTTGATTCCCTGATCCAGGCTGATTTGCGCGGGCGCGTCAGGGTTATCGCTTCCGGCAAGCTGGTGACTTCGGCGAAAGCCGCCTGGGCATTGTGCGTCGGAGCAGATTTCGTTAATTCCGCACGTGGGTTCATGTTCGCGCTGGGATGCATCCAGGCGTTGCGCTGCCACCAGAATACCTGTCCAACGGGCGTAACCACGCATAACAAGCGGCTGCAGCGCGGCCTGGTCGTGGCTGAAAAATATCTGCGGGTGGCCAATTACTGCACCAACATGAACAAGGAAATCGACATGATTGCACATGCCTGCGGTTGCCGGCATGCCCGCGAGCTCAAGCGCGAGCATGTGCGTATCGTTCAGAGCGCCAACCAAAGCATCGCTTTAAACATGCTTTATCCGTGCCCCGAAATCAGGGCCAGCATCAATGCCGCAAGGGAAGGCGGGAGTCAACGGGGAATGGTTGCCTGAAGTTGCGGTTACCGGCCGAGGTTGCTTCAGCAGTTTTATTTATTAGGCCATAAGAAAATTGTGATCCGTATCGAAGTGATACTTGCTTCGGGTCAAAAACCTTCTGCTAGACTGTCCAGGCATCAATAATCAGACTCACTGGTTCCGGAAATACCCGGTGCCTCGTGTGCGACAAAGTCGCTTGCATTAAATGCTGGAGGAGATATGGAAAAAACCGTAGATGTGCGGCGCCGTCAGGTTTTGATCGGTGGTGCTGCCGCAGTTGCTGCCGTGGGTTCTGTTTCAGGCGAAGCGCTGGCACAGGCCGCCAAGAGTAAGCCACTGCCCAAGTACGCCGAATGGAAATACATCGACAGTCTGATCATCCATAGCAGCAACACGATGGAGACGCGTCGCACTGCATTTGGTACCAGTGTAATTACCCCCACTGACATTCTTTTTGTGCGCAACAACCTGACGCCTCCGGCGGAATCGATTACCTACGACCCGGATGCCTGGGAGCTTTCGCTGCAGGGAGTCAATAATCCGCGTCGCATAACCGTGGGCGAAATGAAGCGCATGGGTGTGGAAACGGTTGCCACGGTGCTGCAGTGTTCCGGTAATGGGCGCGGATTCTTCAAGCACAAGACCAGCGGTTCACAGTGGAAAGTGGGTGCCGCTGGATGCTCGATCTGGAGCGGTCTGCCGGTGGCGACGCTGGTAAAGGCCATGGGGGGCGTCGCTGATGGAATGAAATTCATGACCGGCACCGGAGGTGAGGTCATTCCTGCGGGCGTGGATGCCAAGAAAGTGATGGTGGAGCGTTCTGTTCCGCTCCGTGCGCTGGAATCGGCAATCGTTGCCTGGGAAGTCAACGGTGAACCGTTGCCAGTGGCCCATGGCGGTCCGCTGCGGCTGGTGATTCCGGGATATTACGGCGTCAACAACGTGAAATACCTGAAACAGCTGGGTTTCACTGCAAAGGAAACCAACGCCAACATCCAGGCTTCTGGTTACCGGGTGCGCGATATCGGTAAAAAGGGCGAACCTTCACAGCCTTCAATGTGGGAGATGAACGTCAAGTCATGGATCAATCATCCGGGCGAGGATGGCGGCAGTGTCAATGCGGGGATGCTGCAGCTCCACGGAGTGGCTTTTGCGGGCGTAAACCGTGTGACCCGCGTGGAAGTGTCAATCGACGGGGGGCGGAGCTGGAAGGATGCCAAATTCATAGGCCCTGATCTTGGTCCTTATGCCTGGCGCCAGTTTGTCCTGCCTGTCAGACTCGAGTCGGGCAGTTATACGCTGGTTAGCCGCGCAACCGATGCCAAGGGCAATACCCAGCCTGTCGATCGCGTGGAGAATCATCGCGGATATGGCCATAACGGCTGGAAGGATCACGGAATCAGGCTGAACGTAGCCTGATGCTGCATCGTTAGTCCCGCGGTGCGGCAACTGAGCCGCACCGCGGTTTTCATTTCTGAACGGGTTATCTGAATGCGCGATCGAATCAAGTTTCGCGGTGGCTTTCTGCTGCCGGCAATAACAATGGCGACGGCAATCTTCACGACAGACATGGCCGGAGCCGCCGACAACAGCAGTCAACTGGTTACAGGGCGGAATGTGTTTACCAAGCTTGCGGTGCCGCCGTGCGGCCTGTGTCATACGCTGCAGGATGCGGGAACCAGCGGCGAGATTGGTGCCAAGCTCGAGGAGATCAAGCCCGATGCTGCGAGGGTCATCGAGGCCGTGCGCAAGGGGTTGGGGGTCATGCCGTCTTATGCCGGAAAGCTTACCGAGGAGCAGATCCAGGCCGTTGCCCGTTACGTCGAACATGCCGCCGCAATGGCAAAGTAGTGCCGCCCTGATGCAAGGTTTGCAGATTGTTGGTTAAATAACTGTTTTTATTTATAAAAAATGCATTTTCCCCGTGCATTGAAATTTCCCGCCTGATGCCCCATCTGCTGGTTATCGTTAACTGGCAGCAATGAGGTACTCATGCGTTTCGACAAATTCACCACCCGGTTCCAGCAGGCATTCGCTGACGCTCAGAGCGCAGCGGTAGGCGGCGACCATGCCTACATCGAGCCGCAACACCTGCTGCATGCTCTGCTCAACCAGCAGGACGGCAGCACGGCGTCGCTGCTGCAGCGTGCCGGCATCAACGTATCCGGACTGCGCAATGCGCTGAAGACCGCGCTGGAGCGTCTGCCGCGGGTGGAGGGCACCGGCGGCGAAGTCACGATCTCGCGCGAGCTCGGCAATCTGCTCAACCTCACGGACAAGGAAGCGCAGAAGCGCGGCGACCAGTACATCGCATCCGAACTGTTCCTGCTGGCGCTGACCCAGGACAAGGGCGAAACCGGCCGGCTGCTGAAGCAGCACGGGGGCGACCGTGCGCATATCGAAAAAGCCGTCGCCGACCTGCGCGGCGCGGAAACCGTCGGCAGCCCGGAAGCCGAGGGCAGCCGTGAGGCTCTGAAGAAATACACCCTGGACCTGACCGAACGCGCGCGTTCCGGAAAACTCGATCCGGTGATAGGCCGTGACGACGAAATCCGCCGCGTGATCCAGATCCTGCAGCGCCGCACCAAGAACAACCCGGTGCTGATCGGCGAACCAGGCGTCGGCAAAACCGCGATCGTCGAGGGCCTCGCCCAGCGCATCATCAACGGCGAAGTTCCGGAAACGCTGAAGAACAAGCGCGTGCTGTCGCTGGACATGGCGGCATTGCTCGCCGGCGCCAAGTACCGCGGTGAATTCGAAGAGCGGCTGAAGTCGGTGCTGAAGGAGATTTCGCAGGATTCCGGCCAGACCATAGTCTTCATCGACGAACTGCATACCATGGTCGGCGCCGGCAAGGCCGAGGGCGCGATCGACGCCGGCAACATGCTGAAGCCGGCGCTGGCGCGCGGCGAGCTGCATTGCGTGGGCGCCACGACGCTCGACGAATACCGCAAATACATTGAGAAGGATGCCGCGCTGGAGCGCCGCTTCCAGAAGGTGCTGGTTGACGAACCGTCGGTGGAGGCGACCATCGCCATCCTGCGCGGGCTGCAGGAGAAATACGAACTGCACCACGGCGTGGAAATCACCGACCCCGCAATCGTTGCCGCGGCCGAACTGTCGCACCGCTACATCACCGACCGTTTCCTGCCGGACAAGGCGATCGACCTGATCGACGAGGCGGCTTCGCGCATCAAGATGGAAATCGATTCCAAGCCGGAATCGATGGACAAGCTCGACCGCCGGCTGATCCAGCTCAAGATCGAGCGCGAGGCGATGAAGAAGGAGAAGGACGAGGCTTCGAAAAAACGGCTGGAACTGCTGGAAAAGGAAATCGGCACGCTGGCGCGTGAATATGCCGACCTCGAGGAAATCTGGAAATCGGAAAAAGCGCAGGTGCAGGGCAGCGCGCACATCAAGGAAGAGATCGAGCGCGTGCGTGCTGAGATCGTAAAACTGCAGCGCGCCGGCAAGCTCGACAAGGTTGCGGAGTTGCAGTACGGAAAATTGCCGCAGCTGGAAGCGCAGCTGAAGCAGGCTGAAACCGGCAATGCCGCTCCGGCGAAACACAAACTCCTGCGCACGCATGTCGGCACCGAGGAAATCGCCGAGGTGGTTTCGCGCGCGACCGGCATCCCGGTTTCGAAAATGATGCAGGGTGAACGCGACAAGTTGCTGAAAATGGAAGAACGGCTACATGGCCGCGTCGTCGGCCAGGATGAGGCCGTACGCCTGGTGTCCGATGCGATCCGCCGTTCCCGCGCCGGGCTGGGCGATCCGAAGCGGCCATACGGTTCGTTCCTGTTCCTCGGGCCTACGGGTGTGGGCAAGACCGAGCTGTGCAAGGCGCTTGCCGAATTCATGTTCGACTCGGAAGATCATCTGATCCGCATCGACATGTCCGAATTCATGGAAAAACACTCTGTGGCGCGGTTGATCGGCGCGCCGCCCGGTTATGTCGGTTATGAAGAGGGCGGTTATCTGACCGAGGCCGTTCGCCGCAAGCCCTATTCGGTGATCCTGCTCGATGAAATCGAGAAGGCGCACCCGGACGTGTTCAACGTGCTGCTGCAGGTGCTGGACGACGG
>JBMTEY010000108.1:0-8668 GCA_049433545.1 Burkholderiales bacterium | reverse complement strand
CAGTGGGTCAAGCCGGAGAGCATGGTCGGCATCAAGATCAAGGCGCCGAAAAAGAAGAAGTAAGCCTTAATCCGGAGCTGCAAAGAGAACGCCCGCCGGTGAAAGTCGGCGGGTGTTTTTGTGATGAGTAGGATCTGGAGTGCCCGTAATCCGCTGCGCTGCTTACGGGCTACGCTTGCTGTCGGGATCGGGGGCAGTGTCGAGGCATCTCACGACTACCGAGCCTGCAATATAGTCGTGCAGTGAACGACGTTTTTTATTAGTTAGCATGGTTATGACTTCCAGGGCGAAAACGACGAAAGCCACATTGAAAATTGTAGCGGGGATGTGCCGACCAAACTCGTGACTGTCTGGCGAGATTCCGGAAAGTATGGGCCCGGTTGCATAAGCCAGGAGAACGACGTTGAATGCGATGCCGATACTGTCCCTCAGAACCGCTTGTCTCATTGACAGGTGGGTTTCATCAAGGCTTAAAACTCGAACCTTCATCAGCCATTTGCCGATGGTCTGCCCAGAGTAGCCATGAAGGTAAATCGAATAGGCGAGAGTGGTGCATATATCAAGAATAAACGCGACAAATACAGTAAAAGGAAGCCCTGATTTGTAAACAAAGCTCATAATCAAGCCGATGGGATAGAGGATGATCACATCGATTATGCTCGCCATGATGCGCGGCCAGAAGGTTTTATAACGACTTTCCTGCATCGGCGCCGGGCTTGAATGGGGTTGATATGAGTTTTCGAGGTCTTGCTGTGAACGGCATGTTCAGGCGGCTGAATCGCCCTCCTGACGACCGGCAGCAAAAGCATTATCGATCGCCGTGCGCACCTCCGCTCCGCGCAAGTATCGGATCATGATCCAAAGTGGAACGGCAAATATCGCAGTGATGATCGTGCCCATGGCCGCTCCAAGCCATTGAAACGGGCCTGAATCAATCGGGCCGCCATGTTGCGGCATGGTGTTCGTCATCGATATCCACATGTAAACCCAAAAGATGCCGAAGCCTACCGTATAAAGAAGCGCGATCCACGACAAGACTTCGATGGTGGTTCTTGCCCACCGTTTAAGCCGAAGGAGGGAAACCCCGGCCCAAATCGCGATGAGGGCAAAGACGCCTTGCAGCAGGATAAAAACACCAAAATACTGAAACAGGTAACTGATAGTCTTAAAATCGGCCGGCATGTCGCCTGAAGCTGGCGGCAGCGGCCCGGCTTTGCTGATCATCATGTATGCAAAACCGCCCATTAGTGATCCCATGATCATCAAGCCGCCCATCACAATCCAAAGCCAGGCTGTAATCGTGATGCCTGTCGGTCGTTTCATGCCCGGTTCCCTCCCGTTTGAATCTGGCGTTCTCAAATGCGCACTTTGGAAAGTGAAAAATAAATAAAATGAATAGGGTCAGTGTAAGTTTTTCTGTGGATCGCTTGGGTGGGCTAGATTGTTTTTCTCCGCCCCCACCATCCGATCAATCTTCCGCCGGATCGGTTTCATCAGGTAGTGCACCCCGACCAGGCACAGCGGTATTCCGATCAGGAAAAACAGTGCATTGGAATGGCCGTAGCGCAGCGGTTCGATCTTGTCGTCCTTGACCCGGTATTCGGACAGTGACGCCCATGGCGAGTCGCCCATCACATAGACCTTCACCAGCTGGGTGCCGCCGGCTTCGTTGGTGACGCTGATCTTGGCGGCCGGGTCGTAGTCGCCTTCATTTCGGTGTTCGCTGTGCTCGCCTTCGGGTAGCCGGTAGCGGATGTCGCTGTAACCGGCCTTGCTGATGTCACGCCGCAGCAGCGCTGCACGGATGGCGTTCTTGCCCTTGTCGTCCTTCGCCTAGAAGGCGACGAAGAACATGCGCGATTTTTCCGCGTCGTAGGGTTCGAGTGACCACTTTGGACTCTGTACGTAAAGCACGCCGGGTCCGACGCAGGAGCCGAGCAGCAGCACGGACATTGCGAAGAGGTTCAGTGTTCCGGCCAGCAGTTTGCGCAGCAGGTTCATGCCATGAAGCCTCCCCTGTGACCGGATGTTAAGCCAGATCGGCGGTGGTCCGGCAGTGACGACAGCCCTAAAAATTATTCAATATAATCATATAGTTATGATATGGTATCTTCGCGAAACGGATTTCAGTGGTTCGCGAGAGGACAAGGCCCGACCGATATGCCCAAACTCAACCCCGACAGCCCGCTGCGCGCATTGATGGAAACCTTCCCGCACGCGGGCCGGCTGGAGTGGATAGGCCTGCGTCCGGCGCGGCGCGTGCCGCCGCTGGAAGTGAATCATGTCGAGGTGATCGCGGATCACGGCCTCGCCGGCGACCGCAAGGCGCAGCGCGCTGGCGGCAAGCGCCAGGTCACGCTGATCCAGCGCGAGCATCTGCTGGCGGTGGCCGCGCTGCTCGGGCGCGACGCCGTCGATCCCGCGCTGACCCGCCGCAATCTCGTGGTGTCCGGCATCAACCTGCTGGCGCTGCACGACGAACAATTCGAGATCGGCGGCGTGCGCTTCGAGGGCACCGGATTGTGCGAGCCCTGTTCGCGCATGGAAGAGAATCTCGGCGTCGGCGGCTACAACGCGATGCGCGGTCACGGCGGCATTACCGCCCGCGTGCTGGGCGGGGGTGTGATCACGCTGGGCGATGCGGTGCGCTACGCGGGCGGCTGACGAAGAGGCGGACGAAAGCCGGACGAAAAAAATCCCCGCTGTGGCGGGGATGGTGTTGTCCGCGGGTGCGGACGGACATCAGATGCCGAGGATTTTCATCGCCTTGGCCAGTGTGTCCACGGATTCCTGGTGTTTCTTGGCCTTGTGCAGGGCTTCACCTTCGGCGCGGTATTTTTTCACTTCCGCCATTTGCGCGGGGCTCAGCTTGGCGCCGGCCATCGCGGCGTCGATTTTTTTCATGTCGGCGGGGCAGTGGAAGGCGAGGGCAGTGGCGCTGGACAGGGCCAGTGCGGCGGCCAGTACGGCGGTGGTCAGTGTTTTCATGGTGACTCTCCTGGGGATGCTGCGGTTTGACGGGGGTTATGCGCGCCCAGTGTGACACGAAAGCGGCCCGCCGGTTGCGGGTAGAATCCGTTCACCCCATGCGCGATACAACCTCAACAATGCCTGCCGGCGGTTTATTCCCCTGCACCCCGGAAACCATACGCGCCGGGCTGTGCCGGCCCGCGCCTCCGCACGAGGAGAACGACCTCCACGTCATTTCGATGAAGGAGGGCACCAGGGTCACAGAGGCCGCTGTGCTGGTGCCGCTGGTCAACCGCGCGCAGGGCGTGCAGGTGCTGCTGACCCAGCGCACCGTGCATCTGCGCGACCACGGCGGGCAGGTCAGTTTTCCGGGCGGGCGGGTGGAGCCGGATGATGCGCACCGCGAGGCCACCGCGCTGCGCGAAACCGCCGAGGAAATCGGCCTGCCGGCGGAACGCATCACGCTGCTCGGCCGGCTGCCCGATTACGAGATCCCCTCGGGATTCCGCATCACGCCGGTGGTCGGCTGGGTTGAGCCACCGTTCACGCTGGAGCCCGATGCCTTCGAGGTCGCCGACATTTTCGAGGCGCCGCTGGCGTATTTTCTCGATCCGGCGAATTATCAGCGCCGCGAGTACCGGCTGCGCGGTCGCCACCGCCATTACCTGGCGATCCCGTACGAGGGGCGTTACATCTGGGGCGCCACGGCGGGCATGCTCTACAGCCTGTGCCGGACGTTGAACAGCGGATGAGCGCGCCGCGCATACCGTCGACGCCGGCGGTGCTGGCGCTGCGCGCCGCCGGCGTCGAGTTCACCCCGCATTTTTATGATTACGAGGAACGCGGCGGCACCGCGGTGTCGGCGCGCGAGCTCGGCGTGGCCGAACATGCGGTAATCAAGACCCTGGTGATGCAGGATGAAGATGCGAAACCCTGCATCGTGCTGATGCACGGCGATTGCGAGGTCTCGACCAAGACCCTGGCGCGGATTACCGGGGTCAAGCGCATGGAACCCTGCAAGCCGGAGGTGGCCGAGCGCCACACCGGTTACCGGGTCGGCGGCACTTCGCCGTTCGCCACCCGCCGCAAAATGCCGGTCTACGTGGAGCGCACCGTGCTCGACCTGCCGCGGATCTGGATCAACGGCGGCAGCCGCGGCTTCCTGGTCAGCCTGTCGCCGCAGGACATGGCGGCGCTGCTCAAGCCGGCGGCGGTTTCGGTCGCTATTACGTCCTGAGTCCTTCCGCGGTCGCGGATGGTGCATCATTCCGTCCTGAAACCATGTCCAGCACAGTTCCCACACCAAGCGCCGGCCAACCCGTCGTCGGCCTGATCATGACCGGCGGCGGCGCCCGCGCGGCCTACCAGGTCGGCGTGCTGCGGGCGTTGTACGAGATCGTGCCCAGGGGCGTGCGCAATCCCTTCCCCATCATCTGCGGCACTTCCGCCGGCGCCATCAACGCCGCGGTGCTGGCCACCGATGCAAGGAATTTCCGGCGCGGGGTGCGGCGGCTGATGACGGTATGGAAAAACTTCCATGTGCACCATGTCTATCGCGCCGATGCCTGGGGGGCGTTGGCCAACAGCGCGCGCTGGATACTGGCGGCGATTTCCGCAGGCCGGCTGTCGGGAGATGCGGCGATTTCGCTGCTCGACAATGCGCCGCTGGCGCGGCTGCTCGAGCGCCATGTCGATTTTCCGGCGATCGGACGCTGCGTCGAGGCCGGCCACCTGCAGGCCTTTGCGGTCACCTGCTCCGGTTACACCAGCGGCCAGTCGGTGACGTTTTACGAGGGCCACGCCAGCCTCGCCGGCTGGGAGCGCGCGCGCCGCGTCGGCGTGGCGATGCCGATCCGGCTGCCGCACCTGATGGCGTCGAGCGCGTTGCCTTTCATTTTTCCGCCGGTGAAAATCAACCGCGAATATTTCGGCGACGGTTCGATGCGCCAGGTCGCGCCGGTGAGCCCTGCGCTGCACCTCGGCGCCGACCGCCTGCTGGTGATCGGCGTCGGCCGCCAGTCGCGGCAGTCGGCGGTGCGGGTGCAGGGCGAGGGTTATCCCTCGCTGGCGCAGATCGCCGGCCATGCGCTCGACAGCATTTTCCTCGACGGCCTGGAGGTGGACCTCGAGCGACTGCAGCGCATCAACCGTACGCTGGCGATCATCCCGCAGGAGACGCTGCAGAAAAATGGTTATCCGCTGCGCGCCGTCGATTACCGGGTGCTGACACCCAGCGTGCCGCTGAGCCAGATCGCCGCGCAGTACGCGCATGAATTGCCGCGGGTAATCCGCATGCTGCTGCGCACCGTCGGTGCGACGCGCAGGACCGGATCCAACCTGTTGTCGTACGTGCTGTTCGAAAAAGCCTACTGCCGCGCGCTGATCCGCCTCGGTTACAGCGACGCCATGGAGCAGGCCGACGACCTGCGCGCTTTCCTCGGGTACGATCAGGGCTGATGGCGGAGAAACCCTGGTCCGAAGCCTGCGAGCGCAACCGCGGGCCGATACTCGAAGTGCTGCGTGATGCCTTCGCCGCCGCGACACGGGTGCTGGAAATCGGCTCAGGCACCGGGCAGCACGCGGTGTTTATCGCCGCGGCATTGCAGCGGCTCGTCTGGCAGCCCAGCGATCTTCCTGAAAACCTGCCCGGCATCGCGGCGTGGCGCGACGCTGCCGGCCTGCCCAACCTGCTGCCGCCGCTGGCGCTGGACGTCGCTGCGCCGGACTGGCCGGTTAACGGCGTCGACGGGGTGTTCAGCGCCAACACGCTGCACATCATGGGCTGGTCCGGGGTGGAACATTTTTTCCGCGGTGCGGCGCGGGTGCTGGAGCCGTGCGGCATGCTCGCGGTCTACGGCCCGTTTAATTACGGCGGGTGCCATACCGCGGAATCCAACGCCCGTTTCGACGCCTTCCTGCGCGCGCGTGATGCGCAGAGCGGCATCCGCGACGTCGAAGCCGTGCATGAACTGGCGCGGCGGAACGGCTTCGAGCCGTGCGCGGACCACGCGATGCCGGCCAACAATCGCCTGCTGACCTGGCAGCGCGGCGGCGGTTGCCAGTCTTCCGCGTAGCCGGTATAAAAGGAAGAAATAGCCCGTTGCCTGGCTTCGGGCTGCCCGACCGGTACTGGCTGACCAGCAGGCCCGGAAATTCCCAAAAACGAACGATGCGGTTGCGACCGCCGGAATCCGACATGAGCCGTGCCTTTGTAAAGGAAAGCGACGACGACCTGGCCGCGGGCGAACTGCCCGAGCGGCCGGTGCCCGCGCATGCCAATTACGTGACGCCGCGCGGCCTCGAGCAGCTGCGTGCGCGCCTGCGCGAACTCGCAGAACAGCACGAACAGTTGAAGGCGGTGGCTGCCGACGATTCCGAAGCCAAGCGCAAGCTGCGCGAAGTCGAACGCGACCTGCGTTACTTCAACGCCCAGCTCGAACGCGCTGAGCTGGTCGATCCTGCAACCCACCCGCGCGGCGAAGTGCGTTTCGGCGCGACCGTCAAGGTCGAGGCGGATGACGGCGCGGTGCAGACTTTCAGCATCGTCGGCGACGATGAGGCCGATGTCGCCGCCGGCAAGATCAGCTGGGGTTCGCCGCTGGCGCATTCGCTGCTCGGCGCGAAAGTGGGTGATGTCGTCAAATGGCAGCGTCCCGCAGGTGCCGCCGAGGTCGAGATCATCGCCATCGACTACGTCTGAAGATGACATGTAAAATGTTGATTTTAAACATATTTTTGTTTACGACGTAATGACGTGAAATTCATCGCGCTGGTGCTGGCGTTGCTGATCGAACAGGCCTGGCCGCTGCGCCGCGGCAACCGGCTGTACGAGTGGTTCGAGCACTACGCCGATTTTCTCGAGCGCAAATTCAACGGACTGCAGGAAAGTCACGGTGCCATCGCCTGGTGTGTCGCGGTGCTGCCGCTGGCGATCGTCACCATCGCGGTGTTCTCGGTGCTGCGCCATTCCAGCGTGCTGCTGGCCATTGCCTGGAGCGTGGCCGTGCTCTACGTGGCGATGGGTTTCCGCCGCTTCAGCCACTGTTTCACCGAAATCGCGCAGGCCCTGCGCGAGCAGAACATTGCCACTGCGCGCGACGTGCTCGGCCGCTGGCGCGGCGCGCCGGCCGACGAACTGAATGCAGCCGACGTCGCGCGCGTGTCCATAGAACTCGGCCTGCTGCAGGCGCATCGTTATGTGCTGGGTCCGGTGTTCTGGTTCGTCCTGCTCGGCCCGGTCGGACCGCTGGTCTACCGCGCCGCCGACCTGCTGGCGGAACGCTGGGGCAAACGGCTGGAGCCGGAGAAACGCGCATTCGCCTTCTACGCCGAACGCATTTTTTTCTGGATCGACTGGCTGCCGGCGCGGATGACCGCGGCGAGTTTCGCAGTGGCCGGCAATTTCGAGGATGCCGCCTACTGCTGGCGCACGCAGGCGGGCAGCTGGGGCCGCGGCGGTGAAGGCGTGGTGCTGGCTGCCGGCGCCGGAGCGCTGGGCGTCAGGCTCGGCGGTGCACTGCGCGAGGACGGCATGCTCAACCAGCGGCCGGAACTGGGCATGGGCGCCGAGGTCGAGGTCGAAGACCTGCGCGGCATCGTAGGCCTGATCTGGCGCGCGCTGGCGCTGTGGCTGTTCCTGCTGTTCATCGTGTCGCTGGCGCGGGCGTTCTAACGCCGGAAATTTTTCTGCAGCGCCAGGTTCTGCCGCGCCAGCATCTGATACGAGGCGAGGCGCCGCGTGTCTATGCCTTCCGCTTCATGCGCCGCGAGTATCGCGCAGCCCGGTTCCTCGAGGTGCCGGCAGTCGCGGAAGCGGCATTTTCCGAGGTAGGGCCTGAAGTCGGCGAATGCCGCCGCAAGCTCGTCGACGGCGAGGTGGTGCACGCCGAACGCCTGCACGCCGGGCGTGTCGATGAGGTCACTGTGCGCATCGAGGTGATAAAGCCGCGCGTGTGACGTCGTGTGTTTGCCGGTGCCCAGCGAACGCGAAATTTCCTGCGTCTGCGCCGCCGCCTGCGGCAGCAGCGCGTTGAGTATCGTCGACTTGCCCATGCCCGATTCGCCGACCAGCACGCTGCGCTGCCCTTTGAGGTGCGGCCGCAGCGCCTCGACACTGTCGCGTGCCACCAGTTTCAGCAGCGGGTAACCCATGCCGGTGAACAGCGCCAGCGCTGTTGCCGATTTTGCGGATTCCGGCAGGTCGGATTTGTTGAGCACGATCAGCGGCCGGATGCCGGCGTGTTCCGCGGCCGCGATGCAGCAGTCGAGCACGTCGAGGTCGAAGGAGGGTACCGGCGCCACCACCATCACCGCCTGCGTGACGTTGGCGGCGATCAGTTTCTGGCGCCACTGGTCCGAGCGGTAGAGCAGGGTGCGGCGCGGCGCGCAGGCGCTGATCACGCCCTGGTCGTCGCCCTGGGGCAGCACGCTGACTTCGTCGCCGCAGGCGTAGTCGTTGCGTTTGCCGCGGGTCGCGCAGTCGAGCGTGCGGCCGTCCGCGCATTCGACCCGGAAGCTGCGGCCGAAGGCGGCGACGATCAGGCCCTGCAGCGTTGTGTCAGAGTTCAAGCAGCGCGTCGATCTTGGCGGCGCAGATGAAGTCGTTCTCCGACAGCCCGCCGATGGCATGGGTGATGTAGTCGACGCGGCACTGTTTGTATCCCACAGTGAGGTCGGGATGGTGGTCTTCGCGGTGCGA
>JBMTEY010000107.1:0-8768 GCA_049433545.1 Burkholderiales bacterium | reverse complement strand
TGGTGGAGTGGAGGAGGATCGAACTCCCGACCTCCGCATTGCGAACGCGGCGCTCTCCCAGCTGAGCTACCACCCCGTAAAGAGCGGCGGATTTTACCCGCTTGGCCGGCTCGCGGCAAATCAGGGGGCCTGATTCCGTCGTGGCGCTATAATCGTCCGCCCCAATCTGGAGGATGCCGCCTTGGACATCAAGCCCCCCTACGGATACCAGGAAATCGTACCGCTGACCAGGGCGCACCGGGTGCTGCTTCCGGAATCGCGCAAACTCCCGGTGCTGTTTCGCAACCTGACCGCGCTGCCGCTGTCGTTCACCGAGTTCGCCCCCGCCGTTCGCGATTACCCGATCACCTTCATTTCCGGCGACGGCGGCCACAGTCATGTCGCCATGGCCGTACTCGGGCTTGAGCCGCAGCAAAACCTGTTCGTGACCCGCGACGACAACTGGGATACGCAGGTCTACATACCGGCCTATGTGCGCCGCTACCCTTTTTGCATGACGCGCGTCACCGTCGACGGCAAGGAGCAGGCGGAGCGCGTCGCTTGCGTCGAAAAGCGTGCGCTGAAACCGAAGGGCGAGCCGCTCTTTGACGACAAGGGGAATCCGCTGCCGGTCTGGGAAACCCGGCAAAAACTGCTGTTCGAGTTTGAAGCTGACCTGGCGCGCACTGAGCAGATGTGTAAACGATTCCTGGAACTGCAGTTGCTGGAGACTTTCACGGCGCAGGCTGCGCCGACAGGCGAGCAGGCCATTACCCTCACCGGCATGCACCGCGTCTCCGAAGAAAAGCTGCATGCGCTGCCGGCGGACACGCTGAAAGAACTGGCGAACAACGGCATGCTGGCCCGCGCCTACATACACCTGCTTTCACTGAACAATTTCCAGCGCCTGCTGGATCGCCGCGCCGCCAAACGCGGCGCGGAAATGACGCGAAAGCCCGTCGATCCCCGGCAACTGAACTAACCGGCGCCTGGCCGCGGACGTGTCCAAGCCCAGGCCAGCAAGCCGGCGCCGACGACAACCATTGGCAGCGACAGCCACTGCCCCATGGTAAACCCCAGCGCGAGCAGCCCCAGGAAACCGTCCGGTTCGCGCGTGTATTCAACGCCGAAACGGAATACGCCGTAACCGATCAGGAACAGTGCCGAGGCGGCACCCCGGGGACGCGGCGACCGTGTAAACAGCCATAGGATCGCGAACAGCAGCAACCCTTCGAGCGCGAATTCGTAGAGCTGCGACGGATGGCGCGGTAGCCGGTCGATATTCGGAAAAATCATCGCCCACGGCACGTCTGTCTGGCGACCCCACAATTCGGCATTGATGAAATTGCCCATGCGTCCCGCAGCCAGACCCAGCGGCACCAGTGGCGCGATGAAATCGGTGATGCGCAGCCAGTCCTGGCGGCGTCCGCGTGCGAACAGGATCATCGCGAGCACCACGCCGAGAAAACCACCGTGAAAGGACATGCCGCCCTCCCACACGTAAAACACCTTCCACGGTGCTGCCAGATAATCACCGAACTTGTAAAACAGCACATAACCCAGGCGCCCGCCGAGGATGGTGCCGAGTATTCCGTAGAACAGGGCATCCTCGAGATCATTGCGCGTCCATACCGCCCCCGGCTGGCGGGCGATGCGGTAGCGGCCCAGCAGCCAGATCAGCGCGAAACCGAGCAGGTACATCAGCCCGTACCAACGCAGGGCCAGCGGGCCGATCTGCAGGGCAACGGGATCGAACTGCGGGTGTATGAACATGGGAAATTGCGGGGGATGCGATAAAATGTCGTGCTCATTATACGTGGCCCGCCACGGCAGCCATCGGATGATGGCCGCAGCAATCCCATCGGAGACCCAGCATGCCGCTCAACAAACGCAGCCAATTGATCACCGCGGGCGTCGCCCGCTCGCCCAACCGCGCCATGCTGCGCGCCGTCGGATTCGGCGACGGCGACTTTGTCAAACCGATCGTCGGCGTCGCCAACGGCCACTCGACGATGAATCCCTGCAACGCCGGTATCCAGCCGCTGGTCGATCGCGCGATCGCCGAACTGAAATCCGCGGGCGCCATGCCGCAGGTGTTCGGCGTACCAACCATCACCGACGGCATCGGCATGGGCACCGAGGCGATGAAGTATTCGCTCGTGTCGCGCGAAGTCATCGCCGACTGCATCGAGACCGCAGTCAACGGCCAGGCGATGGACGGCGTGCTGGTGTGCGGCGGCTGCGACAAGAACATGCCCGGCGGCATGATCGCGATGCTGCGCATGAACGTTCCCGGCATCTATGTCTATGCCGGCACCATCAAACCCGGCAAGTGGAAGGGCCAGGATCTGACCATCGTCAGCGCCTTCGAGGCCGTAGGCTCCTACGCCGCGGGCAAGATGAGCGACGAGGACTTCATCGGCATCGAGAAGAACGCCTGCCCTTCGGTCGGCGCCTGCGGCGGCATGTACACCGCCAACACCATGTCGTCGTCGTTCGAGGCGCTGGGCATGAGCGTGCTCGGCTCCTCGCAGATGGCCTCGCCCGACTCGGAAAAGGCCGACTCCGCCGCCGAATCCGCGAAAGTTCTGGTCAATGCGATCAAACAGGACATCAAGCCGCGCGACATCGTCACCCGGAAATCCATCGAGAACGCCGTGGCGCTGATCATGGCCACCGGCGGCTCGACCAATGCGGTGCTGCATTACCTCGCGATCGCCCATGCGGCGCAGGTGAAGTGGACCATCGACGACTTCGAGCGCGTGCGAAAAAAAGTGCCGGTGCTGTGCGACCTCAAACCCTCGGGGCGTTACGTCGCGGTGGACTTCCACCGCGCCGGCGGCGTGCCGCAGGTGCTGAAGATGCTGCTGAAGCAGGGGCTGATTCACGGCGACTGCATCACCATCACCGGAAAGACGCTGGCGCAGGAACTGAAGAACATTCCCGACGAGCCTCGCGCCGATCAGGACGTGATCCGCTCCTGGAACAACCCGATGTACAAACAGGGCCACCTTGCGATCCTCAAGGGCAATCTCGCGCCTGAAGGTTGCGTCGCCAAGATCACGGGACTCAAGTCACCGAAGATCACCGGCCCCGCCCGCGTGTTTGATTCGGAAGTCGCCTGCATGAAGGCGATCATGGCGAAGAAGATCAAGGCCGGCGATGTCGTCGTGATCCGCTACGAAGGCCCGAAGGGCGGCCCCGGCATGCAGGAAATGCTGGCGCCCACCGGCGCGCTGATCGGCCAGGGTCTCGGCGAATCGGTGGGGCTGATCACCGACGGCCGTTTCTCCGGCGGCACCTGGGGCATGGTGGTCGGCCACGTCGCACCGGAGGCCTACGAGGGCGGACCGATTGCACTGGTCAAGGAACGCGACTCGATCACCATCGACGCCACCAGGCGGCTGATCCAGATCAATGTCCCCGCGAAAGAACTCGCGGCGCGCAAAAAGAAATGGAAGCAGCCGAAGCCGCGTTACACGCGCGGCGCATTGGCCAAGTTCGCGCGCCTCGTGTCCACTGCCAGCAAGGGCGCCGTCACCGATTAGACTCGGGATGCGTGAACAATCCGTGCCGGTCGTTGTCGAATGGCCGGCATGATGCGCAACTTCGTTGCGCTGCAGGATCAGGGGTTGCTCGGGCGCCATACATAAGCGCCTGTTTAAAACAATAATCTGTAAACCTTGGCCATCCATCTGGATGGTCGACCACTGATTTTTGCATCCTAGAGGAGAAATAACATGAACGCATTCAACCGCGTCGTAGCCCGCCTGCTCATCCTGTGTACCTTGGGATTGGGATTGCCATTGCCGGCGTCGGCCGGCATCGTCACCACTGATCAGATCACGGCCAGCGCCGAACGCGACCGGGTCCGGGATTTCATGGTGCGCGAGGATGTGCGCGCGCAAATGGAATCGCTGGGAGTCGACGCGAACTCGGTGCGCGACCGCGTGGATGCGATGACTGATGAGGAAGTCGGAAAACTGGCCGGCCGCATCGACCAGATGCCTGCCGGTGGCGGCATCATCGGCGTCCTGTTCGCGGTGTTCATCATCCTGCTGGTCACCGACATACTCGGCCTGACCAAGGTCTTTCCGTTTACGCGTTCAGTTCGCTGATCCGTGATGCAGGGCATCAGGGCCGCCGTCGCGACGGCGGCCCTGCTTTCATTCTTCCTTCTCGCCGGTTGCGCCGCGCCGCAGACCGGCGCGCTGCGCATGCAGGTGCCGGCCGGACTGCCCGCGCAGGCCGAACTCGCCGCGGCGCCGTTTTTCCCGCAGGAGGAATACCAGTGCGGACCGGCCGCGCTCGCCACCGTGCTGGCCTACAGCGGAGCGGCCGCTACGCCTGAAGTGCTGGTGCCGCAGGTTTATCTGCCCGGACGCGAGGGCTCATTACAGACCGAGATGCTTGCCGCAGCGCGGCGCCACGGCCGGGTGGCCTACCGGCTGGAGCCGCGCCTCGAAAACCTGCTGCTCGAAGTTGCTGCCGGCAACCCGGTCATCGTGCTGCAGAACCTTGCATTCGACTTCGCGCCGCTCTGGCATTATGCGGTCGTTGTCGGATTTGACCGCAAACGCGATGAAATTGTCCTGCGCTCCGGCGTCACACGCCGGCTGACCATGTCGTTATCCACCTTCGAACGCACATGGGCACGTGGCGGACACTGGAGCATGATCGCATTGCCGCCCACGCACCTGCCGCAAACCGCAGTAGAGGGCGACTATATCGTTGCAGTGGCCGCGCTCGAACGCGTCTCCGCAACGGACGCGCGAACTGCCTATGCCGCGGCGCTGGAGCGGTGGCCGGCGAATCCGGTGGCACGCATCGGCATCGGCAATGCCGCGTACGCCCGGGGCGATCTCGTCGCGGCAGAAGCCGCCTATCGCCGGGCCACCATCGATCATCCGCGCAACGGCGACGCCTGGAACAACCTCGCCCAGGTGCAATTCGAACTGGGACGCAAAAAAGAAGCCCTGGATGCCGCCCGGCAGGCAATGGCGCTGGGCGGACCGCGGGCCGCGCATTACCGGGCAACACTGGAAACCATCGCTGCCACTCCCTGATTGATGTCTGCGTTATACTCCCGGCGCATCTGACCGCGCCTGTCCATTCCGGCTTGGCAGTCTGGGCGCCAAGTCACCCCGGTCACCTTGTATACCACCCCAGTTCATGGCCGAATCCGCATCGCTAAGTGTTGCCGGCAAGACGCGCATATTGCTGGCCGAGGACAATCCTGACATCACCCGTCTGGTGTCGTTTTACCTGAAGAACATGCGCAATACCGAAGTCCGCGCATGCAAGGACGGCGGTGAGGCCATGGCGGCCATGGCGCAGGACGGCTTCGATGTCGCAGTTCTCGATGGCAGCATGCCGGTCTCCGATGGACTGACCGTATTGCGCTGGATGCGCAAGCAACCTGCTCTGGTTTCCGTACCGGTCATTTTCCTTACCGCCAAGCATGAACGAGATTTCGAAAAAGAGTGTCTTGCATCAGGCGCGCAACTGGTCATGACCAAACCCTTCAATCCCGGTCTGCTGGTTCGCCAGATCCGCAGCCTGCTGGCGGCGAGCGCACCGGGCTGAACTTGGCAGCCGGGATGCCTCGGGGTGACCGCAACGCAGACGCGGATACGGCGCAGCGTCCGCAACTGCGGCGCGTGCTTACACTGCCGCTGATCACCTTTTACGGACTCGGCACCATACTCGGCGCCGGCATCTACGTGCTAGTCGGAAAGGTGGCTGGCAGCGCCGGACTTTATGCGCCCATTTCATTCCTAATCGCCGCGGCAATCGCTGCACTCACCGGTTTTGCCTACGCCGAACTGGGATCCCGCTACCCGCTGTCCGGGGGTGAAGCCGTCTATGTCGAAGAAGGGCTGGGTTATCGCAAGCTGTCGATCATCGTCGGCCTGCTGACCGCCACGGCAGGACTGGTATCGGCAGCCACCATTACCCATGGATTCGTCGGTTATGTGAATGTTTTCATCTCCCTGCCTGCGACGCTGGTCATTGTAGCCATCGTGCTTGCACTGGGACTGCTCGCGGCATGGGGAATACTCCAGTCGGCCTGGGCGGCGGCGATCGCCACCATAGTCGAGATCGCCGGACTGGTGATCGTGATCTCGGTCGCGGCACCCAGCCTGGCGACGCTGCCCGAGCGCTGGCCCGAATTGCTGCCGCCGGTCGATGCGCTGACCTGGTCTGGCATCATGCTCGGCGCATTTCTAGCGTTCTATGCCTTCATTGGATTCGAGGACATGGTGAACGTCGCCGAAGAAGTACAGGATCCGGAGCGCAACCTGCCCAAGGCCATCCTGCTGGCACTGTTCCTGTCCACCGCGCTCTACGTGCTGGTGGCGCTGGTCGCGGTACTGTCGCTTCCGCCCGGGGAGCTCGCCTCCGCGGATGCGCCGCTGGCCCTGATCGTTGAACAGTACGGAGGACATTCCCCGCTGCTGATCTCGGCGATCAGCCTGTTTGCCGTCATCAACGGCGCCTTGATCCAGATCATCATGGCTGCGCGCATGCTCTACGGCATGAGCGCAGCCGGCTGGATACCCGCCGCGTTCTCGCGCCTCGGCACACGCACAGGAACCCCGGTTTTTTCCACCGCGGTTGCCACAGTCTGCGTACTGCTGCTGGCCCTGGCCTTGCCGCTGGTCACACTCGCCAAAGCAACCAGTTCGGTGGTGCTGGTGGTGTTCATCCTGATCAACCTTGCGCTGATCCGCATCAAGCGACGTCTGCCGTCACCGCCAGGGGTGCGGGTATACGGAGCGTGGGTACCCTGGGGCGGACTGCTGCTGTCAGCTTCTCTGCTTGCCTTTCATCTGCTCACCCTGGTCGGACGCTGACATGGCATCGCGGCCATAGCCCCAATGAAAAATTAATCAATAAAAACAATTGCTTATGGTCCCTGCTTGCTGCCCGGGCCGGCCTGGGCCGTAGCGACCTAAGGTCCCGGTATCCACGCCTTGCGGAAAGTCCGGTCCAGCCATGTGAGCGGGCGGGCCACGGCAGCGACGCTTCGGCTACAATCGCAGCTTTCTCGATTTTGCCACTCAAGGAGTCATCATGAAATGGATTCTGGTCGCTGCGCTCACCGCCGGCGCAATGGCCGCCGGTAATGCAATCGCTACTGACAAACTCGCGCAGTCCAGCGGCTGCATGACCTGCCACGCGGTCGACAAGAAACTCATCGGTCCGGGTTTCAAGGAAATCGCCGCCAAATACAAAAATGACAAAGGTGCCGAAGCCAAGCTTGCACAAAAAATCAAATCCGGCGGTTCCGGCGTGTGGGGAACCATTCCGATGCCGCCCAATGCGCATGTCAAGGAAAGCGATATCAAAACGCTCGCACAGTGGGTGCTGTCGCGGAAATAAGCTGTTTACGCTGTTTGCCACCAAAGCCGGCACCCGCCGGCTTTTTTTGTTGCGCCGTTGCGCCGGCATTCAAATTGACATTGTGCCGCCCCCCTCGGATAATCGATAAATCCCTTTCAGTAACAACAGGTTAAATACAAAACCTGGCGTCGACCGCCGCCCCGGATTGTTCATCGAACCGAATCATTACACTGGAGCCATCATGCCCATGCATACCCTACGCCACGCCGCTGCGGCACTGCTTGCCGCGGCACTGATGACGGCCTGCGGTCAGGAAGCGCCGACACCCGCGCCCAAAGCGGGAGCGCCAAAGCCGCCGGATGTGCTGACCGTGAAAATCGGTTCGGCTTCTCCGCTGACTGGTCCGCAGGCGCATATCGGCATCGACATCCGCAACGGCGTGCAGCTTGCGGTCGAGGACCTAAACGCCGCGGGAGTCGAAATCGGCGGCAAAAAAGTGAAACTTGAACTGGTGGCGGAAGACGATGAAGCCAATCCGACCAAGGCCACGACCGTCGCGCAGAAGCTGGTCGACGCCAAAGTCGCCGCCGTAGTCGGCCATTTCAATTCGGGCGCGTCGATACCGGCCTCGAAAGTTTATGCGGACGGCGGCGTACCGCAGATTTCGCCGTCCTCCACCAATCCGGATTACACGCTGAAAGGATTCAAGACCACGTTCCGCGTGGTTGCTCACGATGGCCAGCAGGGTCCCACGCTGGCCCGTTTTGCGGTCGGCACGCTGAAATCCAGGAACGTTGCCGTTATCGATGACAGCACGGCCTACGGCCAGGGACTTGCCGACAATTTTGCGACCACCGTCAAAACCCTAGGGGCCAACATCGTCGCCCGCGAGCACACCACCGACAAGGACACCGACTTCAAGGCCATCCTGACCAGGATCAAGGGCAAAAATCCCGACCTGATCATGTTCGGCGGCATCGATCCGCAGGCGGCGCCCATGGCCAAGCAGATGAAGGAACTCGGCATCAAGGCCAGGTTCATCGGCGGCGACGGCATGCAGACGCCGAATTTCATCAAGCTTGCCGGCGATGCTGCCGAAGGCGCGATGGCATCGATCCCCGGACTGCCCAAGGACCAGATGCCCGGCGGCAAGGCATTCCTCGATAAATACAAGGCGAAGTTCAACCAGGAAGTCGAACTGTTCGCCCCCATGGGTTATGACGCCGTGTTCGTCTTCATCGAAGCCATGAAACGCGCCGGCTCCGCCGAACCCGCAAAATTCCTGCCGGAAATCGGCAAGACCAATTACCAGGGTGTCATCGGCCCCATCGCCTTTGATGAAAAAGGCGACCTCAGGAACGGCCCGATCACCATCTACGTGGTCAAGGGCGGCAAGTGGGAGCCGCTGGAAATCGTCAAACCCGACGCCGGCGCCCCCGCGG
>JBMTEY010000106.1:0-8891 GCA_049433545.1 Burkholderiales bacterium | reverse complement strand
CCGGTGACCAGTCGCGACACGTCGTAACCGGCGACGTTTTTCATCACCTGGCCGCCGAAGGAAAGGTCGGTGCCGCGGCCGTCGAGCATGCGCAGGCCGAGCACGAAGTCGCGCACCGATCCGGCGTACGGCCGGCGCGGACCCGAGAGCCCGGACGCGACGCAGCCGCCGATGGTGGCGTTGCCGCCGAAATGCGGCGGTTCGAAGCCGAGCATCTGGCCCTTGTCGCGCATCGCCGCCTCGATTTCGGCCAGCGGCGTACCGGCGCGCGCGGTGATCACCAGTTCAGTGGGTTCGTAATCGACGATGCCGCGATAGGTGGAGACGTCGAGAGTCTCGCCGGCCGGCTCGTTGCCGTAGAAATCCTTGCTGCCGCCGCCGCGGATGCGCAGCGGTGTTTTGGCGTCGGCGGCGGCGCGTATCGCTTCCGCGAACTGTCGGATGGATTCGGACATGCCTAGAACCGCGGAAGCTCTGGAAACTTCTCGGTTCCGGAATGCACGTGCATGCGCCCGAATTCCGCACAGCGGTGCAGTGTCGGCACCGCCTTGCCGGGGTTGAGCAGGCCGTGCTCGTCGAAGGCGTGTTTCAGCGCGTGGAAGGTTTCGAGCTGGGCGGAACCGAACTGCACGCACATTGAGTCGATTTTCTCGATGCCGACGCCATGTTCGCCGGTGATGGTGCCGCCGACGTCTATGCACAGCTTGAGGATCTCGGCGCCGAATTCCTCGGTGCGTGCGAGCTGGCCGGCGTCGTTGGCGTCGTAGAGGATCAGCGGATGCAGGTTGCCGTCGCCGGCATGGAACACGTTGGCGCAGCGCAGGTCGTATTTTTTCTCCATTTCCGCGATCGCGCGCAGCACCTCGGCAATGCGCTTGCGCGGTATGGTGCCGTCCATGCAGTAATAATCGGGCGACAGCCGGCCCACCGCGGGGAAGGCGGCCTTGCGCCCGGCCCACAGCTTCAGGCGTTCGGCTTCGTCCTGCGAGGTGCGCACGATGTGCGCGCCGCTCGCGGTCATGATGTCCTCGATGCGGCGGATCTCGTCGCGCACCTCTTCGTGCATGCCGTCGGATTCGATCAGCAGGATGCCGGCGGCGTCGGTCGGATAACCGGCGTTGACGAAGGGCTCCACCGCCAGTGTTGCCGGCTGGTCCATCAGTTCCATGCCGGCGGGAATGATGCCGGCGGCGATGACGTTGGCTACGGCCTGGCCGGCGGCGGCCATTTCGTCGAAGGCCGCGAGCACCACCTGCGCCGATTCCGGTTTCGGCAGCAGCTTGACGGTAATCTCGGTGACCACGCCGAGCAGGCCTTCGGAGCCGGTCATCAGCGCGAGGAAATCATATCCAGCCGAGTCGAGCCCGCCGCCGCCGATCTCGACGATCTCGCCTTCGATGGTGGCGACACGCAGCTTCATTATGTTGTGCACCGTCAGTCCGTACTTGAGGCAGTGCACACCGCCGGAATTTTCGGCAACGTTGCCGCCGATCGAGCAGGCGATCTGGCTCGACGGGTCTGGCGCGTAATACAGGCCGTGCGGCGCCGCGGCTTCAGAAATGGCGAGGTTGCGTACGCCGGGCTGCACCCGCGCGGTGCGCGAGACCGGATCGACGGCGATGATTTTCATCAGCTTGGCCAGCGACAGCAGCACGCCGTTGCCCAGCGGCAGCGCACCACCCGAGAGTCCGGTGCCGGCGCCGCGCGCCACCACCGGCACCCGCATCAAATGGCAGGTTTCGAGGATTTCGCAGATCTGCGCCTCATTCTCCGGCAGAACCACCACCATGGGCACCTGGCGGTAGGCCGACAGTCCGTCGCATTCGTAGGGCGTGACGTCCTCGCGTTCGAACAGCACGCTGTTCTCCGGCAGGAACCCGCGCAGCGCGGCGCATACCGCGCGCTGGCGTTCGTAATCTACGGGGATGTTCTGCACGGGGGCGTTCATCGGGCCATTCTAGCCCAATGCCGCGTGCAAGACCCGCAGTATCAGCCCCTGGTGATGATGACTTCGCCGCGTGCCGGAATGACCCTGAGACGGTCGCCGCTGCGGATCAGGGCGGTGACGTCGCCTTCGAAGCGGTCCATCAGCGGAATGCCGCCGAAGGCCGCGCCCTGCGCCATGATCGGATTGGCGAAATTGAGCAGCAGCGCCAGCGGCGCCTTGCCGCGCGCCGCCATCTCGCGCAGCATCCACGCCGTGGCAACGCCGCCCTTGGCGGCATTGAGCACGAGGATTTTGCCGACGTAATTCTGCCCGGCGAGCGCGTGCTGCGGGCGCGAGAACACGCCGACGATGCGGTCGAGGTCGTAACGTGCCGAGAAGTTGTCGGCAGCGGCGAGGGCGACGCCCTCGACTTCGGCGCCGATGCCGCGATGGGCTTTCAGCGTGATCGTGCTCATTTGACGATCCTCCCGGCGACCGCGCTGTTGACGCAGGCCGCCATGCTGCCGAGCACGGTCTCGTAGCCGTAGCCGCCGAGGATGTTGACCAGCTTGGCCGAATTCGACATCAGCCGCTTCCAGCCGTTGGCCTCGCCGATCTCGCGCGCATGCATCTGGTAGAAACACACGCCCTCGAGCAGCACGCCGCCGGCGTTCTCGATCATCGCGGTGATGCCGAGGCGGTCGGCCCCGTTCTTCAGCTCCGGGCTGGTGGCGGCGATCAGCGTGACGCCTTGGTGAACTTTTTTGCCTGCGAGCAGGCGCCCCAGCTGGTCGAGTTCGATCAGCGACAGCTGCGGCGCGGCGAACACCACCACGTCGAGTTTGCCGTCGCCGGCGCCGAAGGTGCCGAAGAATTTTTCGTAATCCGCTTTGGTGATGGTCGCGGGCTGCGGCGGCTTGCCGTCGAACACCGATTTGAGGTCGGGCGCCTCCGGCGTCACCCCGACCATGTGGAACAGCGCGGTCGAACCGAAACTCGCCAGAGCAGCGCCGAAATGCTTGATCTCGTCGGAAGTCGGCGACTTGGTGATGCCCTCGATCACCGGCACCTCGAAATAGGATTGCATGCGGCGGCCGATCAGGCCACCCAGCGCGCCCCAGTCCGACAGGTCTTTGGGCTGGTGTTCGACGACAAAACGCGTGTGGCCGCGGCGGTGGCTGTCGAGGTGAAAGCCGTAACGCGGCACGCGGCCGGTCAGTGCAGCGGCCAGCGCCGACGGTCCGCCCTCGAAATTGGTGCGCGCGCCCAGCACCGAGTTGGCGTAGATGCTGGAGCCGGTGTCGCCGAAGGCGAGGTGCTCGCCCTTCACCGGCGGCGTGATGGTCTGGTAGTTGATGCAGGTGTCGGTCATCAGCACGCCGAGCGCGCGGAAGGCGTTGATGGCGCGGCGCTCAAGGTCGACGAACGATTTGTCCTGTTTGATGCGTTCGTAGGCCGAGAAATCTGCGCCGCGCGGATCGGTGATGGTCGGCACCCGCACCGTGCGTTCGGCTTTCGGGCTTTTCGCGAGTTCTTCGAGGAACTCGACGCCGGCCTCGCCCAGCGCCTCGCTGTCGGCCATCAGGTGCACCTGCGACACTTCCACCATGTCCGGCGCGTCGAAGAATTCGCCGACGGCCACCAGCTGCTGCATCGCGCGCTGGCGCGGTCCGCCTTCGGCGCCGGCGAGCAGGGATTGTTCGTAATCGTTCAGTTTAAGTGTGCTCATGGTGCCGTGGATTCTAACGCGCGCGGCAGGCCGCATGCGCTGTGGCGCCCGGCGTTTCCGCGGGCTGCGGCTTTGTGCGAAAATCGCCTGCAGTCGAAGTGCAGGGCACCGCATGGCCGCCCCCGCCATCCCGTTTCAAATTCCTGTTTTGAAGAGAGAAATCCATGAGTGCTGAAGCCAAACGCCGCGGTCCGCTGGCCCGTTTCCGTGTAATCGACCTGACGCGGGTGCGTTCGGGGCCCACCGCAGTGCGCCAGCTCGCCGACTGGGGCGCCGACGTGATCAAGATCGAGACGCCGCCGGGGCTCAACCTGTCCGACGGCTGGGGCGGCAAACGCACCGGCGCCGATTTCCAGAACCTGCACCGCAACAAGCGCGGCTTCACGCTGAACCTGAAGGATCCCGACGGCCTCAAGATTTTCAAGCAGCTGGTGGAAAAATCCGATGTCGTCGCCGAAAACTACCGTCCCGACGTCAAGAACCGCCTCGGCATCGATTACGAATCGCTGAAGAAGGTCAACAAGAAGATCATCCTCGCCAGCATTTCCGGCTTCGGCCAGAGCGGCCCCTACGTCAAGCGTCCCGGCTTCGACCAGGTGACGCAGGGCATGGGCGGGCTGATGGCGATCACCGGTGAACCGGGTCGCGGCCCGATGCGCGCCGGCTGCGCGGTGTCGGACTCGGCCTCGGGCCTCTACTGCGCGCTGGGCATCATGACCGCGCTGCTCGAGCGCGAGGAATCCGGCGAAGGGCAGTGGGTCGAGGTGTCGCTGCTCAATGCGATGATCGCGCTCACCGATTTCCAGGCGGCGCGCTGGACCGTCGAACACGAAGTGCCGGAGCAGGCCGGCAACGACCATCCGACCTCTATCCCCACCGGCGTATTCCAGACCTCCGACGGCTACATGAACATCGCCGCCGGCGACAACGAGATGTTCGCGCGGCTGTGCAAGGCGCTGGGCGCCGAGGGCCTCAACGAAAAACCCGAATACAAGGACCGTTCCGCGCGCTCGAAGAACCGCGCCGCGCTGAACAAGGAACTGCAGGCACTGATGATCAAGCACGACAAGGCCCACTGGACCGCGCGTTTCGAGGAATGCGGCGTCGCCGGTGGCCCGATCTACAAGATGGATGAAGTATTCGCCGATCCGCAGGTGGTGTACAACAAGATGGCGGCGCCGCTGCACATCCCCGGTGTCGGCGACGTCGCGGTGGTCAACCAGCCGGTGCGGCTGTCGCGCACGCCGCACGAGATCCGCAGCGCGACGCCGGACTGCGGCCAGCACACCGACGAGATCCTGCGCGAGCTGGGCTACAAGGACGGCGACATCGCCGATCTGCATAAACGCAACGTCGTATAGCGCACCATGATCCGCGTCGTCCACGATGACGCGCCGCCCGGCGCGCCGGTGTTCACCACGGTGATCCCGGTGCGCTGGGGCGACATGGACGCCGAAGGCCATGTCAACAACACCGGCTGCTTCCGCTTCATGGAAGAAACGCGGATGCGCTGGATTTCCGGCATGGGCATCCCCACGGTGCCGCCGCATCCGGTGATCGTGCTGCTCGACGCCGCCTGCCATTACGTGCGTTCGATTGAATACCCGGCGACCGTGGAAGTCGCGCTGTCCGCCGGGCGGATGGGGCGCAGCAGCCTGCAGACCCATTACACGCTGACCCATGTCGAGTCCGGAAAGGTCTGCGCCGAGGGTTATGCGACGCTGGTGTGGTACGACATGGTGCAGCAGAAGTCGGTGCCGCTGCCGGAACAGATCAGGAAAGCCTGTACGCCTGCGTGATGCGCGCCATCCGCGCACTGCTGTGGCTGGCGCTGGCCTTGCCTGGGGCATCACTGGCCGCCGCCGAATCCCGCGACATGGCGCTCGCCGGTTTCCACGACCTGCAGGGCCGCGGCGCCTACCAGCCGGTGATCCATCGCCAGGGCAATCGCTGGATCGCCTATGTCGGCCTGCATGCCGGCAGCGCGCTCAATCCGCTGACCGGACGGAACGAAGCCAACGGCACGCTGCTCATAGACGTCACTGATCCGGCAAAGCCACGGACCGTGCATCACATTCCCGGCGGGCCCGGCGGCGAAGCGCAGATGGTGCGGGTGTGCGACGGCAAAACCCTGCCGCGTGCGCCGCGCGACCGCGTCTACCTGCTGCGCAGCCGCGGCCATGACGCGCACGAAGTGTGGGACGTCACGCTGCCGGGGCCGCCGCAGCGCATCGCGGTGGTCGCCGACAATCTCCACGGCACCCACAAGAACTGGTGGGAGTGCGATACCGGCATTGCGTACCTGGTCTCCGGCGTACCTGGCTGGCGCACTTCGCGGATGACGCAGATTTTCGATTTGGGCGATCCGCGTAAGCCGCGCTTCATCCGCAACTACGGCCTCGAAGGCCAGCAGCCGGGTGCCTCCGGCGGCGTGCCCACCGGACTGCACGGCGCGATCTCCACCGGGCCTGTCGGCAACCGCGTCTATTTCGGCCACGGCACCTCCAGTGGCGGCATCCTGCAGATTGTCGACCGCGACAAGTTGCTGAAGGGTGCACCGGCGGACCTGCGCGGCCCGCAGCTCGGGCGTTTCGATCTGGATCCCTCGTACGGCGCGCACACCGCGTTTCCGCTGAACGGGATGGAAGTCACGGGCGCAGACGGCAAGAAAACGCAGCGCGATTTCGTCGCGGTGACCAACGAGGCGCTGGCCGACGGCTGCGGCGGGGCGCAGCAGAAAGTGTGGATGATCGACGTCAGCGACGAGGCGAAGCCGAAGGTGGCTTCAACCTGGGAGCTCGATGCCAAATCGGGCAATTACTGCGACCGCCCGGGGCGCATAGGCGCGCATTCGTCGCACGAGAGTTTTACTTCAATCTACTACCGGCGCATCCTGTTCATCGCCCATTTCAACGCCGGCGTGCGCGCGCTCGACATCCGCGATCCCTACCGGCCGCGCGAGATTGCCTATTACGTGCCGGAAAGCGGCGGGCGCACGGTGACCACCAACAATGTCGAGGTCGATGATCGGGGATACATCTACATCGTCGACCGTCACGGCCTGGGGATGCACCTGCTGCAGCTGACCGGCGCGGCGCGCCAGGCGGCGAATTTCCCCTAGACCGGCTGCTCAGCGCGCGCCGAAGCGCGTGTTGTGCATGTTCTGCAGCCGCCGCTGTTCCAGTTCCTGGCGGATTTTTTCAGCGAGATGGGGATCGGTCACTTCGTCGGTGATGAGCCTGTCGTCGTTCCAGACGTGCTTGCGCATGGTTTCCTGGTCGGCGACGCGCCCGCGTTCGCGCTGTTCCCGGCGTTCCGCCAGGTGCAGCAGCAGGTAGTCGGCCGTTTTCCATCCGGCCCACAACAGCAGCACCGCCGCGACGGCGGCGCTGGCGTACATCACGTATTCCCAGAACGGCTGGCAGACCGGCATCGACATCGGCGCAGTCATGCAGCGGCCGGCGGTGTCGATCCAGCGGTCGAGCAGCTGCAGCAGTGCGGCGTTGTTCGGCATGGCACCTCCCTGGGGTGCGTGGCGATTGATTCAGGCTAGTTCAGGCGGAGTTTTAAAAACAGGAGGAAAGTCACGGGGCCGCGGGCGACAGCGGCCGGAGTGTGACAAATTCGTCAGTCCGGATCGCTGTGGCATGTTCCCGCTGTCCGTCGCCTATACTGTCGCCGATTCCGGGGAGATACATGTCGCGCATCATTCATCGCAGCCTTGACCACGCCTATCCGCAGGCCGTCGCCGGTGACGGCCCGTACCTGATCGACAGCGCCGGCAAGAAATACATCGACGCTTCCAGCGGCGCCGCGGTGTCCTGCCTGGGCCACAGCGACCGCGAGGTCATCGCGGCGATCAAGGCCCAGCTCGATCAGCTGCCGTATGCGCACAGTTCGTTTTTCACCACCGCGCCCGCAGAGGCGCTGGCCGAGGACCTGGTCGCGCATGCGCCGCGGGGACTGGAGCATGTCTATTTCTGCTCCGGCGGCTCGGAAGCGGTGGAGGCGGCGATCAAGTTCGCGCGCCAGTACGCGGTGGAGTCCGGGCAGGGCAGCCGCGACATCCTGATCGCGCGTCGTCAGAGTTACCACGGCAGCACGCTGGGCGCGCTGTCGGCGGGCGGACGCGAATCCAACCGCCGCGGCTTCGAGCCGCTGCTGGCGCCGGTGCGCCATGTCTCACCCTGTTACGACTACCGCGAGCGCGGCGTCGATGAAACGGAAGAGGGTTATGCGCGGCGCCTCGCCGCCGAGTTCGAAGCCGCGGTCGAAGACGCCGGGCCGCAGCGCGTGTTCGCCTTCATCGCCGAAACCGTATCCGGCGCGACGCTGGGCGCGACCACGCCGCCGCCGGAGTATTTCAGGCTGATCCGCGACATCTGCGACCGCCACGGCATCCTGCTGATCCTCGACGAGGTGATGTGCGGCATGGGCCGCACCGGCACGCTGTGGGCCTGCGAGCAGGAAGGTGTCGTGCCCGACATTGCCTGCATCGCCAAGGGCCTGGGCGCGGGTTACCAGCCGGTAGGCGCGACGCTGTGTTCGGACAAGGTGATCGCCGCCGTGCGTGCGGGCAGCGGCGCCTTCGCGCATTCACACACCTACATCGGCCACGCCGCTGCCTGCGCCGGAGCGCTGGCGGTGCAGCGCACGATCCGCGAACGTGGCCTGCTGGCTCAGGTGCGCGCGCGTGGTGCATATTTCGAACAGGCCCTGCGCGTACGGTTTGCAGAACATCCGCATGTCGGCAACATCCGCGGCCGCGGATTGTTTTGGGGCGTGGAGCTTGTTGCCGACCGCGCGACCAAAGAGCCTTTTGATCCCGCGCTGCAGTTGCACGCGAAACTCAAGGCCGCGGCGATGGCCGAAGGCATGCTCTGTTATCCGATGGGCGGCGCGGTGGACGGCCGTCGCGGCGATCATGTGCTGCTGGCGCCGCCGTTCATCGTCAGCGAGGCGCAGCTCGACGAGATCGTTGACAAGCTGGAGCGGGCGATCGACGCGGTAATACCCGCTGAATGATTATAAGTACCTGTTTTTATTGATATTTTTGTAATTTGCGCTGCGACATCTGTTTGCAGCGAACTCAACCCGCAACCAGCACGCTGCCCAGTGCCACTGCGGACAACACGATCGCGACACCACTCAACAGGTTGGTGCGTCGGTGCCGCGCTTCGGCCATCGCCGCGGCCTGTTCCAGCGCGGTCACCGTCACCTGCAGCTGCTCCGCCA
>JBMTEY010000105.1:0-8916 GCA_049433545.1 Burkholderiales bacterium | reverse complement strand
CAACCCTGGCACAGGTAGAGCGCACCGGCGACGACCACGCCCAGCGATACCAGCGCATCGGCGGCCATGTGCAGGAAGGCGCCGCGGATGTTGAGGTCTTCCTTGCGGCCGGCCATGAACAGCAGTGCGGTGGCGGTATTGATCACCACGCCGATGGCGGCGACGATCATCACCGTGCCGGCGGCGAGCGGTGCCGGATCGGAAAAACGCTGCACGGCTTCCCAGCCCAGCGAACCCATGGCCACCAGCAGGATCACCGCGTTGATGAAGCTGGCGAGGATCGAGCCGCGGCGCCAGCCGTAGGTGTGGCGGTCGTCGGGCCGCAGGCGCGCCGCGGCGAAGGCGGCCCACGCCAGCAGCAGGCCGCCGACGTCGCCGAGGTTGTGCGCGGCGTCCGCCAGCAGCGCCAGCGAGCCGGTGACCCAGCCGTAATAGGCTTCGACGATGACGAAGCCGACGTTGAGCGTGATGCCGATGCCGAATGCGCGGGTGTAGCCGGGCATTGCATGGCCGTGCCCATGCGAGTCGTGTCCGTGCTGATGGGCGTGCGGATGGCTCATCGCGCGGCCTGCGGCTCCGCTTCAGCGCGCCTGTGCGCGCGCGGCGATCACCGCGTCGATCACCGGATGGATGCTCTCCGGTTCCACCGTGAATTTTGCCGGCATGTCCATTTTCACCATGTCGCGCAGCATGGCGATGGTGGCGCGGGTGGCGCGGTCGGTGGAGCCCGAGGCGTGCAGCAGTTCCAGGCATTCCTTCATTTCGTGGATGCGGCGTTCGCAGTGCACCGCGGTGCCGCCGATGTAGCGCTTGATGATCTTCTGGAACGGGATGTCGTTGAAGGTGACCGAGGCGTCTTCGACCACTTCATCGAGGATTCCGCGCCGTCGCGCGGCTTCCATGGTTTCGAGCAGGATCATCGCCAGCCCCTTCATCAGCACGCTGCGGATCAGCTTCATTGCGCTGGCGTCGCCCGGGTTGTTGCCGACGACGTTTATAACCATGCCGTACGGCGTCATGCGTTCGCGGAATTCCGCGGCATGCGGTCCGCTGGCGACGAACGGCGCCTTCAGGCCCATCAAGTCCACCGGTCCCATGATCGAAGCGTCGACGAATTTCACGGCATCGCCGGCAATGGCTGCGGCTTTTTCCATGGCGGTCGCCGAATTGCTGCTGGCGTCGACGTAGAGCTGGTCCGGGCGCAGGTATTTGCGGATCTTCTTCAGCGCCGGCAGCGCGGACTTGCCCGGCGTCAGCCCGAGGATGATGTCGGATTTCTTCGCCAGCGAGCCGACGGTCTTGACCAGCGTCACGCCGGATGCCTTGGCGCGCTCATAGGCGAGGTCGCCGGGCTGCGCCTTGGCGCCGCTGCGGCTGTAGGCGACGATGCCGGTCAGGCCAGCGGTGGAAAAGTCCTTGGCGAAACGGGCGGCGGCTTCGCCGAAACCGAGCAGGCCGATGCGGGGTGCGGATGTGGTCATGTCTGGCAGTTCAGATATTGGTTAACAAGGAGATGAGGTGCATATGATAAGGCCATTGCGCGTACTTGCTGCCGGCGTCCCGGTCATGCATTGCCGATGGCTTCGAGTTCGGCGTGGATTTCGAGCCAGCGATGTTCAGCGGCGTCGATGTCGCGGCCGAGCTGCTGCTGGCGCGCGGTCAGGGTGCGCAGTTTTTCCGGATCGGGGCTGGCGTAGAACGCCGGGTCGGCCAGTTGCGCGTCGATCTGCTTTTTTTCCTGCTGCCAGCGTGCCAGTTCCTGTTCCAGCCTGTCGGCTTCGCGGACCAGCGGCCGTCGTGCGGCGAGCCGGTCCTGGCGTTCCGCCGCCGCGGATACACGGGCCGCCCTGCGCGCGGACTTGTCGCCGCCGTCGTTTTTTTCACTGCGGGTGCGCGCGCTGCGCCGTGCGGCCAGCCAGGCGATGTAATCCTCGATTGCGCCGTCGAACGCTTCGACCCTGCCGTCGCAGACCAGCAGGAATTCGTCGCACACGGTGCGCAGCAGCGCACGGTCGTGCGACACCAGCACCAGGCTGCCTTCGTACTCGGCGAGCGCCGCGGTCAGCGCCTGGCGCATTTCCAGGTCGAGGTGGTTGGTCGGCTCGTCGAGCAGCAGCAGGTTGGGGCGGCGGCGCACCAGCAGCGCCAGCGCGAGCCGCGACTTTTCGCCGCCGGAAAAGGCGCCCACCGGACTGCCGGCCATGGTGCCGCGGAAATCGAAGCCGCCGAGGTAATCGCGCAGGTCCTGTTCGCGGGTCTGCGGTTCTTCCCGCAGCAGGTGCTGCAGCGGCGATTCATCCGGCCGCAGCTGTTCGAGCTGGTGCTGCGCGAAATAGCCGATGGCAAGGCCGCGGCCTGCCGTGCGCCGGCCCGACGCCGGTGGCGCTTCGCCGGCGAGCAGCCTGATCAGCGTCGATTTGCCGGCACCGTTGGGGCCGAGCAGGCCGATGCGCGCGCCGGGGGCCAGCGTCAGGTCGACCGCATCGAGGACCCGGCGTTCGCCGTAAGCCATGACTGCCTTGTCGAGGGTGATCAGCGTGTCGGGCGAGCGTTCGGGCTGCGGAAAATGGAAATCAAAAGGCGCATCGACATGCGCGGCGGCGATGCGCTCCATGCGCGAGAGCGCCTTCAGCCGGCTTTACGCCTGCCGCGCCTTGGTCGCCTTGTAGCGGAAACGCGCGACGAAGGATTCCATGTGCGCGATTGCGCGCGCCTGTTTTTCATAAGTGGCCTGCTGCGTGGCGAGCTGCGCGGCACGCGCATCCTCGAACGCCGAATAATTGCCGGCGTACAGCGTCAACCGCGCGGAGTGGATGTGCGCGATATGGGTGACGCAGCCGTCTAGAAAGTCGCGGTCGTGCGAGACCACGACCAGCGTACCCCTGAATCCGGCAAGCCATTGTTCCAGCCAGACCACGGCGTCGAGGTCGAGGTGGTTGGTCGGCTCGTCGAGCAGCAGCAGGTCGGCGCGCGCGATCAGCGCCTGCGCGAGGTTCAGGCGCATGCGCCAGCCGCCGGAAAACTCGCGCACCGGGCGTTCCATTTCGGCGTCGGCAAAACCGAGGCCGGCGAGCAGCGCGGCGGCGCGCGGGCGGGCGCTCCAGCCGGCTATGCGTTCGAATTGCGCATGCAATTCGGCGATCTGTTCCCCGGCATGCGCGGTTTCGGCAGTCGCCAGTGCGCGCTCCAGCGCGCGCAGCTCGGTGTCGCCGTCGAGCACGTAGTCGATGGCCGGGGTGTCCAATGCCGGGGTTTCCTGAGCCACGGAGGCGATGCGCCAGGCCGCGGGCAGTTCGCACTCGCCGCGTTCGGGATGCAATTCGCCGCGCAGCAGCGCGAACACGCTGGACTTGCCGCTGCCGTTGGCGCCGGTCAGGCCGACGCGCCATCCGGCATGGATCTGCAGGCTGGCGCCGGCGATCAGTTCGCGTGCGCCGCGGGCGAGGGTCAGGTTGCGGAACTGGATCATCGGTTGTGGGGAATCGGGAGCATCAGGTGAGGCGCAGCTGGTGCCGCGGGGCGGTATTGTCGGTCAGGCGCGCTGTCCAGTCGAGTGTGGATTTGCAGTGCCGGCACGGATTCTTCATCCGTGTCATGCAGAGTGCCGGGAATTTTTCAGGCGCAGGCCTGTCTATCGGTGCATGGACCGTATCGTGTCGCGCGCTTGCGCAGGTGCACCGGCGTCTGTGGTGCGGTATCCTTGGAGCGCAATAAATCAAAATTGAGGAGACAACAAATGCAGTGCATTTCCGGTTATTGCAAAAAACTGCCCTTGCTGCTGGTAGCGCTGGGGCTGGCCCTGCCGATGGCGCCTGCGCAGGCTGCGGACAGCTATCCGAGCCGCCCGATCCGGATCATTACCCCGGCGAACCCCGGCGGCACCACGGATTTTCTGGCGCGCATGCTGGCGGCGCATCTTACGAAAACCTGGGGACAGCAGGCCATCGTCGATAACCGGGGCAGTGCTTCGGGCGTCAACGGCGCGGAGATCACCAAGGACTCCGCTGCCGACGGCTACACGCTGTTCGTGCCCTACCACCAGCACACGGTGAACGCGGCGTTGATCCGCAAGCTGCCGTATCACCCCGTCAATGACTTCACGCCGATCACCCAGATGACCGAAGGCGGCCTGATGTTGGTGGTCAATCCCTCGCATCCGGCAAAAAACGCCAAGGAATTCGTGAACTGGGTCAAGACCACCAAGGATCCGATCAACTTCGGTTCGGCCGGCATAGGCAGCGGCGGCCACCTGGCGGGTGAACTGCTGATGCTGACCGTGGGGAAAAAGGCGCAGCACATACCCTACCGGGGAACCGGACCGGCGATCATCGGCCTGCTGGGCGGTGAATACCACTACAACTTCATGGGACTGACCGGTGCGTTCGGCCAGGTGCGCGCCGGCAAGCTGCGCGCCATCGCGGTGAGCGCGCCCAAGCGCCTGGTATCGGCGCCGGACATCCCGGCGATGGGCGAAGTGTTGCCGGGGTTCTCGGTGGTCGGCTGGTACGGCGTGATGGCCCCGGCCAAGCTGCCGAAGCCGCTGCTCGACAAGATACACACCGGGATCGTGTCCATGGTGAAGTCGCCCGAGTTCATCAAGACCATGAGGAACAACGGTTCAGAGGCCGTCAGCAACTCGCCTGAAGAATTCCGTCAGTTCATGCTCAACGACATGAAGAAGTGGGCGGACGTGGTGAAACGCGCTGGCATCAAAGTGCGCTGAACCTGCGGCGGCAGCAAAACAAAAAGGGGCGGAGTGATCCGCCCCTTTTTTCATGCGCCTGCCGGATGCGCGGCAGAGAATTACTTGAACTTGACGACCTTGGGGTCGAACTCGAGGCCGAAACCTGGGCGTTGCGGCACCGACAGCTGCCCGTCCTTGGGTTGCGGCACGTCGCGGAACAGGCGTGAGGACCACGGCATGTATTCCACGGTGAGGCCGTTGGGCACCGCGGCCACCAGGTGCACCTGGATTTCAGGCGCAAGGTGACTGACCACCGGGATGTTGAAGGCTTCGGCCATGCCGGCGATTTTCAGCCACTGCGTGACGCCGCCGGCGCGCAGGATGTCGATCATCACGATGTCGACCGAGCGCGCCTCCAGCATCTGCCGGAACGGCGCGATGCCGTAGACGTATTCGCCGCCGGCCACCGGCGTGTCGAGCGCGTCGGCGACGCGGGCAAGCCCGGCGTAATCATCGGCGGTGGTGACGTCTTCGAGCCAGAACAGCTTGTACTGATCGACCTGCTTGCCGATGGAGATGGCCTGGCGCACGTCCCAGCGCTGGTTGATGTCGCACATCAGGTCGATTTCGTAACCTACGGCCTCGCGGATCACGCGGATGTGTTCGACTTCCCGTACCGGGTTGGTGTCGCCGGGCAGCGCGAGCTGGGTTTTCATCTGCTTGAAGCCGCGGGCCTTCAGCAGCGCCGCGGCCTTTTCGCAATGCGCCAGCGGAAAGTGGCGCATCAGCGCGCCGCTGGCATAGGTGTTGACGCGGGTGCGGTGGCCGCCGGCGAGGTTGGCGACCGGCTGGTTGTGGATCTTGCCCTTGATGTCCCACAGCGCGATGTCGATCGCCGACAGCGCCAGCGTGAAGATGCCGCCGGGGCCGGCGTGGGACGCCGCGGTGCGCAGCTTGGCGACGATGGCTTCGATGCGTCGCGGATCTTCGCCGATGGACAGGGCCGCGAAGGATTCGACCGCGGAGAGCAGCGCCTGGTCGAGCGCGCCGCCGAAAAACGTGAAGCCCAGTCCTTCGATGCCCTGGTCGGTGCCGAGCTTCAGCGCGACGAAGTTCTTCGAGCCCGGCGTGGTCGGGCCGTCGGCGAGGGGTTCGTCATGGGGCAGCGAAACGAGGGCGGTGCTGGCGTGGGTGATTTTCATGTGGCTCATCCGTCAGTGGTGTCGCGGGAGATGTGACTATGGCACAGAAGGCATGGCCGCCGCAGCCCGCCGTACAGCATCTGGAATCGACGGCGCAGCTCAGGGTTTCAGCGCGTAGATCTCGTCGAAGCGACGTTCCAGTTCCGGGTGCGTGCCGCGCAGCCGGTCTACGACCTCGCGCGCCCAGTCGTAGTACTGGCGTATGCGTTCCTCGGACCAGCCGGCGGGCGCGCGCGTGCCGAGGTCGCGCACGTTGCAGATCTTGTCGGCAAGTTTGACCAGCCGTGCGCGTTCGCTGGAATGCCTGGCCTTGGCGACCTGCAGCCGCTTGCGCACTGCCTTGCGGATCCATTTGGTGTCGGTGACTTCAAGCACGATGTCGGCGATTTCCTCGCCGAATTCGCCGCGCAGTTCCTGCCACGAGGTCTCGGTGTCTTCCAGCGTGTCGTGCAGCAGCGCCGACGCGATCACCAGCGGATCGCGCACGCCGCCTTCGTCCCACAGCACCTGCACCAGTTCGATAGGGTGGTTGATGTAGGGCGAGGCTTCCTTGTCCTTGCGCCGCTGGTCGCGGTGCTTGTGCGCGGCGAAGGCTACCGCCCTCAGTATCAGGTCGGTGGTGCCGTGGTCGGTTGCGGTGAGTTCCCGTAAATCCATCATCCAGGAGAATACGCCTATGCGCTGCGCAGCCGCATCATCCTGATCAGCAGTATGGCTGCAAACGGCAGCCCCACGGCTATGATCAGTTGCACGATCAGGAGTTCACCGAGCTGGCTGTAATCGGCGGGAATCGTGACGGCGCCGGTCTTGTCTTTCACTTCGCGCGACACGATATAGATCTGGTTGAGGTACTTGGTGCCCAGGGAGGACGCCGACAGGGCGAGGTTGGTGAACGAGGCCATCACCGCGAAATAGGTCGCCTTCAGGTGCGCCGGCGCCGAGTTGGCGATCCACGCCAGCATCGGAATCATCGCGATCTGCCCCAGCGGGGATTCGAGCGCGGTGTTCACCAGGGCGATGAAGCGCGCATCGACCACGCCGCCGGTCACCGCCGCGGTCCACTGGTGCAGGCCGAAATACATGCCGACGTAGGGCAGCGACAGCAGTCCGCCGAGCAGCGTCAGGAAGCCGACGACGTAGGCGATCGAGTGGTCGGCCATGAAGCGGCGGAAGATGAACATGCCGGCCAGCGTCAACACCGAGCCGATCAGCGACAGTATCGAGATGAAATGCTGGTCGAATTTCAGTTCGTCGATGAACCACCAGGTGATGCCTTCGCCGGGGCCGGGAATCGCACGGAACGCGAAAATGACGATTACCGTGCCAAGCAGCGTCGCGCGCACATCGGCTTCGAGCTCGCGCGTCAGCCGCACCAGCAGGAAGCCGATGATGCCGAAGGAGCCGGCGAAAATGATTTCCTGGTTGAACGGGATGTTGCCGAACCCCATCCCCAGCGTGAAGGCGACGAATGCGGCGCTGCCGCCGAGGATCCACCAGTTCGGCTGCGTGGCTTCCGCGCGCCCGCCGAGCAGGGCTTCGACCTCGGCGGCATTGCGTCCCTGCGCGCGCAGCCGCCGCGCGTCGCGGCGCTTCAGCCACATCGCGATCAGCACGCCGGCGACCGAGATCGCGGGTATGCACAGCGCCATCAGGTAGATCTGGCGGTAGATCGCCACTTTCTGCGCTTCGTCGAGCTTGCCGACACCGGAGAACAGGTAGAGATTGATGACGGCGACGAACACGCTGCCGCCGATGATGGCGACGCGGCCCAGCGTCTGCATGGTCGTGTTCATCAGCTTGCGCTGCGCCGGATCGACCGGGTTGCCCTGCGCATCGACGCGCGGTACGGCCTCGACGGTCATCGCGTCGGCGACCACGTCCTGCAGCACGTAGCCGACTACGCCGAGCAGCACGCTGGCGACGTACCAGCTTCCGGGAGGCATCAGCGCAGCCATTGCCTCGCGGTCGCTGAGCAGGCCGATCATGATCGAGAGTCCGGCGGCGATCATGCCGGCGCCGAGGAACACCAGCCCGCTTTTCCAGCGCCAGATCAGGTCGACCAGGTGGCCCAGCGGCATTTTCAGGGCCCACGGCACGCCGGCCCAGAAGCCGAGCGCGGCAAGAAATGCGGCGGACAGTCCGAGATAATCCTTGACGAAGAAGGTACCGACGATGCCGGTGAGTCCGGAAATTCCGGCCGCCATGTAAACCATCAGCGGCGGCAGGTACGACAGCCGCATTTCGCGGCCCAGCGCGAGGATGTTGCGGTCCAGCCATGACCACAGCGGGTTCATCAATTGCGGATTCCGTAGCGTGTTATGAAATTTATATGAGGTTTAATTGTAAATATTTGTTTTTATTGATATTTTTATGTTACTTCAGATTCAGGCTTCGCGCCAGTGGCTGACGGTGTAACGCCGCAGTTCGATGTCGGCGTCCCAGAAATCCGGCGGCAGGCCGGATTTGTATTTGAGGTAAGCGAGAAACTCGGCCGGATCGGAATATTGCGTCCACATCTCCGGCAGGAAGTTGCTGCGATGGTGGCCGTAGCGGAACACGGCGCCGTCGATACCGGCGCGCAGTTGCGCCAGCGCAGCGCGTTCGTTGGCGGCGGCTACCGGCTCGAGGTCGGATAACACGGCGATTTCGATGGTCGCACCGTCCAGTTCGGCCGCCGTCAGCGGACTGAAGCAGGGGTCGTGCAGCGCCGCGCGCACCGCGTTTTCGCTGATGTCGTCGCGCAATGGCCGCTGCGGTTCCAGCGATCCGGTGCGTCCGCGCAGCTGTGCGGCATGGTGCAGCGTGACAAAGGATGCGGCACGCATCTGCAGCCACGGCGCCGGATTGTCCGCGGCGGGCGGCAGCGACTGTCCGAGCGCGCGTGCAATCGATAGCCGCGCCAGCGGCAGCAGTATGTCTCCGGCATCGGCGGGAAGGGATGGTGTGGTCATCGGCGTGAAACAGCTGTTTGGCACGCTGCTGCTACAATCGCGCGCAGGTTCGATTCTACGACAAGTCACCACAGGCCCA
>JBMTEY010000104.1:0-8965 GCA_049433545.1 Burkholderiales bacterium | reverse complement strand
GTTTGCCTTTCAGCAACTGCAGCAGCGAACGGCCTTGGACATGCGCCCCCGGCCTGCCGCCGGCCAGCTCAATGAAGGTCGGCGCCAGGTCCTGCAGGATCACCAGGTCCTTCAGGCGCGAACCGGCCCTGACCAGTTCCGGATAACGGATGGTCAGCGGGGAGCGGATCCCCTCTTCGTAGGCAAACCGCCGTTCCGGGCCGATGCCATGCTCGCCGAAAAAGTAACCGTTGTCGCCGAGGAACAGGATCATCGTGTTGTCGAGTTCCCCGGTGTCTTCCAGCGCCTGCAGGATCATGCCGACGCCTTCATCGACCGCCGCCATCATCGCCGCGCGCAGGCGGATTTCCTCCTGCTTGCCGGAATGGATCGCGTCGTGCATCACCTTCGAGGCCGGCGTCTTGCGCAGGGCGACGGCTTCTGCCCATGCCGGCTTGTGTTTGAGGAACTCGGCCGGCTTCTGCATGTTCGGTTTTTTCGGGAACACACAGCCCTTGTACAGATTCTCGTGGCGTTTCGCCGGACGGTAGCCGTCCATTTTGAATGAGCCGTCGGCGGCCTGCTCGGCGTCCGGATGCACGGCCTTGTGCGCGAACCACAGCGACCACGGCTTCTTGTTTTTCCTCCGCCCCTGGCCACGGATCCAGTCCGTCGCCATCTTGTTCATGATGTCGGTGACATAGCCTTTGTGCTGCACGTAGCGGCCGTTTTCATTCAGCTTCGGGTTGTAAAGATTGCCGTGGCCGTCGTAGGCCACCCAGAAATCGTAACCGGGACGCGGCTTGCCGTCGTTGCCCATGTGCCATTTGCCGATATGCGCGGTTTCGTAGCCCAGCTTTTGCAACTCAAGATGGTAATTCGGCAGGCGATGACTCGCCAGATCGCGGGCGACGTTGTCGATGATGCCGTGGCGGCTGGCGTACTGGCCGGTCAGTATCGAGGCACGGTTGGGCGAGCAGATCGGCGTGGTGTGAAAAGCGCGCTCGAACAGCGCGCCTTCATGGGCAATGCGGTCGATGTGCGGCGTCTTCATGTAGGGATGTCCGCCGGCGCCGAATTCGTCGTAGCGCAGGTCGTCGACCAGGATGACCAGGATGTTCGGTTTTTTCTTGTTCATGCTTTGCTCCGCTATGCGTTCACGCCAGGTTGAGCAGGAATGCCAGTGCTGCGACCAGCGAGACACCGGCGGCAGTGGCGAGCAGCGATTTCTGCCACTCGCGCCATTCCAGGAATTCCAGGGCCAGCAGGCGCAGGCCGCCGGCCATGTGCGCGGCGAGCAGCAGCACCAGCCCGGTTTCGGCCGCTTTCACCAGCGGCTGTTCGGTCCAGCGCAGGAAACCGTCGAGCGCGGCGGCGCCGTGCAGCGCCTGGCCCAGCGCCCAGAAATGCAGCGGCAGGAACAGCGCCAGCAGCAGTCCTGAAAACCGGTGCACGAGGAACGCCCAGTACGCCGGATGGTTGCGCGAACGGAAATCGTTTTTCATGCACCGCCCCCGCCGCTGAATACGCCGATCACCGCGCGCATGCCGAATACGGCCAGGCCGATGCCGATCGCGCCGACTAGAAGGTCAATGCCGCGGCCACGGGCATCGGTCATCTCGCCGATGATGGTGCGCAGGCCGATCGGCGCGTGTATCGCCACCGCCAGCACGAACAGGGTGTAGAACGCGAACCAGCCGATATTGCCCTGGGTGCGGCCGAGGATCTCGGCGGCGGAAAGACCGCTGCGCACCGCATAGATCATCGTCACCAGATGCACGGTCACGCACAGCGCCAGCACCATGGCAGTGATGCGCTGCGCCCCCCACAGCAAGACTTCGGTGCGCCGGCTCACAGACAGCTGTCCTTTGCGCAGATGATATCCAAGTATATGTTTTTAAACATATTTTTATATTTCGCCGGACAACGTCGCCGCCAGCACGGCGCGCTTCAGCCCGGCGATGCCCGCGGTCGGCGACAACCCTTTCGGACAGCGTTCGGTGCAATTGAGATGGGTATGACAGGCATGGCAGCCGGCATCGCCGGCCACTGCCGCCAGACGTTCGACGCGGGCGGTATCGCGCACGTCGTTGATCAGCGTCCATGCCCGGTTCAGAGCCGCAGGACCCAGATAGTCCTTGTTCCACGTCACCACGTCGCAGGCGCTGTAGCAGACGCCGCAGCCGATGCATTCGATGCCGGCTTCGATGCGCTTGCGCTCCTTCGATTCCGGTGAAACCTTCGCGAATCCGTCCTTGCGCGTCTGCGTGCCGCTGAAGCGTCCGCGCGCCTTCGCCCACTTGTCGAAGAACTCGCGCATGTCGGTGACCAGGTCCTTGATCACCGGCAGGTTGCGCAGCGGCGCAATCTCCACGCGGTTGTCCTCGGCCACCTTGTCGACATGGGTGCGGCAGGTCCAGCGCGAAACGCCGTTGACCGTCATCGCGCAGGATCCGCAGACGCCGACGCGGCAGGCGAAGCGGTAAGCCAGCGTCGGGTCGCACTTGCGCTGGACGTAGGTCACCACGTCGAGCACGGTCTGGCTTTCCTGCCGCGGCACCTCGAAATCCTGGAAACCACCCTCTTCGGTGCCGCGCCAGATCCTGACTTTCAGGTTTTCCATACCGGACTCCTAGTGGGCTGCGGCCGTCGCACCGGCCGTCACCGTCGGCGCCGCCAGGCGCTGGATCATCACGTTGATGCACGCGGCCTTGCCGCTGGCCAGTGCGCGCGCGAGCGCGGGTTTGAGGTCTGCGGCACGGGTCACCAGTTCGCCATGTCCGCCCAGCGCGGCGACGGCCAGATCATAGCGCGTGCCCTCGCGCAGTTCGCAGCCGTGGGCGCGATCCTTGCCATAGGTACGCAGCTGGATCTGGTGTTCGGCGTTCCAGCAGGAATCGTTGCCGACGACCACGATCATCGGTACGCCGTCGCGCACCGCGGTGTCGAACTCCATCAGATGAAAGCCGAAAGCACCGTCGCCCATCACTGCCACCACCGGCGCCTGCGGTCGCGCCATGCGCGCAGCAAACGCAAACGGTACGCCGCTGCCGATCGAGCCGCCGGTGCCGTTGATGATGCGCGCAGGCGCCGTGATGCAGGCCTGCGCCCACTGGCCGACTTCGCCGCCGTCGGCGACAAACACCGCATCCGGCGAAGCATTGAGGACGTCCTGCACCGCGCGGCCGAGCTCGACCGGATGCACCGGGCCTGCGCCGCTGTCGATGCCTTGCCAGGTCTGCGGACGGAAAGCCACCGCAGCCGCGACCTGTTTCGCCCATTCCGCCGCTGGATGACGACGCGCCGCGGCAGCCAGCGCCTGCACCGCAGCCGCGGTATCGGCCTGCACTGAAAATGCGACGCGCGCAGCATCCAGGTTCTTCACCGAACGCTGCAGCACCTCGGCTTCGGGATCAACCACCGCGAAACGGCAGTCCGCCGCCAGCGCCGGCGCCATGCCGAAACGCAGGGTGAAATCCGGCTGCTTGCCGATCAGCACCACCAGGTCCGCTTTCGCCAGTACGCCGGCAAAAGCGCCGAGTGCCGGATCATTGACGCCGCGCGGGCTTTCCATGCACAGCGCGGGCACGCCGCTCGCGTCGGCCAGCCGTTTCACCAGCGCCGCCAGCGGTGCCTGCGACATTACGGGTCCGAGCAGGAACAGCGGCCGCGCCGCCTTCCCGGCCAGCGCCAGCAGGGTATCAATCGCATCCTGCGGCAACGGATTCGCCTGCGCTGCAAAATCGGCTGCGGATGCCAACCTTTGTTCGCCGTCGGCCACTTTCGCTTCCAGCACGTCGAAGGGCAGGCTCAGGTGTACCGGCCCGGGCCGGCCCGAGCGCGCAACGCGGCAGGCCCTGGCAATGTCGGCGCCCAGTGTTTCCGCGCTGGCCGCAGTCCAGGACGCTTTCACCACCGGCGCAGCAAGATCAGCCTGGCGCATTTCCTGGAACGAACCGCGGCCGAGTTCGTTGAGCGGCGCATGGCCCGACAACAGCACCACGGGGGATTCGGAGGCCAATGCGGTGTAGAGCGCACCGATGCCGTTGGCATGCCCCGGCCCGCCGGTAAGCATCGCTATGCCGGGCTCACCGGTCAACCGCGCCCATGCATCGGCCATGTGTACCGCCGCGCCTTCGTAACGGACATGGGTGATTTCCAGCTTCGCCTCGATCGCGGCGTCGTACACCGGCATGATGTGGTTGCCGGACAGCGAAAAAATCCGTTTCAGGCCGGCCCGCGCCAGAGAACGCGCAAGGATGTCGGCACCGCGGAGTTGGTTCATCGGTATTTAAGTATCCGCAACGATTGCAACATTAAAAACAACACGGGCTTCCAAAACAGAAAGCCGTGGGCGGCTCAATGATGCACGCGCGCCCACGGCAGGCTGAATGCCGGATTAAGCGCTCTCGTAAAGACGGGTCAGCACGAATTCGCGATGACCCAGCGCCTCGGCTGCGGTCAGGCGGCCGTTGCAGGTGCGCAGCATGACTTCGATCAGTTCGTCGCCGGTCTGCTCGAGGTTTTTCTCGCGCTGCAGCAGTCCCGAGCAGTCGTAATCGACGTGCTCGCTCATGGTGCGTACGGTGCGCGGATTGGCGGTGAGCTTGACCACCGGCACGATCGGATTGCCGATGACATTGCCCTGCCCGGTGGGGAACAGGTGCACGACGTAACCGGACGCAGCGCACAGCGTGACCATTTCCGCAGCGGCTGAAGACGAGTCCATGAACCACAGGCCCGGCTTGGTCGGTTCCTCGGCCTTGTCGAGCACACCGATGACCTTGCACTTCTTGCCGATTTTCTGGATGTTGCCCAGCGCCTTTTCCTCGATCGTGGTCAGGCCGCCGGCAATGTTGCCCTTGGTCGGCTGCGAGTCGGAGAGGTCGCTGGTCTTGTGTTTTTCGACGATTTCCTGGTAACGGTCGAACATGCGCATGAATTCCTTGCGCACCTCCGGGGTCGCGCAGCGGTCGGCCACGATGTTCTCGCCGCCGGTGATCTCGGTGGTCTCGCCGAAGCACATGGTCACGCCCAGCGGCTCGAGCTTGTCGAAAGCGCTGCCGACGGTCGGGTTGGAACCGCAGCCCGAAGTGGTGTCCGACTCGCCGCATTTCGTCGATACCCACAGATCGCTGATCGGGCACTCGGTGCGCTGCAGCTCGGAGGCCCACTGCACGTATTCCTTGGCCACCTTGGAAGCTCGCATGATGGTGTCATGGTCGCCGTGCAGTTCGATGCCGAAGCCGGTGACCGGTTTGCCGGTCTTGGCGATGCCGTCGACGACCTTCTTCGCCCAGCCTTCCTCGATACAAATGACGACGACGGCGGCAACGTTGGGGTTGGCGCCCGCGCCGATGATGGTGCGGAAATGCAGGTCAAGGTCGGCGCCGAACTGCAGGCGGCCGTAGGGATGCGGAATCGCGATCGCACCCTTGACGTTGTTGGCCACGGCTTCGGCCGCGGCATTCGACAAGTCGTCCACCGGCAGGATGATGACGTGATTGCGGACACCGACGCGGCCGTTCTCGCGGCGGTAGCCCATGAATGTGGTTTTGCTGTTGACCATTTTAATCTCCAGAATTATTCGGTTCGGCGCAACGTTGTTTGCCAGCCGTTTTTACCAACGTTTAGTCTTGATGTTGTGGACGTGGGCGTGTTCGCCCAGCTTGATGTCGGCGACCGCCTTGCCGATGTCGAAACCGTACTTGATGATGGTGTCGCCCTTCTTGATTTCGCGCAGCGCCGCCTTGTGACCGATCGGAATGTCGTTGATCGCCTTGACCTTGATCGTCGAGTCGTCTTCCATGACCCAGCCGATCATTTCCTGACCGGCCTTGATGCCTTCGATGACGGCCACGCCGACCGTGTCCTTCTTGTCGTGAACTAGCAGGTGAATCATGGAGCCTCCTTGGTGTATGCCGGAAAACCGGACGCGAACGCGACCGGAACAATGCAGATTGCAGGGCCCATGATGCTACGCGGCCGCTCGACGCCAAGTCAACTAGATGACCTATATGAATTGCCGGCGAGCGTGCTAGACTTCCGCGCTCCGCATCCATCCTGCCGGATTCCATGGTCGAACAACCCTCACCAGGCACCGTCACCGCCGTTCCGCTCTATCGCGAAGTGCACTGGCGCATCACGCGCGCGCTCGCCGAAGGACAATGGAAACCGGGTGAAGCCATACCCAGCGAATCGCGGCTCGCAGCCGAGTTCAAGGTATCGATCGGCACGATCCGCCGGGCGATCGACGAGCTGGTGGCCGGGCGCATCCTGGTAAGGCAGCAGGGCCGCGGCACCTTCGTCGCCACCCACACCGAGGACCGCACGCTGTTCTACTTTTTCCACGTCGTCGGCAAGGACGGGCGGCGCGAATTCCCGGTGTCGGAGCTGCTGTCCTTCCGCCGCGAACGCGCTGAAGCCGCGGACGAGGCCAATCTCGGCGTGACGCGCGGTTCGCGCGTGGCACGGGTGCGCAACCTGCTGAAACTCGCCGACAAACCGGTGGTGCTCGACGACATCTCGGTATCCACCGAGCGCTTCAAGCGCATAGACGAAGAAACATTCCGCAGCCGCGAAGGCACGATCTACGGCCTCTACCAGGCGCGCTACGGGGTCAACGTGGTGCGCATCAACGAGCGCCTGTCGGCGGCCCATCCACCCCCGGAAATCGCGGCTATCCTCGGCATGCGCGCCAGCCAGCCGGCACTGCACATCCGCCGCATCGCCTACACCTACAACGACTCGCCGGTGGAATACCGCCTGAGCTGGATCAACACCGCGGAACACGAATATCTCAGCGACCTGTGGAAAACCGCGGCACGCTGAGTGCCGTCATTGCGGATCAGCGGCCCAGCTCACGGCGAGCAACCGACAGCAGCGCGGGATCCTTCGCATGCTGCAACAGCCACTCGAACTGCGCGCGTGCGTCATCGCGCAGACCCGCGCGGACCAGGGCGAGCCCGGCACGCAGCCTTGCGCCGGCAGCGGCATCCGGCGCAGCAGCGCGCAACGCCGAGCGCAGGTAATAGTCGGCAGCCAGCAACGGCAGGTTGTCGGATTCGTAAACCTGCGCCATCCCGGCCAGCACGAAGTCTGCCTGGGTGCCGGCATGGGGCAGCGCCGCTTCGTACAGCACAAGGGCGCCGTTGGCGAGGCCATGATCGGAAAACTGCCGGGCAAGCACCAGCCATTCCGGCAACAACGACGGCGGGATCGCCGGTCTGCCGTCGGAAAGTTTTCGGGCCATATCTGTTGCCATCGCAGTACGGCCGGCGCGCAGAGCCAGTGACGCCAGCCTGACTTCCCAACTCAATAAAGGCACATCGATCGGCGCGGGCAGTCCGTTCCAGTAGTCCAGGGCGCGCACCGGATCATCCAACTTCCCGGCCAGGCCGCCCAGGATATGCCGGGTTGATACCGTCAGCCTGCCGGCATCGCCCGGCCAGGCAGCAAACAGGCGCAGGGCCGTGCTCGGCAATCCCGCCGCTTCAAACGCCGCAGCAAGTTCCTCCTGTGCCCGCCGCCGTACGGGCTCGCTTTGGGCATGGCGCACCAAAAATCCCAGATAGGCGCGGGCAACCGCAGGTTCTGCCGCGCGCCGCTGCAATGCGAATTCCAGCCAGTTCGGTTCATCTCCGGCAAGCAGCTGGCGGAGATTGGCATTGCCGCGGGCATAGCCGGCATAGTTTTCCCACAACACTGACGCGGCTGCAGCAGGCTGATCCTTGTAGTTCAGCAGGCGTTCACGCGCCTCGATTTCCAGTGCAGGGACCACCGGCTGTCGCTTGGCGGCATCCAAGATTATCCGCCACCATTGCGGCTCATCGCTGCGGGCCAATGCAGCCCGCGCCTGGGCGATGGCATCGGGAGCTTTGACCAGTCCGGTATGCAGGCGCAGGCGCAATTTCGCGGCGCCGCGCTCGTCAAGCAGGCCCAGCCAGTTGACGGCTTCCCCGGCAAGGCCGAGATCGAGCAGCGCGTGCACGAACTCCGTCGCCGTCTCGGCATCCAGCGGCCGGTAATCCTGCTGGAAGCGCAGCATGCTTCGATAGGCTTCGTCAGCCTTGCCTTCCTGGACGTAACTGCGGATGACCAGCAGTCGCATCCGGCGGATATGCGCAGCATCGATGCCGTCCGTCCACAACGCGCGTGCGGCATGATCACGCGCCGCTGCCGCCCGACCCAGCGCAAGCGCGGACTGCGCGGCCAGCGCATGCAGTTCCACGCGTGAGGGTTCAGTCCATTTTCCGGGCAATGCCGCATGCCGTATCAGTTCTTCGTGACGTCCGGATTCAGCAAGCAGTTGCAGCCGCAGGAGCTGCCATTCCGCCCAGCGTGGTCCGGCGGTATCGGCCGGTTGCAACATGTCGACACGCTGCAGCGCGAGTTGCAATGCACCAGACCGCGCGAGGCTGCGCGTGGCTTCAAGTCCGTCGGGAACATCCGCGGCAACGGCAGGCTGCACTGTCAGCAGGCTTGCGAGCGCGATTGCGGAGGCAATGCGTCTGGTGCTTGTCATGAAGTCATTGTAGCGGGCCGGCGGGGCACTCCAAAACGACCAGGCCGCCGGCAAAGAAAAAGGCGGCCGCAGCCGCCTTTCGTCCGGAATATCCGGTTCCTATTTCTCGGCCACTCCCGCCTCGGCCTCGGCTACCGGTTCGGCATCGGCGCTTGCGGCGACGTTGATGGTCAGCTTCTCCTTGATCCGCGCCGCCTTGCCCGACAGGCCGCGCAGGTAATAGAGCTTCGCGCGTCCGACATCGCCGCGGCGCTTGATTTCGATGCTCGCGATCGAAGGGGAATAGGTCTGGAAGGTCCGCTCTACGCCTTCACCGGATGAAATCTTACGCACGATGAACGAGGAGTTGATGCCGCGGTTGCGCTTGGCAATGACCACACCTTCATAGGCCTGCACCCGCTTGCGTTCGCCTTCGACGACGTTGACGTTGACGATCACCGTGTCGCCGGTGACAAAATCCGG
>JBMTEY010000103.1:0-8972 GCA_049433545.1 Burkholderiales bacterium | reverse complement strand
CTCCGCACCGAGCACGCCCGGCCGCTGATTTTCGATATCGTGGATGCATGGGGATCGTGTTACGTGCAGAGTCAGAAAAGGAAAGCCTTGTACAGAGCATCGGGATTCTTTATCACGCATTAAAAATACAAGAACATGTAAAGAGTCAATCATCCAGTCCTACTGCATTCTCCACGTGGAATTCGTGTAGTTCTTGACATCTTTGCTGATTTTGTCGGCCGTCATCGATTCCATCAGACGTCTGATATCGTGTCCCATCGCCGTTTCGCGCGCGGTTTTTTTGAGATCTGGCTCGAACCGAGCACCCGTACGACCGATTTGCGCGCGGCACTGCTTGCTCGCGATGGCGCCGCCGAGTAACCGCGCACTGGCGGCTTATGCCGCTGCGGCGCTGCCGCTGGCCGCGGCCGCGCTGCCGGTGTACGTGCATGCGCCGAAATTTTATGCCGGGCTGGGACTCGACCTGGCGCTGATCGGCGTGTTGCTGCTGGCAGTGCGGCTGCTCGACGCTTTCAGCGATCCGCTGCTCGGGCTGCTGGCGGATCGTGTGCCGCAGCGATGGGGCGGACGCAAGGCGATGCTGGCGGCGTCGGTGCCGGTGATCGCAGCCGGCATGCTGTTGCTGTTTCACCCGCCCGCCGGCAGCAGCGGGCTGGCGACGTGGCTGGCGCTGTCGCTGATTCTCGTCTACATCGGCCTCAGTGCGGCCAGCATCAGCTACTTCGCGCTGGGCAGCGCATGGTCGCGCGACTACGATGAGCGCACGCGCATCACCGCGGCGCGTGGCGCCGCAGCGCTGGCCGGCGTGCTGCTGGCGGCGGCGTTGCCGGAGTGGTTGTCACGGCAATATGGATCGGCGGCGGGGCTGGGATTGTTCAGCATGGCTTACGCACCCTTGCTGGTGTTTGCGGTGGCGCTGACGGTACTGGCGGGGCCGCGCGCGGCGCCGGCCGCGGATTTTCCGGCATGGCGCCTGCGGGATGTGCTGCGGCCGTTGCGCAACCCGCGGTTCCTGCGCCTCGCGGCGATTTTCCTGGTCAACGGCGTGGCCGCCGCGATTCCCGCCACCCTGGTGCTGTTCTACGTGGCCGATGTGCTGCAGCGTCCCGAACTGACGGCGTTGTTCCTGGCGCTGTACTTCATTGCGGGCGCCGCCGGCATGCCTGGATGGGTGCGTATCGCGGCGTACGCCGGCAAGTCGCGCGCCTGGCTGCTGGCGATGGTGCTGGCGGTGGCGGCGTTCATCTGGGCCTGGTTCCTGGGACCGGGTGACGTGGCGGCGTTTGCGATGGTCTGCGTATTGTCGGGACTGGCTTTTGGCGCCGATCTTGCGCTGCCGGCGTCCATGCTGGCGGACGTCATCGATGACGACGAGGGGAGCCGCGGGCGTCCCGATGGCGCCTACTTCGGGCTCTGGCATCTGCTCGAGAAACTCGCGTTGGCACTGGCTGCAGGCCTGGCGCTGCCGCTGCTGCAGGTACTGGGTTATGTCCCTGGCGTTGTCGCCGCCGGTTCCGCGCTGCCGTGGGTTTATGCCCTGCTGCCGTGCGTGATCAAGCTCGCCGCGGCGCTGATGTTGTGGCTGTGGACGCCGGAGTCCCGTCACGCGAAACCGTTGCTGACAGGAGATGCGACATGAAAACATGGCGGGCCGCACTATCCCTGATGCTGTTCGTGCTGGCGGGCTGCGGCACGGTACCGGTTGACCATTATCGCAACGAGAAGCCGGTCCTGGACCTGCGCCGCTATTTTGACGGTACCATCGATGCCTGGGGCATGTTCCAGGATCGCAGCGGCACGGTGGTCAAACGCTTTTATGTGCAGATTGATGCGAAATGGGACGGTGACACCGGCACGCTGGATGAACATTTCGAATATTCCGACGGCAGCCGCAGCCGGAGGGTGTGGACCATCACCCGGCTCGACGAGCATCGTTATCGCGGCACTGCGGCCGACGTGGTCGGCGAGGCGCGCGGCGAAGCCCACGGCAATGCATTGCGCTGGCAGTATGTGCTCAAGCTCGAAGTGGACGGCAAGACCTACGAGGTGGATTTCGACGACTGGATGTACCTGATGGATGAGCGGGTGATGCTCAATCGTTCGGTGATGAGCAAGTTCGGCATCCGCCTTGGCGAGGTGACGCTCAGTTTCAGCAAGCGGCCATGAGACGGAAGTCATGAGCCTGAATCCCCCGATAAGAGACTGGCGCGGCAAAAGGGTGTGGATCATCGGCGCATCCAGCGGCATCGGCGCCGCGCTTGCGTCGGCGCTGCTGGCGCAGGGCACACAGGTGGCTTTGTCGGCACGCGGGGTGTCCGGCCTGGAGCAGGTTGCGGCCGGGCATGGTGCAAAGGCTCTGGTGCTGCCGCTGGATGTCACGGATGCTGCCAGCGTGGCCCCGGAACTCGGGAAAATTGTTGCGGCGTGGGGCGGCATCGACCTCGTGGTGTGGTGTGCGGGGTCTCACCATCCGGTGCGCGCCTGGGAACTCGACGCCGCGTCCGCGCGCCGCCTGGTGGAGGTCAACCTCAACGGCGTGATCAATGGCCTGCCGGCCGTCGTGGAGCGGCTGATACTGCAGAACGCGGGCGGCATAGCGATCGTGTCCAGCGTCGCCGGTTACGGCGGTTTGCCGACCGCGCTGGTCTACGGCGCGACCAAGGCGGCGCTGATCAACCTGGCGGAAACGCTGTACCTGGATCTGGCCCCGCGCGGCATCGCGGTGTACCTGATCAATCCGGGCTTCGTCAAAACGCCGCTGACCGACAGGAATACATTCAGGATGCCTGCGCTGATCAGCGCCAATGAAGCCGCGCGTGAAATCATCGCCGGATTCGCGCGCGGCAGTTTCGAGATCCATTTTCCGCGGCGCTTCACGCTGTGGCTGAAACTGCTGCGGCTGCTGCCCTATCGCTGGTATTTTGCGCTGGTGCGCAGGGGGACGGGAATGTGACGAATGAGCGCGTCGATGCCCTGGTGCATTATTTTGAAACCCTGACCCCGCAATCGCTCGCGGAGCTGCCGCGATTTTATGCGGCAGACTGTCGCTTCAGGGACCCGTTCAACGACGTGCGCGGAATCCCTGCGCTGGAAAGCGTTTTTCGCCACATGTTCGAACAGCTCGACGCTCCGCGCTTCATCGTGTGCGAACGCGTAATCGATGCGTCGCAGGTGTTGCTGACCTGGGATTTCGAATTCCGTTTCCGCCGCTGGCGGCCGCATGTCACGCAACGCATCCATGGCTCAAGCCTGCTCACTTTTGATGCCGCGGGCCTGGTGACCGTGCACCGCGATTACTGGGATGCCGCCGAAGAGTTGTATGAAAAACTGCCGGGCATCGGCATGCTGCTGCGATGGCTGAAAAAACAGGGGCGTCCGCAGACGCCCCAGGGTAAATCATAAGTATTTGATTATATTGACATTTTAGTCCAAGTATTCGAATACCCGGACGACCTTGCGCACGCCCCCGGTGGTGCGAGCGATTTCGGTGGCATCCGCGGCTTCCTGGCGCTTGACCATGCCGAGCAGGTAGACGACGCCGTTTTCTGTGACGACCTTGACATGCAGCGGACTGAATTTCCCGGCATCGACGAAACGCGCCTTGACCTTGGAGGTCAGCACCGAATCGTTGGTGCGTGCCTGCAGCGATGCATTGCCCGATACCTGCAGTTCGTTGAACACGCTGCGCACGTTTTCAACCGCGCGGGCAATACGCTCGGCATCGGCCCTGGCGGCGTCACTCGGCACCTCGCCGGTCAGCAGCACGGCGCGGTTGTAGCTGGTGACGTTGATGTGGGCGTCCTTGACCTTTTCTTCTATCCGGTTGGCCGCCTTGAGTTCTATGCCTTGGTCTTCGGTCACCGCGCCGACCGTGCGGCGGTCTTCGGCGAGCATCACGCCGGTTGCGGCGGCGCCGCCGATGGCCACGGCCGCGCATCCTGAAAGGAACGGCAGCAGGGCAATGCACCCGCAGACTATGAGTTTGCGCATTTATTCGACTCCCAGAAGTAGACAATCAATCCCGTCGCACAGGCAGTGCAGGGTCAACAGATGCACTTCCTGTATGCGCGCGGTGTTTGCGGCCGGCACGCAGACATGCACGTCGTCCGCCCTCAGTATCTCGCCCATCTTGCCGCCGTTGCGCCCGGTCAGGGCGACCACCCGCATGTCGCATTCGTGCGCCGCGGCAATCGCGGCGACGACATTTGGCGAATTGCCGCTGGTGGAGATGGCCAGCAGCACGTCACCGGCATGTCCCAGCGCCCGGACCTGTTTCGAGAAAACCTGCGTGTAATCGTAGTCATTGGCGATCGAGGTGAGCGTTGAACTGTCCGTAGTCAGCGCCATTGAGGCCAGTCCCGGGCGTTCGACCTCGAAACGGTTAAGCAGTTCCGCGGAAAAATGCTGCGCGTCCGCTGCCGAGCCGCCGTTGCCGCAGGCCAGTATCTTGCCGTCGGCCTGCAGGCAGCGCACCATGCTCTGGACGGCGGCGGCAATGGGCGCAGCGAGGGCGTCCATGCTCTGTAGCTTGAGGTGGGCGCTTTCGGAAAAATTTTCGCAGATGCGGCTGATCAGATCCATGATCCGCTTATTGTACTCTCAACGCATTGCCGGTTTGTTAATCGCCGAAGGCATTGCGTATCCATTCGATACGCGGCGGGGTGCCGGTCAGCAGCACCGCGTCGAACCGGCAGGGCGGCTGATTGCGGACCCCGGCAAGATAATGGCGCGCGGTCTTCAGCAGCTTTTCACGCTTGCCGGCGGTGATGCTGGCGGCGGCGCCGCCGTAGGACGAAACCGAGCGGCTGCGCACTTCCACGAACACCAGAGTATCCCCGTCGCGCGCGATCAGATCGATTTCGCCGAACCGGCAACGGTAGTTGCGGCCGGTGATCGTCAGTCCCCGGCTGCCCAGGAATTCGGCCGCCAGCGCCTCGGCACGTTCACCGCGCGAATTCACGTTTTGCCGGTTCCGCCAGCCGGGGCCGCCCGTCAACGTAACGTCCCGCCGGCAGTTCGCGCTGGATGCGACCGTCGGGCCCCAGCGACAACTGACCGGTGACACCATCGAGGCGGATGTCGCGGGCTCCCGCAAGCAGCAACTGGGCGATGCGCCAGGCATCAATGCCCAGCGCATAAAGCCGTTCCAGGTCGGCCGCACGGCGGATCGCGCCGCGCGGGTAAATCATCACCGCGGCATGATTGGGTTCAAGCAGCCAGGGCATGTCGACGAAAGTCACGTCGGCAAGGTCGAACCCGGCCAGCGGTCCCGGATCACCGACATGCACGCTCGAGGTGGCATAGATCGGGGATGCCCCGAGATAGGCGCGCGCAGTCCGTGCCTCGGCATAGTCCAGCGCAAGGAAATACATGTCGGTCTCGTTGCTGGCGAGAGCCTTCAGCCTGTCGGCGTCGGCGGTGAACACCGGCTCGGCGACGATTTTTCCACCCAGTCGCGTGAATTCCGCGCTGAATGCCGAACGCATGCGCCGCTGGACCGCGCCGTTTCCGCTGACGATGACCGCGCTGCGCCGGTTCTCGCGCCAGGCGAGCTGTGCGACCTGCTGTGCTTCGGTTTCCACCTGCAGGCTCAGCATGTAGAGATTGCCCGGCGAGCGGCCGGTGCTGTCGGGGACGTTGAGCGCCAGCGTGGGTACGGGCACCGGTTCGCCGAAAGCCAGCGCGGTCACGGCGTTGCGGGTGAGCGGCCCCACCACCACCTGTGCTCCCGCGGCGACTGCGGTACGGTAACCCTCGATCACGTTACCGACATCTTCGGATACGGCATATTCCCGCACCGGCAGCAGCTGGCGATCCTGCACCTTGGCCGCAAGGAATCCGTCGCGCAGCGCAGCGGCATGCCTGCCGTAGATCCTGGAACCCGTCGGCAGCAGCAACGCAATGTGCGGTGTCTGGGTGATGCCGGCGACCGGGCCCGGGCCGGCGTCGCTGGCCATTGCGGCGGGGGCTCCGTATAGTAGGCACGGCAGCGCAGCCAGAACGGCAAAACGCGGCAGACGATGGATCATTCAGCGAACCCGATTGTGGAAGACGGTGTGAACGGTTTGACCGGCGATATCAGTCCGGAGAAGGCGACATTATATGTAGTCGCCACGCCGATCGGAAACCTGTCGGATATCACCTTGCGTGCGCTGGAAGTTCTGAAGACCGTTGATGTCATCGCCGCCGAAGATACCCGGGTCACGGCCAGGCTGCTCAATCGTCACGGCATATCGGCCAAACTCATCGCTGCGCACGAGCACAACGAGCGCCGGGCCGCCGAGCGGGTGAGCGGTTTGCTGGCGCAGGGCAAATCGGTGGCGCTGGTCAGCGACGCGGGCACGCCGGGCATCGCCGATCCGGGCGCGCAGATCGCCGCAGCCGTGCGCGAGGCGGGTTACAGGGTGATACCGGTGCCGGGCCCTAACGCGGCCGCCGCGGCGCTGTCGGCCAGCGGCTTCGACGCCAGCCGCTACCTGTTTTGCGGATTCCTGCCCTCGCGCGCCGCTGAACGCCGCCGCGCCCTGGGCGCGCTAGCGGACCAGACCGCGACGCTGGTTTTTTATGAGGCGCCGCATCGTGTGGCGGACAGCATTGCCGATATCTGCGCGGCATTCGGCGGTGACCGCCTGATCGTAATTGCGCGTGAACTGACCAAGATGCACGAGTCCTTGCACCGTTGCCGACTCGGTGACGCGGTGCAGTGGCTGCAGGACGACGACAACCGCAGGCGCGGCGAATTCGTGCTGGTCGTGGAAGGAGCGCCCGCAGCAGCGCGCGTCAGCGGACCCGACGCCGGAGCCGTGCTGAAAACGCTGCTCGGTGAACTGCCGCTGAAGCAGGCGGTGGCCCTCGCCGTAAAGCTGACCGGCGGCAACCGCAACGACATTTACCGGATGGCGCTTGGACTGAAGGCGCGTTCCTGAATGCCGGCGGCGTGTTTTGCTGTTGGCCGCACGGCGATTACCGATTACCATTCACCGCGCCAGCCATGATATTCCGCAGCCCATGAATTCCATCACCATCACCCGCCCTGATGACTGGCATCTGCATCTGCGCGACGGCGCGGCGATGCGCGACGTTGTGCAGCATACCGCCGCGCGTTTCGCGCGCGCCATCGTTATGCCCAACCTGAAGCCGCCGGTGACGACGACAGAGATGGCGGCCGCCTATCGCGAACGCATACTTGCCGCCCTGCCTTCCGGCAGCCGGTTCGAGCCGCTGATGACGCTGTATCTGACCGACAATACCCGACCCGACGAAATCGCCAAGGCCGGGCGCAGCGGCATCGTGCATGCGGTCAAGTATTACCCGGCGGGCGCCACGACCAATTCCGATGCGGGCGTGACCGCGATTGAAAAGTGCCATGCAACGCTCGCGGCGATGGAGCAGGCCGGGATGCCGCTGCTGGTGCATGGAGAGGTCACCGATCCCGCGGTGGACTTGTTCGACCGCGAACGCGTTTTCATCGAGCGCACTCTGGCGCCCCTGGTGGAACGGTATCGCGGACTCAGGGTGGTGATGGAGCACATCACCACGCGCGAGGCCGCGGCTTTTGTCTCTGCGGCTCCGGCGCGCGTCGCAGCGACACTGACGCCGCAGCACCTGCTGTTCAACCGCAACGCGCTGTTTGCGGGCGGCATGCGGCCGCACAACTTCTGCCTGCCGATTCTCAAGCGTGAAATCCACCGCCAGGCGCTGGTGTCCGCGGCAATCAGCGGCAATCCGAAGTTCTTTCTCGGCACCGACAGCGCGCCGCATGCTCGCCAAACCAAGGAAACCGATTGCGGCTGCGCCGGCACCTACACCGCCCTCGCCGGCATCGAACTCTATGCGGAGGTGTTTGCTGCAGCCAATGCGCTGGACCGGCTTGAAGGGTTTGCCGGACATTTCGGCGCCGATTTTTACGGATTACCGCGCAACGCTGAGAAAATCACCCTGGTGCGCGAATCGTGGGACATGCCGGCGAGCGTGCCCTTCGGCGCCGATACGCTGGTACCGCTGCGTGCGGGTGCCGCAATCGAATGGAGGATCGCCGGCTCTTGACCGTAAACGGCCCGCGACGCTCCGCATCCGACGCCTCTCCGCCGCTGCCCGCGGATGATCCCTGGCATTACCGCCGGCTCGACCTGCCGCGCGGGGACCTGTGGTTGTTTACCTACGGTTCACTGATGTGGGACCCGGGTTTCCGTTTCGTCGAGGGTTTGCCGGCGCTGCTGCGCGGGTATCACCGTTCGTTCTGCATTTATTCGAGCCGTTATCGCGGCACAGTGGCCAAGCCCGGGCTAGTGCTGGGGCTCGATCGCGGCGGCGCGTGCCGGGGCATCGCCTACCGCATCGCGGCGAACGAAGTGCCGCGGGCACTGGAGACGCTGTGGCTGCGCGAAATGCGCCGGAGGGTTTACGTGCCGCGGTTGCTGCCGGTGGCCACCGGTTCGCGGAGGCGCGTGGCGCTGACATTCCTTGCCAACCGCAGTCACGCGGGTTATGCGGGCAGGCTGGCCCTCGAGAATTGCGCCGCGATCATTTCCGACTGCTGCGGCGAACGCGGGCCGAACGTTGATTACCTGGTGAATACGCTGCGCCATCTCGATGCCCTCGGCGTGCACGACCATCATCTCCATCGCCTGCTTGCGGCGGTGCATGCCCGGTTCGCCTGAACGCGGCGCTCCGTGGCGCGTGTTACCATCCGCCGCGAAGCTGGCCAGGCAGCCGCTGTGTGTGGAACAAACCGGGCGGGGCAACCTGTCCGTGCCATGCGCAGAGGAAAGTCCGGGCTCCACAGGGTAGGGTGACGGGTAACGCCCGTCCGCCGTGAGGCGAGGAACAGGGCCACAGAGACGAGTCCGCCGGGCGCAAGTCCGGCGGGGTGAAACGCGGTAACCTCCACCCGGAGCAACACCGAATAGGCAAGCGATGACGCGTCCCGCCGAGCTTGCGGGTAGGTGGCTTGAGCCGTACAGCAATGTGCG
>JBMTEY010000102.1:0-9042 GCA_049433545.1 Burkholderiales bacterium | reverse complement strand
ATTTCGTGCCCGAGACCTGCCACAAGTCGCATCCGGTCACCGGCACGGTGTGCATTTCATCGGCCTGCGCGATCCCCGGCACCATCGCCGCGCGAATTGCCCCGCTACATGCGCCGCTGAAGCCGGCGCCGCAGGGCATGGTGAAGATCGAGCATCCTTCGGGCATGATCCTGATCGACCTCGACGCCGATTTCAGCAACGGCAAGGAAGATCTGCGCCGCGCCGCGCTGATCCGCACCGCGCGCCGGATTTTCGAGGGGCATGTGATGGTGCCGTCGAAAATCTGGGCCGGCAAATCCGCGGCGAAACAAGCTGTCGCCGCCTGAACCCATGACCGTCGCCATCATCGGCGGCGGTTACGCCGGCATGGCCGCGGCGGTCACGCTGGCTGAACGCGGCATCGCAGCGACGGTGTTCGAAGCCGGCGCGACACTCGGCGGTCGTGCGCGATGCGTCACCGTCAACGACACCGCGCTCGACAACGGCCTGCACATTCTCATCGGCGCATATTCAGAAACACTGCGGCTGATCGAACGCGTCGCGCCGGGGCGCGAACATTTCCTGCGCCTGCCGCTGGAGTTGCGCATCCACAATCATTTCCGCCTGTGCGCACCGCGGCTGCCTGCGCCGCTGCATGTCGCCGCCGGCCTGCTCTGCGCATCAGGGATTTCCTTCGGTGACAAACTCGCGGTAATACGCTTCATGCAGGCGATGAAGGCACGGCGTTATCGCCTGGAACACGACACCACGGTTTCCGCCCTGCTCGCCGAATATACGCAACATGTTGTTTTAATTCAATATTTATGGTCTCCGCTGTGCGTGGCGGCACTCAACACGCCGATTGAGCGCGCCTCGGCGCAGGTGTTCCTCAATGTGCTGCGCGACAGCCTGGGCGCGCACCGCGCAGCCAGCGACCTGCTGCTGGCGCGCATGGATCTCACTGTGCTGTTTCCGCAACCGGCAGCGGAATTCGTGCGACAGCACGGCGGCAACATCGAACTCAATACGCCGGTGGAACGCATCACGCAGGACAGTACAGGCTTCAGCATCCATACCCGAAACGGCACAAGCCATTATGAACAGGTGATCTGTGCCGTCGCGCCGCATCGCGCCGCGGCATTGCTCGCCGACATCCCCGCCCTCGCCGTTGCGCGCGCACAGATCGAGGCACTGCGCTACGAACCCAGACACAGCATCTGGCTGCAGTTCGACGGCCCGCTGAAACTGCCCGCGCCTATGACCGGCATCGCCGGCAGCCCCGCGCAGTGGATTTTCGACCGCGAGGCGATCTGCGGCCAGCGCGGTCTCGTCGGCGCAGTGATCAGCGCCTCGGAAGATCAGGTCGGCGAACAGCAGGATGCGCTGGCGCGACGGGTGTGTGCAGATCTCGCCGAGCAGTTCGGCGTATTGCCGCCGCTCAAGTGGCATCGCGTGATCGCCGAGAAGCGCGCGACCTTCAGCTGCACGCCGGACCTGCAGCGCCCGTCTTCCGCCACCGCCTGCAGAAATTTTTTTCTTGCCGGCGATTACACCGCCAGCGATTACCCGGCGACGATCGAGGCCGCGGTGCGCAGCGGCATCGCCTGCGCCCATGCCCTTTCCGCCGGCTGACGGCAGACCCGGCGTTATAATCAAAAAACTTTCATCGGAGGAGTGAAACGTGTCAGAACGCGAAGCCATGGAGTATGACGTCGTCATCGTCGGCGCGGGGCCTGCAGGCCTGGGCGCGGCGATCCGCATCAAGCAGCTGGCGGCGGAACACAACCATGAAGTCGGCGTCTGCGTGCTCGAGAAAGGCTCGGAGGTCGGCGCCCACATCCTCTCCGGCGCGGTGATGGATCCGGTGGCGCTGAACGAACTGATTCCCGACTGGAAGGAAAAGGACGCCCCGCTCAACGCGCCGGTGACCGAGGACCGTTTCATGTTCCTCACCGAGACCGGCGCGATGAAAGTGCCTTCCGCGCTGCTGCCACAGTGCTTCCAGAACCACGGCAACTACGTGGTCAGCCTCGCCAACGTCACCCGCTGGCTGGGCCAGCAGGCCGAAGCGCTGGGCGTGGAGATATTCCCCGGTTTCGCCGCAGCGGAAGTGCTGTTCGACGACAATGGCGCCGTGCGCGGCGTCGCCACCGGCGACATGGGCATCGGCAAGGACGGCCAGCCCACCGAGGCCCACCAGCGCGGCATGGAACTGCATGCCAGATACACTTTTTTCGCCGAAGGCTGCCGCGGCCACCTCGGCAAGCAGCTGCAGGAAAAATTCAAACTGCGCGACGGCGTCGATCCGCAGGTCTACGGCATCGGCCTCAAGGAACTGTGGGAAATCAAGCCGGAGATGCACCAGCCGGGTCTGGTGATCCATACCGCGGGCTGGCCGCTCGCCAGCGACACCTACGGCGGCTCGTTTTTCTACCACCTCGAGGACAACCTGGTCGCAATCGGCTTCGTCGTCGGCCTCGGTTATACCAATCCCTACCTCAGCCCGTACGAGGAATTCCAGCGCTACAAGACGCACCCGGCGATCCGCCCCTTCCTCGAAGGCGGCAAGCGCATCGCCTACGGCGCGCGCGCCATTTCCGCGGGCGGCCTGCAGTCGCTGCCCAAACTGACCTTCCCCGGCGGCTGCCTGGTCGGCGACGACGCCGGTTTTCTCAATGCCTCGCGCATCAAGGGCAGCCATGCCGCGATCAAGTCGGGCATGCTCGCCGCCGAGGCCGCGTTCGCCGCGCTGAAATCCGGAACACCTGCACCGGAACTGTCTGCCTATCCCGAGGCCTTCCGCAAAAGTTGGCTGCACCAGGAACTGCACAAGGCGCGCAACTTCAAGCCATGGATGAGCAAGGGCCTCTACACTGGCACGCTGATGGTGGGCATAGACCAGGTGCTGTTCCGCGGCAAGGCGCCGTGGACGCTGCACCACGACCATGCCGACCACGAAACGCTGAAACGCAAGACCGAATGCGAACCGATCGAATATCCGAAACCCGACGGCGTGATCAGCTTCGACCGCCTGTCCTCGGTGTTCATTTCCAACACCAACCACAACGAGGACCAGCCGGCGCACCTGACGCTGAAGGACGCGTCGGTGCCGGTCAACGTCAATCTCGAACTCTATGACGCGCCGGAACAGCGCTACTGCCCGGCCGGCGTCTACGAGATCGTGCGCAACGACGATGGCAGCAACCCGCGGCTGCAGATCAACGCCCAGAACTGCGTGCACTGCAAGACCTGCGACATCAAAGATCCGACCCAGAACATCGTCTGGGTGACACCCGAGGGCGGCGGCGGGCCGAACTATCCCAACATGTAGCCGGGCTTCGACCTGCTGAAAGCGGAAATAGTCCCGCGGATCAGCCGCCGAGCATTCCCTGCTTGAGATCGCCGTCGGCGGGACTTTCGCCCAGCCAGACACGCAGCAGGGCGCGGTTGAAGTCCTCGCCGGCCACCGCGCCCTTGACATCGCCGTTGAACGTCACCCGCGTGCCGCTGTCCGGCAGGTAATCAATGAGAATCACGTCGCCGGGTTTGACAACTTTGGCGGCGTCAAACATTGTGCGCAGTTGCTTCACACGCGAATCAAGCTTCGCGAGTTCCGCAGCGTCGTGATTGTTTTTCAGACCGTCCTCGAGCGCATCAGATAATTGCGCCGAGGTAAGTTCGCGCAGGATGTGCAACGCGACACGCTTTGCTCCGGACCGGCTGATCGCGGCCTGTGCGGATTTCGTTTTTTTCTCCAGATACAGCGCGCCGACATAGACGCGGAAGAAAAACCGGGTGCGCACACCCGCGCCGTTGAGCACCAGTTCCGCGCCGGCATCGCTGAGGCGCACACGCTCCGGCAGCTTGACGCCCTCCAGTTCAAGCGCCGGCGCTGCGCCCGGCAGCAGCACCAGCGCGAGTATCATAAGTATTTGTTTTAGTTAATATTTATTTATTCCGGCACAGGCAACTTCAGAGCGATTCAAACACTCCCGCCGCCCCCATGCCGGTGCCTATGCACATGCTCACCATGCCGTATTTTTTCTTGTGTCGGCGCAGGCCATGCATCAGCGTCGCGACGCGTATCGCACCGGTGGCGCCCAGCGGATGGCCGAGCGCGATCGCGCCGCCCAGCGGGTTGACCTTCGCCGGATCAAGTCCGAGTTCACGGATCACCGCCAGCGACTGCGCGGCGAACGCTTCGTTGAGTTCTATCCAGTCGAGCTGTTCCTGTTTTATTCCGGCCTGCGCCAGCACTTTCGGTATCGCCTTCACCGGGCCTATGCCCATCACGTCGGGCGGCACCCCCGCCACCGCGTAACCGAGGAAGCGCCCCAGCGGCTGCAGGTTGTAGCGTTTCAGCGCGGCTTCGCTCATCAGCACCACCGCGCCGGCGCCATCGGAAGTCTGCGAGCTGTTGCCGGCAGTGACGCTGCCCTTCGCCGCAAACGCCGGCCGCAGTTTCGCCAGGCCTTCGGGCGAGGTGTCGCGGCGCGGGCCTTCGTCGTTCTGCAGCTGTTTGGTGCGGACAGTGATTTCGCGCGTCTGCAGGTCCGGCAGGCGTTCGTTCAGGGTGTACGGCGTGATCTCGTTGCTGAATTCGCCGCTGTCGGTGGCCCACAAGGCGCGGCGGTGGCTTTCGGCGGCGAACAGGTCCTGGTCCTCACGGCTGACTTTCCACTGATCGGCAACGCGCTCGGCGGTGATGCCCATGCCGTAGGCAATCGCGAAATTTTCATCCTTCTCGAATATCGCCGGACTGAAGGTCGGCTTGTTGCCGCCCATGGGCACCATGCTCATGCTCTCGGTGCCGGCGGCGATCATCACGTCGGCTTCGCCCAAACGGATGCGCGCGGCGGCATCGGCAACGGCCTGCACGCCGGACGAACAGAAGCGGTTGATGGTGACGCCCGGCACGGTGTCGGGAAAACCCGCGAGCAGCAGGCCGATGCGGGCGACGTTCATGCCCTGCTCGCCTTCCGGCATCGCGCAGCCGGCGATGACGTCGCCGATTTCGCTGAGATCGAGTCCCGGACACTGCGCAACCGCGCTTTTCAGCACATGCGCCAGCAGGTCATCCGGCCGCACGTTCTTCAGCATGCCGCGCGGCGCCTTGCCCACCGGCGAGCGCGTCGCGGCTACGATATAGGCGTCCTGGACTTGTTTGGCCATGATCAGCTCCGTTCGCTCAGTTCCTGAGCGGCTTTCCCGTTTTGAGCATGTAATCAATCCGGGCCTGCGTTTTTTCAGTTGCAATCAGTTCCATGAAATGGCGACGCTCGAGGTCGAGCAGCCACTGCTCGTCAACCAGGCTGCCGCCTTCGATGTCGCCGCCGCACATCACCGTCGCCACCTTGGTTCCGATCAGGTAGTCGTGTTCGGAAATATGACCGCCGGCGCGCATGTTTTCCATAAAGGCGCGGATGGTGGAAATGCCGCTGCGGCCGAGCACCGGGATCGCTTTCGCGCGCAGCGGGGGACGGTAGCCCGCCGCTGCCATCGCCCGCACTTCGGCCTTGGCGATTTCCAGCAGTTCGAAACGGTTCATCACCACGCGGTCGGTGGCGCGCAGGTAGCCGATCTCGCGCGCGTGTTCCGCGCTGCGCCCGACTTCGGCCATCGCCACCGCCCTGAAATATTTCTGCAGAAAGGGCGAGATGTCGCCGCCCTTGGCATCCACTGCGGCGCGCATCGCGAACTCCTTGCAGCCGCCGCCCGCGGGCAGCAGGCCGACGCCGACCTCGACCAAGCCGATGTAACTCTCGAGGCTGGCCACGGCGCGGTCGCAGTGCATGATGAATTCGCAGCCCCCACCCAGCGCCAGGCCATCGACCGCTGCCACTGTCGGTACCATCGAATACTTCAGCATCTGCGTGGTGACCTGGAACTGCTCGACCAGGTGTTCGACCTCGGCGAGCTTGCCGGCCATCAGCTGGTCGTCGACGCCGAGCTGGCGCACGGCCTTCAGCGCCAGCGATTCGGCTTCCTTTTTCACGCTCCTGAACAGCTTCCCCAGCGCCGAAGGCTGCGCCCGCGGCGCACCGCCCCCGGCCGGTGACTTCTTCAGGTTGGCGCCGATGGAGAACGGCGGCTCGGTCTGCCAGATCACCAGGCCGGCGTAGTGATGCTCGGCTTCGTCGATGGCGCGCTGCACGCCGTCGAGCACATCGTCGCCGATGGCATGCATGCGGCTCTTGAAGCTGACGATGGCGATGTCGTCGCCGGTGTGCCAGCAGCGAACGCCGTCGGTTTCGAATATGGTCGTACCGTATTCGCGCTCCTCGCCGAGCAGGCGATCGGGGAACGGCTGGCGTTTGTAGACGGCGAGCGCGGAGCGCGGCTGATAGCCGCCGGAAGCCGGGGCATAAGAACCTTCGGGCCGGTGCACGCCGGTGCGCTGCGGCTCGGTCACCCACGCCGGCAGCGGCGCGGCCACCATCGCCTTGCCGGACGCGATGTCCTCGGCAATCCATGCCGACACCTGGCGCCAGCCCGCGGCCTGCCAGATTTCGAACGGGCCCTTGTCCCAGCCGAAACCCCAGCGGATGGCGAAATCGAGGTCGCGCGCATTGTTCGCGATGGCATCGAGGTGCAGCGCGCAGTAATGAAAGGAATCGCGGAATATCGACCAGATGAACTGCGCCTGCGGATGGCTGGAGTCGTGCAAAGCGGCAAAGCGCTCCATCGCGTTCCGGTTCTTCAGGATTTCGACAACGGCCTCGTCGGCCTTGCCGTCGGAGAGGCGGTAATCGCCGGTTTTCGGGTCGAGCACCTGGATGTCGCGGCCAACCTTCTGGTAGACGCCTTTGCGCGTTTTCTGGCCCAGCGCCTTCTTGTCGATCAGCGCCTGCAGCCAGGGCGGCACGCCGTAGTACTTGTGCCACGGGTCTTCGGGCAGCGTGTCGCGCATGGTGTGGACCACGTGCGCGAAGGTGTCGAGGCCAACCACGTCGGCAGTGCGAAAGGTCGCGCTTTTCGGCCGTCCGACCAGCGAACCGGTCAGCGCGTCGACGGTGTCGAAGCCGATGCCCAGGCGTTCGGCATGGTGGATGGTCGCCAGCATCGAGAACACGCCGACGCGGTTGGCGATGAAATTCGGCGTGTCCTTGGCACGGATCACCCCCTTGCCCAGCGTGGTCACCAGGAAACGCTCGAGATCGTCGAGGATGCCGGCATCGGTGCCGGCGCAGGGGATCAGTTCCACCAGGTGCATGTAACGCGGCGGGTTGAAAAAATGCACGCCGCAGAAGCGCGCGCGCTGCGCCTGCGGGAAAGCGTCGGCGAGCTTGTTGATCGACAGCCCGGAGGTGTTGCTGGCGAAAATCGTGTGTTCGCCGAGATGCGGTGCAACTTTCTGGTAAAGATCCGCCTTCCAGTCCATGCGCTCGGAGATGGCCTCGATGACGATGTCGCATTCGGCAAGCTGCGCCAGGTGCTGGTCGTAATTGGCGGCTTCGATCAGGTCGGCGCGGTCCCTGGTCGCCAGCGGGCTGGGCTCAAGCTTTTTCAGGTTGGCGATCGCCTTCAGCACGTTGCCGTTGGCATCACCCTCTTTCGCGGCAAGTTCGTAGAGCACCACCGGGACCTGGGCATTGACCAGGTGCGCGGCGATCTGCGCGCCCATGACGCCGGCGCCCAGCACGGCAACCTTGCGCACCATCAGGGGGGTTGCGGCGGACATTGGAATTACTCCTGGAGAGGTCGATGAATTCTAGCACGCACCCCGCTGCCGTCCGAACCGTAAACCTTGCGCCGGCCCGCCCTGCAACGCCCAAAAAAAAGAGGCGGCCCGCGGGCCGCCTCGACGCAGTCATGGCCTGTCGCAATCAGAACTTGTGCGAATACTGGACCGACAGGATGTCGGCCTTGCTATTGAACGATCCGATCAGCCGGCCCGCCGGAGCTGTCGGCCCCGCAGTATTGATCCGGGCATCCTTGACGAATTCGTGGGCATAACCGACTTCGAGCACACCGTCTTTGCCCGGTTTGTACTGGACGCCTAACGCCAGCCAGGTGCGATCCTGATCCGGCAGGCGCGGCGTGCGATCCACGTCATTTGTGGGCGTCGGATCCAGGGCCAGGCCAAAGCGCAGCTTGGTTTGATTGTTCAACTTGTAGTTGGCGCCGATGCCTATCCGCAGCGTGTCCTTCCAGTTGAACTGGAGCGAAGTCAGGGTCGAGCCTGCAGCACCCCCGGGGGGCGGCGCCACAAGTGCGGAGGCATTCATCCGGATGACGTCCAGCCGTTTGATGCTGCTCCAGCCGGTATGCGTCAGATCGGCCATCAGTTCCCATTTGTCTCCCATGGTGCTGAACAGGCTCAGTGATGCGCTTTCAGGAACCTTGAGGTCGGCGCGGACGTTGCCGTTGAAGAGCGGAGCCGCGGCGCCGGAAAACGTCGCAGTGCCTTCGAGGTCGTATGAAATCCGGGAACGATACGAAAAACCGACACGGGTGCTCGGCGTCATCTGCGCAAGCAGGCCGAAATTGAAACCGTAACCGATATCGTCAGCCTTCAATGCGAGGTTTCCCGTTGCCACGGCACCCGTGAATGCCGACAGCTTGGCATCTATCTTCTGGATGCTGACGCCGCCGCCGATGGAAAACTTGTCATTGACCTTGTAGGCCAGAGACGGATTGATGTTGATGGTCTTGATCTCGGACTCCAGCGCGGTGACCTGACCCTGCCAGCCCGGGGCATATTCGGTGGCCAGACCAAACGGTACGTTCAGTGCGAGCCCGAAACGCAGATTCGGGTTGATGCTCATGGTGAAAAAACCGTTCGGTATCACCGCCAGGTCGCCGCCGTCACCGCCATTGCCGGTGCCCAGTAACCCGGCGCCGATTGCGCCGGTGGAACCGTTATTGGTGAATTTGAATGACGGCAAAATCACATGGCCGGCAAAAGTCACCTGCTTGCCCGTCGGCAGCAGCGTCATTGCCGCCGGATTGGACCAGGCCACACTGGCGTCGTCCGCCGCGGCTGCGCCTCCGGCAAAAGCGTTGCCGGTGCCGCTGCCGCTCTGGGTTCCGATGCCGAAGCCGCCGGCCAGTGCCGGCGCC
>JBMTEY010000101.1:0-9291 GCA_049433545.1 Burkholderiales bacterium | reverse complement strand
TCTCTGCGCGGCGCATCACCCGCGACGACCTCTACATCGCCGACGAAGCCTTCTTTACAGGCACCGCTGCGGAGGTCACTCCGATTCGCGAGGTTGACGGCCGCACCATCGGCAACGGCAAGCGCGGTCCGGTGACCGAACGCCTGCAAACCATGTTCTTCGACTGCGTCAACGGCAAGGCAGCCGCCCACCGCGACTGGCTGACCCCGGTGGCCACCTGACAACCATGAGCGAACCCGCCGCCAACACCTCGCGCCGCATCGAAGTCACGGCCGAAGACCTGCCCCTGCACTGCCCGATGCCGTCGATGCTGCTGTGGAACGCGCATCCCCGCGTCTTCCTGCCGATAGAGAACACCGGCGAGGCCCTGTGCCCGTACTGCGGCACGCGCTACGCGCTGAAGGGCGGCGCGGCAGCCGGCCACCACTGAACGCGCGTGCGGTCCGGGCCTGCACTGCGCGGGACTGCACACCGGTCATGAACATCCTCGTTGTCGGCCCGTCCTGGGTCGGCGATACCGTCCTCTCGCAGCCCATGCTGCAGCTGCTCATGCAGCGCCACCCCGGCACGGCCATCGACTACCTCGCGCCACCGTGGACCCTGCCGCTGCTCGCGCGCATGCCCGAAGTGCGCCGCGGCATCACCAATCCCTTCGGCCACGGTGCGCTGCAGCTGGGCGCCCGCCGCCGTCTCGGCCGCGACTTGCGCACGGCCGGCTACGACCTGGCCGTGGTGCTGCCGAATTCGTGGAAATCCGCGCTGATCCCGTGGTTCGCCGGCATCCCTCTGCGCAGAGGATTCCGCGGCGAAGCGCGCTGGGGTCTGCTCAACGACCTGCGGCGACTCGACGGAGCCGCGCTGCCGCAGATGGCGCAGCGTTTTGCGGCGCTGGCGCTGCCGTCCGGCGCACCGCTCCCGGCAGCATTGCCCAATCCGGTCCTGCAGTCTTCCGCGGAACAGCAGCAGCGCCTGCTGGCGCGACTCGGGCTCGATTCCGCCAGACCGGCGGTCGCATTCTGTCCGGGCGCTGAATACGGTCCGGCCAAGCGCTGGCCCGAACGGCATTTCGCTGCGCTCGCGCGGCTGCTCGCCGCACGCGGCTACACCGTCTGGCTGGTAGGTTCACCGAAGGACCATGCCGTTGCCGAGACCATCGCGCAGGATGCTCCCGGCTGCTGCAGCAACCTTTGCGGCAAAACCGACATCGCCGAGGCTGCGGACCTGCTGGCCGCCGCACGCCTGGTCGTCACCAACGACTCCGGCCTGATGCATGTCGCCGCCGCAGTCGGCCGGCCGGTGGTCGCGCTCTACGGCTCGAGTTCGCCGCAGTTCACGCCACCACTCTCAGCCGCAGCCCGCATCCTGACTCTGGACCTGGAATGCAGTCCGTGTTTCGAGCGCAATTGTCCGCTGGGACACCTCAAGTGCCTCAACGACCTCGCGCCGGAACGGGTTTTCGACGCCATCGACTTTGCTAGAATCGGCCCCTGATCCCGCCGCGCATGCATGGGGAGTCGTCGTGAAAAAATCGCTGTTCGCCACGCCGCAGGATGCCGAAGCAGCTTTCTACGACGCGCTGGTCAGGCGCGATCTCGAGGCCATGATGGAAGTCTGGTCCGATGACGACGAGGTCTATTGCGTGCATCCGGGCGGCGCACGCATTTCCGGAGTCGACCGCATCCGCGAATCCTGGGACCGGATATTTTCCGGCGGGCAGCAATTGCGCTTCAGCCTGCGCGACCAGCAACTGATCCACACCATGATGCTGGCGGTGCACAGCGTCTACGAGCATATTTCCATCGCCGGCCAGCCGCGCACGAGCCAGCCGATGATCGCCACCAACGTCTACCAGCGCACCGGCCACGGCTGGCGCATGGTTGCGCACCATGCCGCGCCGGCGCCGTCATCGGTCAAGAAGGACGATCCGGAAGAACCGGCAACCAAGACCCTGCACTGAGCGGCGCCCGCCGCCGCAATTACTGACCACATGGTGAATTCCCGCGCCCATCTGCGCCGGGCATCCGCTATACTTTTTCAGTCCGTTTGGTGGACCTCCGTCAGGTGAAATTTTTGTAATTCATCCGAATCCGCCACGCGCCGGCGCCACGTCGCCGCCGCGATCCCCTGCAAACCCGAACCACACGATCATGAATCCACCTACACCAGCCGCCGAACTGTCGCTCCCGCCGCGCAGCACCAAGCCACGCCGCCGCGGCATCACCTCGATGATCGACTTCGGCCCCGATACCTTCGGCTGGTCCGGCGGAGAGCGCGGCATTGCCGACCTGCTCGACGTCGCCGCCGGCTACATCGACTACGCCAAGATCTACGCGATGAACGCACTGCTGATCCCGGGCGAAGTGGTCAAACGCACGACAAAACTCTATCTCGATGCCGACGTGATGCCTTTTGCCGGCGGCATCCTCTTCGAATATGCCTGGCACCGCAATGAAATCGACGGCCTGATCGCGCTGCTCAAGCGGCTCGCCATCCCCGGCCTGGAGATTTCCGAGAACTACGTGACGCTCAGCGAAGACGAACGCGCGCGGATGATCGACCGCTTCCAGAAGGAAAAAATAAAGGTGGTCTACGAATTCGGCCGCAAGAATCCGGAAGATGCGCTGAGCCTCGACTATCTCGAGGGCATCGTGCGCGCAGTGGCCGCGCAGGGCATCCACCATGTCACCGTCGAACAATGCGAGATGGACCTGCTGGCCAAGGATTCGCCCGACAGCCTGAAGGCGCTGTCGGCACAGGACTGGTTCGACCAAGTGGTGATCGAAGCCGATCCCTACCGCTTTCCGCAGCAGCACGTGCAGATGCTGCGCGACTTTGGCCGCGACGTGAACCTCGCCAACATCGCCCCGGGCCAGGTGCTGCGCCTGGAGGGCTTCCGCCAGGGCGTGGGCCGCGCAGTGAACTATTCGCTGCTCTCGGGCGACGATTCACGGCCGGCGGGTATAGACCGCTGATACACAGACACCTGTTTTTATCATTATTTCAAGAGAAGACTGATGAGCACTTCGATATTCGGCACCCCTGATGTCATCGTCGTCGGCGCCGGCAACGCCGCCGCCTGCGCCGCGCTCGCCGCCCGCGAATCCGGCGGCAAAGTCATCATGCTCGAGGCAGCGCCAGTCGAGGAATGCGGCGGCAACAGCCGCTACACCGCCGGCGCGATGCGCGTGCAGTTCAACGGCGTCGAGGATCTCAAACAGCTGGTGCCCGATCTGACGCAGGCAGAGATCGACAGCGCAGACTTCGGCACCTACACCGTAGACCAGTACTACGACGACATGGGCCGCATCACCCAGTACCGCACCGATCCCGACCTCTGCGAAATCCTGATCTCGCGCAGCCTGGAAACGCTGACGTGGATGCGCAAGAAGGGGGTCAAGTTCCAGGCCAGCTTCGGCCGCCAGGCGATGAAGGTCGGCGGCAAGTTCAAGTTCTTCGGCGGACTCGCCGCGGAAACCTGGGGCGGCGGCCCCGGTCTGGTCGACAACGAACACAAGGCCTGCGAACGCGAAGGCATCACCATTTTCTACGAGACACCGGCCACCGGCCTGATGCAGGACGATGAAGGCCGCGTGATCGGCGTAAAAGCAAAGCACAAGGGAAAAAACGTCGAGATCCGCTGCAAGGCGGTGGTGCTGGCCTGCGGCGGCTTCGAATCCAACGCCGAAATGCGCACGCGTTACCTCGGCGCCGGCTGGGACCTCGCCAAGGTGCGCGGCACCCGCTTCAACACCGGCGCCGGCATCCGCATGGCGCTGGAAGCAGGCGCCCTGCCCTACGGACACTGGTCGGGCTGCCACGCAGTGGGCTGGGACATGAACGCGCCGGCCTTCGGCGACCTCGCGGTCGGCGACAATTTCCAGAAACACAGCTATCCCATCGGGATCATGATCAACGCCAACGGCGAACGCTTCGTCGACGAAGGCGCCGACATCCGCAACTACACCTATGCCAAGTACGGCGCGGTGGTGCTGAACCAGCCGGGCATGTTCGCCTGGCAGATCTTCGACGCTCAGACCATCCCGCTGCTGCGTGACGAGTACCGCATCAAACAGGTGACCAAGGTGCGCGCCGACTCGCTGGAAGAACTCGTGAAAAAGCTCGACGGCGTCAACGCCGAAGCCTGCCTGCGCGAAATCGCCGCCTACAACAAGGCGGTGCGCACCGACGTGCCCTTCAACCTGACAATCAAGGACGGCCGCCGCACCGAGGGACTGAAAATCAACAAGTCGAACTGGGCGCTGACCATCGAAAAGCCGCCGTTCGAAGCCTACGCGGTAACCTGCGGAGTGACCTTCACCTTCGGCGGCGTCAAGATCAACCAGGAAGGCAATGTCGAAGACACCGCGGGCAAGCCGATTCCCGGCCTCTACGCCGCCGGCGAAATGGTAGGCGGCCTGTTCTATCACAACTATCCCGGCGGCACCGGCCTCACCTCCGGCGCCGTGTTCGGCAAACTCGCCGGCGGCAGCGCCGGCGTCTACGCAAAATCCTGATCACGGTCACCATGTTCCAGACTGTGAGCATCCGTCCTTGCGCCCGGCGCTTCCGGGCGTAGAATCCAGCGCTAGCCCCAGACAAGGAGTCACGCCATGAACGCACCCGCCATCAACCTCAACAAACCGGTCCGCGAGCAGGTCAGCAAGGAAGAATGGCAGGCGCGCGTCGATCTCGCCGCCTGTTACCGCCTGATGGCCGAATTCGGCATGGTGGAAATGGTCGCCAACCACATTTCGGTGCGCGTGCCCGGCACCCACGACCAGTTCCTGATCAATCCCTACGGCATGCTCTACGAGGAAATGACCGCCTCGTCGATGCTGAAGATCGACCTCGAAGGCAATGTCATCTTCAACGCCACCGACTACGGCGTGAACCAGGCTGGATTCGTGATCCACAGCGCCGTGCACGCAGCGCGCCACGACGTGGAGTGCATCATCCACACCCATACCCTGGCGGGCATGGCGGTATCAGCGATGAAATGCGGCATCATGCCGATCGCACAATCGTCGATGCGCTTCCTCGACATCGCCTACCACGACTACGAAGGCGTCGCGCTGCGCCTCGAGGAACGCGAACGCCTGGTGCAGAACCTCGGCAACCGTGAAGCGATGGTATTGCGCAACCACGGCCTGCTGACCACCGGCGCCAGCATCCCCGAGTGCTTCAACAACATGTACCGCCTGGAGCGCGCCTGCCAGCTGCAGGTGATGGCGCTGTCATGCAATACCGAACTGCAGCTGCCGCCGCAGGAAGTCACCCAGTACACCAACAACCTGATGCTGCCCGGCGTGCGCCGCCGCTTCGGCCTGCTCGAATGGCCGGCGCTGCTGCGCAAGCTCGACCGCGTCGATCCGTCGTACAAGCACTGAAACGCCGTCGCGCTACAAAAAAAGAGCCCCTCAGGGCTCTTTTTTTGCGCCTGAACCGCCTATTTCAGCAGGCGGATCGCCAGCGGATATTTGTAATGCTGGCCCTTGGACACCGCGACCGCCGCCAGTATGCAAAACACCAGGTTGGCGATCAGCAGCAGCGGCAGCAACAGCATGCCGATCAGCACGAACATCAATATCCAAGATCCGACGACGCCGATCAGCACAGTGATCTGGAAATTCAGCGCCTCCTTGCCCTGCTCGTCGACAAACGGTGACTGGTCCTTCTTGATCAGCCAGATGATCAAAGCGCCGACAAATCCGGAAACAATGCCCAGCAGGTGTGCCAGCATCGCCAGGTTGCGGTCATCGGTACTCGGGGTCTGTGCCACGGGTTCATCCATGATGCTGTCTCCCTGTTCTGGTTATTGACTCGGTTCAGAATCACGCACGCGTACGATTGTGGCACGGCTGTAGATCCGGCGTAAACCGGCCGCGCAAAACGCTTAAACTCCGCACATGCCTGATTTGTCCACCGCTTACCGTGCGCCGTTCTGGCTGCCGGGCGGCAACCTGCAGACGCTGTACCCGGCGCTGCTGGCGCCGCATCCGCGAATCGAGTGGCGCCGCGAACGCTGGAACACACCCGACGGCGATTTCATCGACCTTGACTGGACAACAGCACCGTCGGCAAGCACAGCACCGCTGATCGTGCTGTTCCACGGCCTCGAAGGCAGCTCGAACAGCCATTACGCCCGGGCGCTGATGGACAACGCGGTTCGCCGCGGCTGGCAGGGCGTGGTGGCGCATTTCCGCGGCTGCAGCGGCGAGATCAACCGCCTGCCGCGCGCCTACCACTCCGGCGACAGCGCGGAAATCGACTGGATCCTGCGCCGCCTGCGCGCGCAAAGCACCGGCAGCGCGTTGTTCGCCGCCGGCGTCTCGCTCGGCGGCAACGCGCTGCTGAAGTGGCTGGGGGAACAGGGCGATGCGGCGCACGCCGTCGTCGGCCGCGCCGCGGCGATTTCCGCGCCGGTCGACCTGATGGCCGCCGGTTATGCGCTGGAACGCGGTTTCAACATGCTCTACACCCGGAACTTCCTGTCCACGATGAAGCGCAAATCACTGGCCAAGCTGGCGCGCCATCCCGGTCTGTTCGATCCCGGGAAACTGCGCGCCGCACGCACGTTGCGGGAATTTGACGACCTGATTACCTCCAGGCTGCACGGTTACGACGGCGTCGACGACTACTACACCCGCGCCAGCAGCAAGCCACTCCTCGCGGGCATCACCGTGCCGACGCTGCTGCTCAACGCGCGCAACGATCCTTTCCTGCCTGATGCCGCATTGCCTGCGCCACGGGAGCTTTCATCCGCGATCACCCCGGCCTTTCCCGACGCGGGCGGACATGTCGGATTCCCGGATGCCCGGGGATTCTCAGCCTGGATGCCGCAGACCGTGCTCGAATTCCTGACCGCAGAATGATACAATACGTAACTTATTGTTTTTATTAATATTTTAATGTCCTCTCCGAGCCATCCTCCTGCAGCGATTTTCAAGGCCTACGACATCCGCGGCATCGTCGGCGACACGCTCACGATTGCCGGCACCGAGACCATAGGCCGCGCCATCGGCAGCGAAGCGCAGGCGCGCGGACGCGGCAGCGTGGTCATAGGTCGCGACGGCCGCCATTCAGGTCCTGACCTGGCGGCGGCACTGGCACGCGGCCTGCGGGCCAGCGGCATCGATGTCATCGATGTCGGACAGGTGGCCACCCCCATGCTCTATTTCGCCGCGCACGAACTGGGCACGCTGTCCGGCGTGATGGTTACCGGTTCGCACAACCCGCCGCAGTACAACGGACTGAAAATGATGCTCGCCGGCGATACGCTGTCCGGAGAAGCAATCCAGGGACTGCGCGCCCGCATCACCGGCAACAACCTCGCTTCCGGCAACGGCAGCTATCGCACGCACGACATTCGCGCCGCTTACCTCGATCGCATCGTCAGCACCATCAAACTGGCGCGGCCCATGCGCATCGCCGTCGACTGCGGCAACGGCGTCGCCGGCGCCACCGCGCCGGAACTGTATCGCCGCCTCGGTTGCAGCGTCGAAGAACTCTACTGCGAAGTCGACGGTTCCTTTCCGAATCACCATCCCGATCCGTCGCAGCCGCACAACCTCGGGGACCTGATCGCCGCACTGAAAAAAGGCGACGCCGAACTCGGACTCGCATTCGACGGCGACGGCGACCGCCTGGGTGTGGTCACCAAGTCCGGCAGGATCATCTACCCCGACCGCCAACTGATGCTGTTCGCTGCCGACGTGCTGTCGCGCGTGCCCGGCGGCGAAGTCATCTTCGACGTCAAATGCACCCGCCACCTGTTCGGCTGGATCAGCAAACACGGCGGGCATCCGGTGATGTGGAAAACCGGGCACTCGTTCATCAAGAAAAAACTCAAGGAATCCGGCGCGCCGCTGGCCGGCGAAATGAGCGGCCACATTTTCTTCAAGGAGCGCTGGTACGGTTTCGACGACGGCATGTACGCCGGCGCGCGCCTGCTCGAAATCCTCAGCCGCAGCGCCAACCCCGGCGCGGTGCTCGAGGCCCTGCCGGACTCGATCAGCACGCCGGAACTGCAGTGGCAACTGGCAGAGGGCGAAAACTATGCGCTGATGGAGAAACTGCAGAACACCGCGCGTTTCGACAGCGCAAAGGAAATCATCACGATTGACGGCCTGCGCGTCGAATATGCCGACGGCTTCGGCCTCGCCCGGCCCTCGAACACCACGCCGATCATCGTGCTGCGTTTCGAAGCCGACACCACGGAAGCCCTGGAACGCATCCAGGCGGAATTTCGCAGGGTGCTGCTCGCCGTCAAACCCGGGGCGACACTGCCGTTCTGATCAGCGTTTGGCCGGATTCAGCGTGCCGCGGTTGTAATCCTTGTCACCGGGCATGATGCAGCGGCCGATGCCGAACAGGCAGCCTTGGGCGTCCTGCGGCCGCAGTTTGTTTTCGGGATATTGATCAGCCACTGTTTTTGCCGCGGCTGCCTTCTGCAGATCCACGTATTCCCAGCGGCCGTTGGGCAGCAGGCGCACTTTCTCGCCGGAGGTTGTCGTTGCATCAATGACTGCACCCGACTGGGCGTAACCGTCCGCCGTGAACCCGGCCAGCATTGCCAGACCCGCAGCAACTGCCACACAACGCGACCGCATTACAGTTTTGCCTCAACCCATGCTTTGACCGTAGCCAGCGCGTCCGGCAGCTTTGCGGGATCTGTGCCACCCGCCTGCGCCATGTCGGGACGCCCGCCACCCTTGCCGCCGACCTGTTGCGCAACATGGTTGACCAGATCGCCGGCCTTGACCTTGCCTGTCAGGTCGGCAGTGACGCCGGCAATCAGCGTAACTTTGCCGCCCTCACTGCTCGCCAGCACGATCGCCGCGCTTTTCAGCTTGTCCTTGAGTTGATCCATGGCTTCGCGCAGCGACTTTGCATCGGCGCCGTCGATGGCGGCCGCCAGTACTTTGGCGCCCTTGACGTCCACCGCCTGTGCCGACAGGTCGCCGCCCTGGCCGGAAGCCAGTTTTGAACGCAGGCGGGCGATCTCCTTCTCCAGCGCCTTTTTTTCGTCGATCAGGTTCTGCACCGCTTTCTGTACACTGCCGGCGCCAGGCTGGGCGCGTAATTGTCTGGCAACCTCGTTGAATTCACCGAGCTGGTTGTCGATCATCGCCAGTGCGTTGCCGCCGGTGGTCGCCTCGACGCGGCGCACACCGGCCGCCACCCCGCCTTCGGAATACAGCTTGAACACGCCGATGTCCCCGGTGCGTTCGACGTGCGTGCCGCCGCAGAATTCGCGCGAGCTGCCGATGTCCAGCACGCGCACCTCGTCGC
>JBMTEY010000100.1:0-9326 GCA_049433545.1 Burkholderiales bacterium | reverse complement strand
GAATACACCATGGAGAAAGCGCCTTGTTATCACCTGGTCGGCGAAAACGAGTAGTGCTATGGCCGGCGTCCTGAGTCCTGCGCAGCCGGTTACTTCCGGTCAGCAGGAGCCTCGCGTGAACATCATCGAGAAAACCGATGAGGAGATTCTGGCCACGGCCAATCTCCTTTGGCGCGACCTCGTCAAGGCTTCGAATGAGGGCAAGTACGGGGAGTTCGCCAAGAATTTCTCCGGTTCTCTCGCGCGGGCCATAGACCAGGTGGTTGCAGGCCACCAGTTCGCCAACAGCGAACTGGCGCGCAGCCTGTCCGAAGACTTTGACCCGCTCGGCATCATCCGCCGCGGCGAACATGTGACCGTACTTTACCGGCAGCGCAGCACCAAAAAGCCGGGCGAGTGGCTGGGCAGGCTGGTTCTCGGCTATGAGGATGGAAAAGTCAGAATTTTCGGTGCATCCATTTTCTGAACGTGGCTTCTGAACCGATATGAGTGAAACCATCCAGGACGGCAAGTTTGTCGAAGTCACTTACAAGGTGACCGACAGGAAATCAGGCCATGTCCTCACCCAGGTCGAATTCCCGTTGGGCTATGTACACGGGCACAATGAAATCCTCGCGCCTTCCGTGCATATGGCGCTTGCGGGCAAGTCTGCCGGCGATGTCATCGAAGTGCCCATAGACGGCAACCAGATATTCGGCCCCAGGGACGAGTCGCTGGTTTTTTCCGATCACATCGATAACGTGCCCGAGGAGTACCGGCAGGTCGGTACTTCCATCCTGATGGAAAACAACAAGGGGCAGACCCGCAGCTTTCTGGTGACGCATCTGGACGACGAGAGACTGACGGTCGACGGCAACAACCCGCTGTGCGGCAGGGAAGTTGTCTTCAAGCTCGAGATACTGACTGTGCGCGACGCTACGGATGAAGAAACCAGGGCGGGTGGTGCGGTCATCGCCGGCGCGGATATCGACCCTGCACTGATGCGGCCCGTTTGAGCGTCGGAGTAGAATGGCGGCGGACAATTTTCCAGCTTTGTTTCAGGCAATCCTGATTCCACGAAAAGGTGATTTATGAGCGATCAAAAACCTACCAACACCCCTGTTCCTGACGGCCATACGCCTTTTTACACAACGCGTCAGATGGCGCCCAGTGAAAAGGGGTTTGTCGGTTACGAAACCGTGTGGAAACCGCTGCAGAAGGAAGTCGAATACAAGACACCGAAAAAACCCTAGGCGTCATGCCGCGGCAGGGTGCGCTGATCAAGGCGTCGCCTGTCTGCGGCGGTTTACCTGGACAACAAAAAAGCCGCCCGCAGGCGGCTTTTTTCATGGGTTGGCTGTTTATCCGAACTTGGCGTAATAGGCGCGCAGCACTTCCAGAACCTCAGGGCGGCTGAACTCCGCCGGCACCGGACTGCCTTCCGACAGCCATTTGCGCAACTGCGTGCCGGAAACCTGCAACTGGTCCTTGACGTCGTGGGGACAGGTGCGGCCCGAAGCCATGCCGGCGCAGCGGTAACACCAGAAGGTCAGGCCCAGCTTGATCGGTTGCGTCTCGAGCGCGCCGCGCGGGATCTCGTCGAAAATCGCATGCGCATCGAACGGTCCGTAATAGCTGCCGACGCCGGCGTGGTCACGCCCGACGATCAGGTGCGAGCAGCCGTAGTTCTGACGGAACAGCGCGTGCAGCAGCGCCTCGCGCGGTCCGGCGTAGCGCATGTCGAGCGGGTAGCCGGACTGCACGACTGTTTTCTGCACGAAATAATTATCGATCAGCACCGAGATGGCTTCGGTGCGCACGTCGGCAGGGATATCGCCGGGCTTGAGGTTGCCGAGCAGCGAATGCACCAGCACGCCGTCGCAGACTTCGATGGCGACCTTGGCCAGGTATTCGTGCGAACGGTGCATCGGGTTGCGGGTCTGGAAAGCGGCCACGGTGGCCCAGCCGTTGGCGTCGAACAAGGCACGGGTCTGGGCCGGTGTCATGTACATCGCGCCGTATTTTTCGGGAAATCCTCCCTGCGACAGCACCCGGACCGGCCCTGAAAGGTTCACGTCAGCTTGGTCCATCACCATTTTGACACCCGGATGCGCGATGTCCGTGGTTTTGAACACGGATTGGCATTCATGCGCCTTGTCGATGACGTATCTTTCGGTGATGGTCATCGTGGCTAGTATTTCGCCGGTGTCGCCGTCGGTCAGGGCGACATCGCTGTTGATTTTGAGGCTGTCGGCCACTACCCGGGTAGCGGAAAGCGTGATCGGAATCGGCCAGAAAATGCCGGATGCCAGGGCGTAATGGTCGCAAACGCTTTGCCAGTCGGCATGACCCATGAAGCCGTCCAGCGGCGTGAAGCCGCCTATGCCCAGCATCAGCAGATCGCCTTTTTCCCTGGAACTGACGGGGAGCTGCGGCAGGCTGCGCGCCCGCGTCCGTTCAGCCTCCAGTGCGGGGCCGGACAGGAGCAATGGTTTGAGAGAACCCCCTCCGTGGGGCTTTACCAGCTTTGACACAGTGATTTTTGCCGTGAACTTTTTGAAATGTTGAGGACGAGCGAGGCTAACATGCTGTCCCATATCGACTTATCTATTTATTTTATGTATGGATAAGACCCGCAGCCGGGCCGCCGCGTTTCTCCATATTATGGAAATCTTATGTGCCTTGCAGGCCGGGCTGGTATAGCGGAATTGCCGCCGATCATTGAGGAAATTAGTGCTAACATGCCTCGCGTTTTCCCGAATTTGTCTCTTAACTCCGAAAAGATGCGCCGCGGCATGTACCGATACGGCCAATTGATCTCAGCGCTCACAGGGGCGCTTTTTTTATTTGTAGCGGCATCATCGGTGTCGGCTCAGGGGTTCCTGCGCGACCCCTACGGTGCCGATGAAAGTGTTGCTCCGGCGCCGCATCTGCGCTGGGAGTCGACGTTGCCTCTGCCGGCGGTGGGTGCGCCCGTGACCGATGGCCAGCTGACGCGCAACCTGCCGCTGTCATTGCCCGAATTGACTGAATTCGCGCTGCGCAACAATCCGCGGACACGCCAGTCGTGGCTCGCTGCACGCGCGGCTGCCGCAGGAGTCGGCATCGAAAAAGCCGATTTGCTGCCGCAGATCAGCGCCAACTATGCGGTGACGCGCAACCAACAGGTCTCGAACCAGGGGGCAATCGTGCCCTGGCAGACGCGTTATGGTCCATCGGTCAGTCTGAGCTACGTGCTGTTCGACTTCGGTGTTCGCGGCTACCAGATCGAAAGCAGTGAATACCGGCTGCTGGCGGCAAATCTTGTGCACAATCGCGTGTTGCAGGATGTCGTTTTCCAGGTCGAACAGGTGTATTACCGGCTGATCGGCCATGATGCGCTGGTACGGATCAACGGGCAGTCGCTGAAAAACGCCGAAATCGCGCTGGAAGCGGCCCGCAAGCGCCGGGAGTCGGGACTGGCGACCGTGGCTGACGTCTACAGGGCGGAAACGCTGGTGGCGCAGGCGAGGCTCAACCTGACGCGCAGCAGCGGCGAGCTGGAAAAGTCCCGCGGCCAGCTGGCTTCGGTGGTCGGCTTGCCGGTCAATGTCGGCATTGCGGTGCTGCCGCTGGAGGCGCCCCCGCAGACCACGGAGGTGGCGGGCTCCATAGGCGAATTGCTGGAACGGGCGAAGTCATCGCGTCCGGACCTGGTCGCGGCCGAGGCACAGGTGCGTGCCGCGCGCGCCAATGCCAGTGCGGTTGCCCGTGCCGGGCTGCCGAGCATCGAGGTCATCGGCGGTGGGGGACGCAATTCGTTCGGCGACAACCGGGCGTCCGTCAGCAATTACTCGATCGGACTGGCCGTGCGCATACCGATATTCTCGGGTTTCCGCGACACCTACAGCGTGAGGCAGGCCCGGGCCCAGGCGGAGGCTGCTGAAGCCAGCCGCGACATACTGGTCAGGCAGGCCGAGGTCGAGGTCTGGCAGGGTTACTATGAACTGAATACGGTGACCAGCAGCATTTCCAGCACCGAAGCCCAGGTGCGCTCCGCGGAGCAGACCGCGCAGGCGACGCTGGCACGTTACCGCAGCGGATTCGGCAGCATCCTCGACCTGATTACGGCGCAACAGGAAGAGTCGAATGCGCGGGTGCAGCAGATCCAGTCCTATCTGGACTGGTTTACCACGCTGGCGCGGCTGCAGGCCGCCGTCGGCGCAAGTGACTTACTCAAGGTGGCGGGCGGAACAAAATGAGACGACTGATCATGGTGCTGGTGTTTCTGGCAATCGGTGCTGCTGGAGCGGGCGGCTACTGGTATTGGCAACAGTCGAAACAGGCAACGGTGGATGGCGCCAAAGGCGGTAAGGGTAAGGGCGCCAAAGGCGGTCGTGGCGGACCACAGACCGTCAAGGCGGCGCGTGCGGTTGCCAAGCCGATGCCGGTGCTGATCGACGCCGTGGGCACCGTGGAGCCGGAGCAAAGCGTGCAGGTGCGGGCGCAGATCAGCGGCGTGCTGCAGTCGGTGCTGTTCAAGGAGGGCGACAAGGTACGGGCCGGGCAGCAGTTGTTCCAGATCGATCCGCGGACATTCCAGGCGCAGTACAACCAGGCGCTGGCTGCGCTGGCGCGCGACCGGGCGCAACTGGAGAATGCCAGGGCGCAGGAACAGCGGCTGGCACCCTTGCTGAAGCAGGAATTCATCACCCGGCAGGAATATGATGTCGCGGTTACTTCGGCAAAATCCCTGGAGGCCACGGTGCAGGCGGGGCAGGCCGCTGTCGAGCAGGCGCGGATCCAGCTGGAGTTTTCGCGCATCGTTTCGCCGATCAGCGGTCGTACCGGGCAGCTCGCGGTCCGGGCGGGCAACCTGGTGCCGGCGGCCGGCGGCGGCGCGCCCCTGGTCACGATCAACAGCACTGATCCGATACTGGTCAGTTTCAGCATTCCGGAGCGGCAACTCGACGACATCCGCCGGTTCCAGCAGGCGCAGGACATACGCATTGAAATTCTTCCCGATCGCAGCGGGCCTGCAGCAGCCGAAGGCAAGCTGGTGTTCGTCGACAATACGGTGACCCCGCAGACTGGCACGGTGCTGCTGAAGACCAGGGTCGACAATCCCAAGGAATTGATCTGGCCGGGTCAGTTCGTGAATGTGCGCATCGTGCTGACCGTCGAGCCCGAGGCGGTGGTTGTGCCGGAGATCGCGGTTCAGCCGGGACAGGAGGGCAGCTTTGTCTACCTGATCGACGATGAAAGCAGGGTGCAGGTGCGGCCGGTCAAGGTATCCCGGCAGATCGGCGGCGAGGTGGTCATCGCGTCCGGCATCAAGGCCGGCGACCAGGTCATTACCGAAATACCGCAGACTTTGCAGGTCGGCGCACCCGTAAAGGTGGCCGGCTCGGAAGGCGCCGTCGGCACGCCGAAGGGGAAAGGCAAGGGCAAGGGGAAGGGCGGCAAAAAGGGTGAGAAGAAGTCCGAGGCGAAGACGGAGGGCTGAAGATCATGAACATGTCGAAGATATTCATCGAGCGCCCGATAGCAACCAGCGTCCTGGTTTCGGCCATCATCATCTTCGGTCTGATCGCTTTTCGCACGCTACCGGTCAACGAACTGCCCAACGTCGATTTTCCGACCATACGTGTTGACGCCAATCTGCGCGGGGCAAGCCCGGAAATCATGGCCTCCACGGTGGCGACCCCGCTGGAGCGCCAGTTCAGCCAGATTGCCGGCGTCGACAGCATGGATTCATTCAACATTGCAGGCCGTACGCGCATCACCCTGCAATTCAGCCTCGAGCGCGATATCGATTCGGCGGCACAGGATGTGCAGACCGCGATCGCGCAGGCGATGCGGCGACTGCCCGAGGGCATAGATCCGCCGACCCTGCGCAAGGTCAACCCCGGGGATTTTGCGATCATCATCCTCGGGCTGAGCGCCAAGACGCTGCCGCTTCCCCAGCTCAACGAGTTTGCCGAAACGAACATCGCGCAGCGCCTGTCGACCATCAACGGCGTGGCCCAGGTGACGGTTTTCGGTCAGCAGAAATATGCAATACGGGTCTTCGTGAATCCGGAAGCGCTCGCCAAGCGCGGCCTCGGTCTCGACAATGTCGTCAGCGCGATACAGAACGCGAACAGCAACCTGCCGTCTGGGGTGCTCGAGGGCACGGCCCGCAGTTTTACGGTCAAATCCTCCGGCAAGCTTGAGCGTGCGGAGAGCTTCAACAACCTGATTGTCGCCTACCAGGACGGGAAGCCGGTAAGGCTCTCCGACGTCGGCAGCGCGGTGGACGGCATAGAGAATGCCAAGGTCAAGAACTGGCTCAACGGCGATCGCAATGTCGCCCTGGCGGTGTATCGGCAGCCCGGTGCGAATACCGTGGAGGTGGTGAAGCGGGTGCGGGCTCTGTTCGAGGAGATCAAGCGCGAAGCGCCGGTGGGCGTGGACATCACCGTCATCAATGATCGCTCGGAATTCATCGAGTCCTCGATCAAGGAGGTCGAGTTCCACCTTCTGCTGTCCATCGGCCTGGTGATACTGGTGATACTGGCGTTCCTGCGCAGCGCAAGGTCGACGCTCATCACCGCGCTGATCCTGCCGACCTCGGTGATCGGCACGTTTGCGGCGATGTACATGCTCAATTTCAGTCTGAACAATCTTTCACTGATGGCGATCATCCTCGCCGTCGGTTTTGTCGTCGACGACGCGATCGTTGTACTGGAAAACATCACGCGCCACATGGAGATGGGCAAAAGCCGGATGCAGGCAGCGCTGGATGGCTCGAAGGAAATCGCATTCACGGTCATTTCGATGACGGTGTCGCTGTCGGCGGTTTTCATCCCGATCCTGTTCATGGAGGGGCTGCTCGGCCGGCTGTTCCGCGAGTTCGCGGTGACCATCGGTGTTGCCGTGCTGATATCGGGGGCGATCGCGCTTTCGATGATCCCGATGATGTGCAGCCTGATGCTCAAGCCGGTACACAACCATGGCGCGGTTTACAGTTTTTTCGAGCGCATCTTCGACGGGGCGCGAGATTTCTACGGCTATACCCTGCGCTGGACGATGCGGCACAGGGGCTTGATGCTTGCGGGCTCCGTAGCGGTGCTGGCATTGACCGCAGTGGTCTACATGCAACTGCAGCAGGGTTTCATTCCGCGGCAGGATACCGGCGTGATATTCGGCAATACCCGCGCACCCGAAGGAGTGACTTTCACCGAACTGGAGCGGCGCCAGCGCCTGGTCGAGCAGATCATCCGCAAACATCCCGATGTCGAAACCGTGATGTCGACCGCCGGGCAGGGTTTTGGCGGGCAGACGGGGGATAACATTGGCAGGGTCATCATCCGTCTCAAGCCCCGGGATCAGCGAGAAGCGAAGGCCGACGAGATCATCCGTCAGCTGCGCAGGTCTTTCGCAGGGGGCGAGCATGGATTGCGGGTCTTCCTTTCCAATCCGGCTTCGATACGGATTGGCGGATTGCTGGGTAATGCGGATTACCAGCTGGTGGTGCAGGGTTCAGATCCGAAAATCCTGTATCCGGCAGCACAGGAACTCGAGGCACAGTTGCGCCAATCGGATTTTCTGCGTGATGTCAGCACCAACCTGGAACTGCGCAACCCGGAGATCCGCATCAACATATTGCGCGACCGTGCCGCTGTACTGGGCGTTTCACCGCAGCAGATCGAGAGCACTCTGTATAACGCCTATGGCGGCCGCCAGATCAGTACGCTTTATGGCGCAACCGATCAGTACCTTGTGCTGCTGGAGCTCGAATCGCGTTTCCAGCGTGATATCAATGCTTTGCGATCCCTTTACGTGCGCTCAAATTCCGGGCGCATGGTGCCGATAGATGCCGTTGCGGACATCAGTATTGGAGTCGGACCGGTATCGGTAAGTCACTACGGGCAACTGACCTCGGTTGTGCTGTCATTCAATCTCGCGCCGGGCGTTTCCCTGGGCGATGCGGTTTCGCGTATCGAAGGACTCGGTGAATCGCTGCCGGCAGGCGTGTCGCTGAAAATGGCCGGCAATGCCAAGGCATTCCAGGATGCGTTCAGTACATTGCCGATCCTGCTGCTGATCACGATCCTGATCATCTACATGGTGCTTGCCATTCTGTATGAGGATTATGCGCATCCGGTGACCATATTGACGGCGTTGCCGTTCGCGGGTTTTGGCGCCTTGCTGATGCTGATGCTGGTGGGCATGGAGCTGAACATCTTCAGCTTCGTCGGGATCATTCTTCTTGTCGGCCTGGTCAAGAAAAACGGGATCATGATGGTGGACTTTGCGCTGCAGTTGCAGCGGGAGAAGGGAATGTCTTCGGCAGATGCCATCGTCGAAGCCTCGCTGATCCGGTTCCGGCCGATCATGATGACGACGCTGGCTGCGATTTTTGCAGCCCTGCCGCTGGCTTTCGGTACTGGAACTGGCTCGGAAATGCGCCAGCCGCTGGGTGTGGCCGTTGTCGGCGGACTGCTGTTCTCGCAGATGCTGACTCTCTACGTGACGCCGACTTTTTATGTCAGCATGGAGCGTGCCGCGGAGTTTTTCCGCCGGCGCGGGCGCCCGGTCCCCGTGGCGGGTCGGTAGGCCTGGGAATAATTGCATCAGGGTAGTTGCGTTTTTCCGGCACCTGTAGGACAATCGCGGGCTTCGCTGATTGATGGATTTGGTGCCAGCCAGGGCCCAAATGGCGGCGAAGAGGCCGGAAAATTTGATGGCTGTTTATTGACAGGAAACAAAATAAACAGCTATAATTCTTGGCTTGATCGGGCGCGGGGTGGAGCAGTCTGGCAGCTCGTCGGGCTCATAACCCGAAGGTCATAGGTTCAAATCCTATCCCCGCTACCAACGTTCTTTAAAAAATTACAGCCGATAAGTGTGGGCACCTGGTTTTGAGTGCGCCGCGCAAGGAAACGCGCGCGGAATTCAAGCAATACCAGTAGTGCTCGCACGACGAAATTGAAACATACGTCAAGCGAGTGAATACTTTGCAGAGATTAAACTGAAGAGTTTGATCCTGGCTCAGATTGAACGCTGGCGGCATGCCTTACACATGCAAGTCGAACGGCAGCACGGGTGCTTGCACCTGGTGGCGAGTGGCGAACGGGTGAGTAATATATCGGAACGTGCCCTAGAGTGGGGGATAACGTAGCGAAAGTTACGCTAATACCGCATACGATCTACGGATGAAAGTGGGGGATCGCAAGACCTCATGCTCCTGGAGCGGCCGATATCTGATTAGCTAGTTGGTGGGGTAAAAGCCTACCAAGGCGACGATCAGTAGCTGGTCTGAGAGGACGATCAGCCACACTGGAACTGAGACACGGTCCAGACTCCTACGGGAGGCAGCAGTG
>JBMTEY010000099.1:0-9581 GCA_049433545.1 Burkholderiales bacterium | reverse complement strand
GCAGCATCATCGGCGTCACGCACAGCGTGAAGTAGTACATGAAAAAATCGTAGCTTGGCGAGAGCGCGGTCATGATCAGGCCCATCGCCGCGAACGCCAGGCCGGTAAGGAAAATCAGCGGTATCACAGCCAGCGCCATTGGTGATGGAACCAGCCCCAGCACCGCGGCGACGATCAGCACGGCGCTGCCCGAGAGGAAGCTCTTGCTCGCGGCCCACACCAGTTCGCCCAACACCACGTCATCCAGCGTCAGCGGCGCGTTGAGTATGGCATCCCAGGTTTTCTGCACGTGCATGCGCGAGAAGCCCGAGTACATGGCCTCGAACGAGGCGCTCATCATGGTGCTCGAACAGACGATGCCGGCGGCGAGGAAGCCGATGTACGACATACCGCCGACGTCGTTCAACATGCGGCCGAGGCCGTAACCCAGGCCGAACATGTAGAGCAGCGGGTCGGCGAGGTTGCCCAGCATCGACGGGATGGCGAGTTTGCGCCACACCAGCAGGTTGCGCCGCCATACGTGCACGAAGCGCAGGCTGAACTGTGGCGATGTCCAGTGTTTGGCTGCCATCATGTCAATCGCGCAGTTCGCGGCCGGTGAGTTTCAGGAATACGTCTTCGAGGTTGGCGCGACGGTGCAGGTAACGCAGGTCAGCTCGGCTGTCGAGGTCTGTGATCAGCGATGCGGGGTCGTGCGCGTAGCAGAAGATGGTCTCGCCGGTGGCCTCGCAGCGTTCGGCCATCGCGCGGCCGTGGGCCTGCGCCCAGTCCGGCGCCGCTTCGCCGTAGACCTCGACCACCTGCGGCTCGATGTGCTGCTCGATCAGGTCGTCGGGTGCGCCTTCGGCGATGATGCGGCCGTGATCCATGATCGCGACGCGCTGGCACAGGCGTTCGGCCTCTTCCATGAAGTGGGTGGTCAGCAGCAGCGTCTTGCCCTGCTTCAGCAGCTTGCGCAGCCGGTCCCAGATCACGTGCCGTGCCTGCGGATCGAGCCCGGTGGTCGGCTCGTCGAGAAACACCAGTTCGGGATCATTGATCAGCGCGCGCGCCAGCGTCAGCCGGCGTTTCATGCCGCCGGACAGGGTCTGGATGCGGGCGTCGGCGCGGCTGGCGAGTCCGGCGAAGTCGAGCAGGTCTGGGATGCGGGCGCGGATCTGCGCGTCGGGAATGTCGAAATAGCGGCCGAAGATCAGCAGGTTTTCACGGATGGTGAAGTCCGGATCGAGGTTGTCGAACTGCGGTACCACGCCGATACGCAGCCGCGCTTCGCGTGCTTGTGCCGGCACCGCCCGGCCCAGCGTGGTGATGTTGCCGGCGTCGGGGTCGGTCAGTCCCAGGCACAACCGCAGCGTGGTGGTCTTGCCGGCGCCGTTGGGGCCGAGCAGGCCGAAGCATTCGCCCGGCTGCAAAGCGAAATCCAGTCCGCAGACGACTTCCTGCGTGCCGTACGACTTGCGCAGTCCTGCCGCGGCCAGCGGCGTGACGGCGTTCATGCGCAGTGCCGGCGCACGATGTCGGCCAGCAGGTGCAGTTTGCCGTGAAAGAAGTGTTCGCCGCCGGGCACCACCACCACCGGCAGTTGCTGCGGACGCGCCCAGTCGAGCACCGCGGCGAGCGGCACCACGTCATCGACTTCGCCGTGGATCACCAGCGTGCCGGACGGCACCGTTGCCGCCGGAAAACGGTTGACGGCAGGACCGACCAGCACCAGCTTTTCCGCTTCCAGCGCCTGCGCGACACGGGTCTGCACAAAAGCGCCGAAGGAAAACCCCGCCAGCAGCAGCGGGAGTTCGCCGTGCTGCTCGCGCAGTTGGCGTGCCACTGCGAGCAAGTCGTCGGTTTCGCCACGGCCTTCGTCGAAACTGCCGGCACTGGCGCCGACGCCGCGGAAATTCGGGCGCACGGCGACGTAACCCAGGCCGAAGAAGGTCTTTGCCAGCGTGGTGACGACCTTGTTGTCCTTGCTGCCGCCCTGCACCGGGTTCGGATGCGCGATCAGCGCGATGCCGCGAGGCGGCATCGCGGGCGCGTTGATGTCGGTTTCCAGCGCTCCGGCAGGACCTTCCAGGGACAGGCGTTGCAGCGTCGACGGGGACATGGAGCGTGATTCGGGAGCGGGCATCAGGAAAACAGGAGGATGAATTCGGGTTGCGTGCTGTCTGACCCCGGGCAGCAGCCCGGGTTCCATCCGTGCAGGGTCAGATCTTCAGGCGTTCGACGACGCGGCCGTGCTGCAGGTGTTCGCCGATGATCTCATCGATGTCTTCGCGGTCGACATAGGTGTACCAGACGGCTTCCGGATAAATCACGATCACCGGGCCTTCGTCGCAGCGGTCCAGGCAGCCCGCCTGGTTGATGCGCACCTTGCCGGCGCCGGAGAGTTTCAGTTCCTTGATTTTCTGCTTGGCATAGTCGCGCATGTCCTGCGCGCCGTGTTGGCAGCAGCAGCGCGCGCCGCCTTCGCGCTGGTTGCAGCAGAAAAACACATGATGTTTGTAGTGGCTCATCGGGACGGGAAACCGCGGAAAGCGCAGCCCCGATTATAACCGGCGCCTGCCACAGTCAGCGCCCGAATCTCAGCGCCGCAAATTTCAGCGTCTTGAGTATTTGCGCGCCGAACCGCGTGCCAGGGCCACCGGATACTTGCGCCCGTTGAGCTTCATCTTGCGCTGTGCCGCCTGCAGCGGGTCGATGTCGAGGATGTCGGTCAGGCGCAGCAGGTAGAGCAGCACGTCGGCGACTTCTTCCTCGACCGCACGGTGGTCGCGCGCGCCAAGTTTCGCGCTTTGTTCCGGGGTCAGCCACTGGAAGCATTCCAGCAGTTCGGCAGCCTCGACGCTGAGCGCCATCGCCAGGTTTTTCGGCGTATGGAATTGCCCCCAGTCGCGTGCGCCGGCAAAGCGACGCAGGTCGCGGCGCAGTCCGGCCAGGGTGGGGCGGCGGGTTCGGGGGCGTTTCATGTCAGTGCTCCATGGTCAGTCGGGATCCGCGGCATGGCGCCATGGCAGGCTCAGCAGCAGAAACAGCATGGCCAGAAAAGGCCACAGGTCGGACAGGGCGCGGGTCATGCCGGCAAAGCTGAGGAAATGGCTGGTGCGCCCGGTCAGCAGGTGGGCGGGTGCGATGCGGTAGGGATTTTCGGGCATGCCGTTGACCAGGACCACCGCGGCGACCAGCGCCAACAGCGCCGCTGCGCTGCGTCCCCGGTACGACAGCCGCTTGAGCAAGGGCAGCACGATCAATGCCGCAGCGAGTCCCATGCCCAGCCCCGGCGTCCACCAGCTCCAGGGCCTGGAGGCATCGAGGAGCAGTACCGCGATGACGGTTTTTATCGCGCAGGCGCCGGCAATCAGCAGCACCAGCGCGCGCCAGTAACCGAAATCGGTGTTGCGCGATGCCGCGGCCAGCAACAGGCCAAGCCCGGCGGTGTTGAGCGCGACGACCCCGGCTTCCGCCAGCAGGTAGGCGTCCGGGCTGTAGGGGAACAGCTCGCCGAAACCGAGGATGCCGCGCAGATCGCCGCTGCCCAGCGTGATCAAGGGCACATGCATCTGCGCGACCAGCCAGAGGCCGGCGAGTACCAGCACCATGTCGCCGCGCGGACCCACCATGAACCAGCGATAACGCAATTGCGCGAGGGCCTGTCCCGGGCGCTGCTGCGGCGAGAACACGGGGGCAATCAATGCGCCGACCGTACCACCGATACTGTTGACTAGCAGATCGACGTTTGAGGCGAAGCGCGGCGACAGGTACTGCTGCAGTGATTCGAGGCTGAGGCTCAATGCGATGCAGGCAACGGCCGACAGCAGCACAGCCGCCATGGCGCTCAGTCGCCGCAACTGGGACAGTGCCAGCAGAAACCCGAAAGGCACGTAGGCGGCGAAGTTGAAGAGGACGTCGTCAACGGTGATCCAGCGCGGCCATGGCGCCGACAGAAACGCGCCGAACGGTTCCGGTGACATGCGCCAGCCGGTGAAGGGTTGCAGGCTGGCGTAGATGATGACCAGACTGTAAGCTAGCGCGGCGATTGCGGCCAGGCGATGGCCGCGGGGCGCGGAAGCAAGAGTAAATTCCGGCAACATCCATGAAATTCTACGACATCTTCAATGGCGACGCCGACGGCATCTGCGCATTGCACCAGCTGCGTCTTGAAACGCCCTGCGATGCCGAACTGGTGACCGGCGTCAAACGCGATACCGGCCTGGTGGCACGCGTCAATGCGCGTTCCGGCGACAGGCTGACCGTGCTCGACGTGTCGCTGCGCAGCAATACCGCTGCGGTACGGCGTGCGCTGGATGCCGGCGCAAGCATCCGTTATTTCGACCATCATGCTGCCGGCGACATTCCGCAGCACCCGGCATTCGAGGCGCACATCGACACCGCCCCCGACGTCTGCACCAGCCTGCTGGTGGATCGCCACCTGTCGGGAAAACACCGGTTGTGGGCCGTGGTTGCCGCGTTCGGCGACAACCTGGTGGAATCGGCGGTGCGCGCGGCGCAACCGCTGCAGCTCGACCATACCGAGCTCGCACGGCTGCACGAGTTGGGCGAGGCGATCAATTACAACGCCTACGGCGAAAGCGTGGATGACCTGCATTACCCGCCGGCCGATCTCTACCGCACCATTGCGCCGTACCGCGATCCGCGCCATTTTATTTTTGATGAGCCGGTATTCGAAGTGCTCAAGCAGGCGGGTGCCGAGGACCTGGCGCGCGCCGAGGACACGGTCCCGGAATTTGCGACGGATGCCGCGGCGCTGTACCTGCTGCCGGACGCCTCATGGAGCCGGCGGGTCAACGGTGTTTTCGGCAACCGCCTCGCGCAGGCTGAACCGCAGCGGGCGCATGCCGTGCTGGTGGCCAAAGGCGATGCTTATGCCGTCAGTGTGCGTGCGCCGCGCAGCAGGCCGGCGGGCGCGGACAAGCTGTGCCTTGGGTTTGCCACCGGCGGCGGGCGCCAGGCGGCGGCAGGGATCAACCGGCTGGAGGCCGCGGACCTGCCGAAGTTCATCGACGCGTTCCGCGAAGCCTACGGCTGATCAGCCGCCACGGCAGGTCACGCCGGTTTTGCCGCGTCGGGCATCAACTCCAGTTCGATCAGCGCGAACGCCGCGATCCACAGTGCGGCATCGTAGGCGTCGAACCATTCACCCTGCACCAGCCAGGTGAGGGCAACACCGGCCAGCGCGGCGTAGAGCATATAAGAGGCGCGCGTGGCCAGCACCCGGTGCCGCGCCACGCTTTCGGTCATCCTGACTTCCAGTTCGAGGACGATGACCACGCCTATCCACAGCCAGGCATTCAGTGCGTCCAGCCATTCGCGTTCGTGCACGAATGCCGCCGCGGCGTAAACGACAGCTGCGCCGGCAGCCAGCCGCAGCAGGCCGGCCACGGTGGCAAGGGGTTCGCGACGCATGCGCAGCGGCCAGCGCGTTTCGCATTCATATAGCAGCAGCAAGGCGTACCATGCGAGCGCGTCGAAACCCTCGGAAAGCCGGCCTGCTGCGGCGTAGATCAGTGCGTTGACCGCCAGCAGCGCAAACAGCGCGACGCGCAGCGGCGCTCCGCGCATCACGGGGGTCAGTGCGCCCGGGTGTGCCGGACGGCACCGACGCGCTGCGGCAGCAGCGAGCCGGCGATCATGCCGGCGATGCTGGCGAGCAGTCCGGCAAGCTGCGGCGGCACCAGGGCCTCGGGCGCGACGAATTCGAGCACGATCCACACCGAGAAACCGCCGATGATGGCCGCCAGTGCGCCCTGGGTGGTTGCACGTTTCCAGTAGAGGCCGCAGACCAGCGGTATGAAGGCGGCAACCAGCGTCACCTTGTAGGCGCCGACCACCATCTGGTAAATCGTGGCCTCGGTGTTCAGCGAAAACAGGGTGACGATCAGCGCAAAACAGGCAACGACGATGCGCATCGCCAGCAGGAATTCGCGGTCCTTGAAGTCCTTCTGCAGGACATGTTTGAGGATGTTTTCGGTAAAGGTCACTGACGGCGCGAGCAGCGTGCCGCTGGCCGTGCTCATCACCGCCGACAGCAGGGCGCCGAAAAAAATGATCTGCGCAAACAGCGGCGTCTGCTGAAGGATCAGCGTCGGCAGTATCAGCTGGTGGTCTTTGGTCATCAGCGTTTCGACCATTTTCGGATCGATCAGGAAAGCCGAGTAGGCGAGAAATACCGGTACGAAAGCGAAGAAGAAATAAAAGGTGCCGCCGACCACGGAGCCGTAGACGGCGATTTTTTCAGTGCGCGAGGAGTTGATGCGCTGGAACACGTCCTGTTGCGGGATCGAGCCGAGCATCACGGTGATCGCGGCGGCGATGAAGGCGAGGATTTCGCGCGGCTCGGGGCTGGGCCAGAATTCGAATTTGCCCGCTGCCGCCGCATGCGCCACCACGGTGCCGACGCCGCCGGCCTTGCCGGCCACGATCCAGGCGATGTAGAACAGGCCGCAGATGATGACGACCATCTGCACGAAATTGGTCCACGCCACCGAGTACATGCCGCCCCACAGGGTGTAGATCACCACCACCACGGCGCCGATGATGATGCCGAGTTCGGTTGACACCATGCCGCCGGTGACCACGTTGAAGACCAGCCCGATGACCACGATCTGCGCCGACAGCCAGCCCAGATAGGAAATCACGATGGCGATACTGACCAGGACTTCGGCGACGCTGTTGTAGCGCACCCGGTAGAAGTCGCCGATGGTGAGCAGGTTCATGCGGTAGAGTTTTGCCGCAAAAAACAGCCCGACGAAAATCAGGCACAGACTGGAGCCGAACGGGTCGGACACGATGCCGCCGAGGCCGTCCTTGAGGAATGTCGATGACACGCCGAGCACGGTTTCCGAGCCGAACCAGGTGGCGAACACCGTGGCCGCAACCACGTAAAACGGCAGCGAACGGCCGGCCTCGATGAAGTCCTTGGCAGTATGCACGCGCAGCGCGGCGATGATGCCGATGGCTATCGATACCAGCAGGTAGAGAATCACGAACGTCAGCAGCATCGCGGGGCTCCCTTCAGGTGGCGGATTATAGCCGCCGGCCGCAGCGCCTAGTGCAGCAGCTGGATCACGATCAGCGCGGCCAGCAGCACGACCGCGCCCGCCAGCAGCCAGCCGTTGCGACGCTGCTGGCGCAGCAGCAATTCAGCCCGGGCGCGCAGTTCTGCATGGGGTTCCCGCGTCAGGTACTGCTGCACCAGCCGCGGCAGCTGCGGCAGCAATTCGCTCCAGAACGGCATTTCTTCCCCGATCCGGCGCACCAGGCCGCGCCAGCCCACCTGCTCCGACATCCAGCGTTCCAGGTAGGGCTTGGCCGTGCTCCACAGATCGAGGTCGGGATCGAGGTCGCGGCCGAGGCCTTCGATGTTGAGCAGGGTTTTCTGCAGCAACACCAGTTGCGGCTGGATTTCGATGTTGAAGCGGCGCGAGGTCTGGAACAGCCGCAGCAGCACCTTGCCGAAAGAGATTTCCTTCAGCGGCTTGTCGAATATGGGTTCACACACCGCGCGGATGGCGGTCTCGAATTCGTCGACGCGGGTGCCCGGCGGCGCCCAGCCCGACTCGACATGGACTTCGGCGACGCGGCGGTAGTCGCGGCGGAAGAAGGCGATGAAATTGCGCGCCAGGTAATGCTTGTCGACGTCGGTCAGCGTGCCCATGATGCCGAAATCGAGCGCAACATACTGGCCTTCGTGGGTGACCAGTATGTTGCCCGGATGCATGTCGGCATGGAAGAAGCCGTCGCGGAACACCTGGGTGAAAAAAATCTCGACGCCGGCGCGGGCGAGTTTCGGAATGTCCACGTCCTGCGCCCGCAGATCATCCACTGCCGACACCGGCGTGCCGCGCATGCGCTGCATGACCATGACCTGGGTCGAGCAGTACTCCCAGTGCACTTCGGGCACCGCCAGCAGCGGCGAATCGAGGAAATTGCGCCGCAGCTGATTGGCGTTGGCCGCCTCGCGCATCAGGTCCAGTTCATCTTCCAGGTGGCGCGCGAATTCCGCGACCACTTCGCGCGGTTTCAGGCGTTTGCCGTCGGACCACAGCAGTTCCAGCAGGGCGGCTCCGGCATCGAGCAGCGCGACATCCTTGGCGATGACGCCGGCGATGCCGGGGCGCAGCACCTTGACCGCGACTTCGGTGCCGTCGTGCAGTTCGGCGATGTGCACCTGCGCCACCGAGGCGCTGGCGATCGGCTGGTGATCGAACCGCGCGAAGACCTCGGCGGACGGCCTGCCGTAGGCGGCGGCGAGGATGCGCTCGACATCTGTTCCCGGAAACGGCGGCACCTGGTCCTGCAGCCGGGCGAGTTCGTCGGCGATGTCGATCGGGATCAGGTCGCGCCGCGTTGACAGCACCTGGCCGAACTTGACGAATATCGGCCCCAGGGCCTCCAGCGCCAGGCGCAGGCGCGCGGCGCGCGGTCTGCCGAGGTCGCGCCAGAACAGCAGCGTGCCGGCGGCAACTCGCAGCGCGCGCACCCGTTCGTGACCGAGCATGAACTCGTCGAGTCCGAAGCGCAGTGCGACACGGATGATTTTCAGCAGGCGGAGGATGTACACCCGCGCATTCTAACCGGGCGTGCGGACCGGCGGAAAAACCCTGCGGCGTTCAGCGTGCGGACAGGCCGGCGATGCGTTTTTCAATGCGCGCGACATCGTCGCGCAGCCGGTCGACATCGGCGTTGAACTGCAGCACGTCCAGTTTCGCGGCGACCAGCGGCCGCTCTTCGGTCCAGTATTCGGCGAAGGTGCGCGCAAGATTGTCGCCGCCCGATTGCGCCCAGCGCTGCAGCGTGCGGCCCGATTCGGCCATGCGGTGCGCAGCGATGTCGCCGAACACCTGCGCCAGGTCTTCCTCCGCATCCCAGCGCAGGTCGCGCCAGAGCCGGTGGATGACGGTGCCGAGCGCGGTGTCGCCGTCGACCGCGACATCGCGCCATACGCTGTCATCGCGCGCGGCCGCGCGCAGCATCAGCCCGGGAGTCAGCGTCAGCGTCAGGTCGGGTGTTGCGCCTGCCGCCGCCGGCGCGACCTCGCCGCTGTCGAGGATGACGAGACGGGTTTCGAACGGCGCGCAGCGGAATGAGGCGACCTTGCCGGCATGCGTCTGCAGCTCGGCACGCGCCCAGGCGCTGGCGCGCAGCAGGTGATTGAGCGGCGCGCCAGCAAGGGCGTCGAACATCTCAGAGCTGCTGGATGCCCGACACCAGCCAGCCGGTGTTGCCGCGCAGCGGTTTTTCCAGGTGCCAGATCTCGGCGAACGGCTGCTGTTCGCCGCCATCTTCGCGGATCAGACCCGAGAAACGTACGCTGACGATGTAGAGCAGGCCTTCGCTGACCACGTCGAGCACCTCGGATTCCAGCGTCACCACTTCGGTCCTGCCGGCGGATGTACCTTCGGCCAGCCACTGCGCGCGGATGTCCTCGAGCATGTCCGGCGTCAGGAAGTCGGCAAGCGCCGTGCTGTCGCGCGCATCGTGGGCTTCCTGCAGGCGTACGAAGTTGCGGCGCGCATGGCGCACAAATTCCGCGGCGTCGAAATCTGCCGGCCAGCGGCCGGCGCCGG
>JBMTEY010000098.1:0-9611 GCA_049433545.1 Burkholderiales bacterium | reverse complement strand
GCTCTTCCGATCTACCGGCGGTCCGCTGCGATTGCCGCAGGCTGCGTTATTTCTTCAGGCCCTTGGCCATGCCGAGGTCGCTGAGGATCTGCGCATATATCTTCTCTTCGGCATCGAGGTCCTTGCTGAAGGTCGCGGAATCCGCATAGGCGTCGAACCAGCCGTGTTTTTCCAGCTGTTTTTTCCACGCCTCGCTTTTCACCATCTGCCCCAGCGTCTTGTCCCAGTAGGCGACCACATCCTTGGAAATTCCCGGCGGCGCAAACACGCCGCGCCAGTGCAGGATCGCCACGTCGATGCCCAGCGAGCGCCAGGTCGGCACCTTGGCGAGGTCGCCCGGCAGCGGATTCGGCGCCGACACCGCGATCACCCGTGCCTTGCCGGCCTTGACCTGCTCGATCGCTTCCGACAAGCCGGTCGAAATCACCGGAATGTGGCCGCCGAGCAGCTGGATCATCAGGTCGCCGCCCGCCTTGAACGACACCACCTTGATCTTCTTCGGATCGATGCCCGAAGCCATCACCGGGCGCAGGATGTTCATCTGGTCGTTGCTCGGCACCGTGCCGACGCCGAACACCACCGAACCGGGATCCTTCCTCAACTGGTCGAACACATCCTTCGGCGTCTTGATCGGCGAATCGGCGCGTACCACCCAGGCCAGGTATTCGGTGATCAGTCGTCCGACCGGCGTTACATCCTTGTGGGTCAGCTTGGTCGTGCCGACAATGCGGTTGACATAGATGCGGTTGGATTCGACATAGAGCACATGGCCGTCGCCCTTTTTCTGGTTGACCTGGGCGCGCGCCACGTTGCCGCCGGCGCCTCCGGCGTTCTTGATGGCGAAGGTCTGCGGGAACAGTTTCGTTTCTCGCAACGCGGTTTCCAGCGCGCGCCCGGTCGAATCCAGTCCGCCGCCGGCACCGCCGGCAACCACCATTTCCACCGGTTTTTCAGGATATCCCGCGGCAGCCGCAACCGCCGGTGACAGCGCCAGCGCACATGCGGCCAGCGCGATCCAGGTACGTGATGCCTGCATGATGTTTTCCCCCTTGTATTTTGAAAACGGCCACAGTATAGCGCCGCCGCCGGCGCGCATCCGCCTGCCATCACAGTCTGGAACGCGCTTACGCTCACCGCCGTGCCGCCTTACAATATCGGCTGCAATATGGAAGGGAATCGCTCCCGGTGGGGCGGCCGGACTTCAAACCCGGTAGGGGCCGCGAGCGGTCCTGTGTGGGTTCGACTCCCACTCTCTTCCGCCATTACAAACACGCGACGCGCGATCCGCAGCGCCGCCGCAGAGGAGCAGCGCGATGAGCTTCGCCACAGATTTATCAAATAAAATCAATGAGTTAAAATATGGCGCCCTGCCGGCCGAAGCTGTGCACTGGGCCAAAGTCGGCATCCTCGACACCGTCGGCGTGACACTCGCCGGCGCCAGCGAAGACGCCACGCGCATCGTGCTCGGCGTCGCGGGTTCGGGCAGCGGCCCGGCGCTGGTGTTCGGCCATGCGCGGCGCATCGCCGCACTCGACGCCGCACTGGTCAACGGCACCGCTTCGCACGCGCTTGATTTCGATGATTGCAACAACACGCTGGGCGGCCATCCTTCTGCGCCCATCCTGCCCGCGCTGTTTGCGCTCGCCGATGAGATCGGTGCAACGGGCAAAGATTTCATCGCCGCCTATGTCACTGGTTTCGAAACCGAGTGCAAGCTGTCGATGGTGGTGAATTTCCACCAGTACACCAAAGGCTGGCATCCGACCGCGACCATAGGCGTGTTCGGCGCCGCCGCCGCCTGCGCGCACCTGCTGAAACTGCCGGTCGAAAAAACCGCCACCGCGCTGTCGATCGCGGCATCGTTCTCCAGCGGCGTCAAATCCAACTTCGGCACCATGACCAAGCCGCTGCACGTCGGCCACTGCGCACGCAGCGGCCTGCTCGCCGCGCTGCTCGCGCGCGACGGCTTCACCGCAGGCAGCCAGGCCTTCGAACACAAGCAGGGTTATTTCGAAGTCTTCAACGGCGCCGGCAATTACGACGCTGCGAAAGCCATCCCTGCCTGGGCCAATCCCCTCGACATCACCCGCCCCGGCATCGCCATCAAGTCCTACCCCTGCTGCGGCAGCACGCACCCGGCGATCGACTGCATGCTGGAACTCGTGCACAAACACGACCTGAAGCCGGACCAGGTCGCGAAAATCGAATCCTGGACCCATCCGCGGCGGCTGGAACACACCAACCGCCCCGACCCGCAATCCGCGCTCGACGCCAAGTTCAGCGTGCAGTACACGCTGGCGCGCGTGCTGAAGGACCGCACCATAAAAATCGAGCAGTTCGAGGGCGACACCTGGAAAGACCCCGCCACCCGCGCGATCCTGCCGAAAATCCATTCCACCACCTACACCACCGCGCAGTTCCCCGCCGACAACCATTTCGGCGCCGAAGTGAAAGTGACACTGGCCGACGGCCGCGTGTTCAGCGCCAAAACCGACCAGGCGCTGGGCCGCAGCGTCGACAAGCCGCTGCCGCCGGAAATGCTCAAGGAAAAATTTGACAACTGCGCCGCACGCGCGCTGTCAGCCGACAACGTCGCGCGGCTGTATGCGGCGATCCAGGATTTCGAGAACGCGCAGGATGTGCGCGAGATTGCGAAACTGGCGGCAGGGCGCGGCGGGCCGAAACGGGTGGCGGCCTGAACTTGGGCAAACCCCGCCTTGCACTTCAACGCAGCCCGTAACTCAGCACCCGCTCCGCCATTGCGGCAGATGTCCATCCCCAACGCGTCATCAACCGCTGCCAGATCGCGGCGGCGACTAGGATGCCGCCGACGCCCGACAGCAGGATCCAGCAGAACACGCTGACTCCCGACATGCCTTCAAAGCGGAAATCCGCCATGGCCGCGGCGGGTCCGTGGATCGCAATATTGAGCAATGCGGCTCCGGCAATCGCACCGCCGGACAAGCCGGCCAGCATGAGCAGGCCGCTGACAACGGCAAAAAAAACGACGCGGCCTGCGCTCGGCTGCAGTGGCGTCCCTGTGCGGCATATCCCGGGTCATCCGCAAGAATCGCAATCCGCCGCTGCACTGCCCGTCGCATCGTGTCCTCGGATTCCGCGTGCGGATGCCTGCGATGATACTGCCGCGAGGCCGCGTGTATTCCGCATTGCGTCACCTTGACACTGCAGGGCATGCAGTCCTAAATTCGCCACTCCCGCAGTCGTTCTGCACACTCCCCTTTCCCCGAAAGTCCAGTTAATGAACAGCTTTGATGTAATCGTCGTCGGCAAGGGCAATGCCGCGCTGTGCGCCGCACTGGCCGCACACGACCAGGGTGCGCGCGTCGCCGTGCTCGAAGCAGCCAATGAAGACGAATCCGGCGGCAACAGCCGGTTTGCCGGCGGCGTGATGCGCTTCGCCTACAACACCGTCGAGGATCTCACCCGCGTCACCGACATCACGCCGGAAGAAATCGTTAACACCGATTTCGGCACCAACACCCGCGAGGAATTCCTCGACAAGATTTACCAGCTCACCGCCTACCGCACCGATCCCGATCTCTCTGAATACCTGGTCAACGAGAGCCTGGACACCATGGTGTGGCTGCGCTCCAAGGGCGTGAAGTTCGTGCCCAACTGGGGCCGCCAGTCGGCGGTAGTCGACGGCAAGCGCAGGTTCTTCGGCAACATGCCGATCGAGGTCAACGGCGGCGGCGCCGGGCTGGTGCAGTTCCTCGACAAGGCCGCACAGAAAGCCGGCATCGAAGTCATGTACGAAACCCGTGCGATCAGCCTGATCTATGACGGCGCGACCGTCAGCGGCGTGCGCGTGCGGCAGAAGGGCAAAGCCTTCGACATCAATGCGAAGGCCGTGGTGCTCGCCTGCGGCGGTTTCGAGGCCAATCCCGAAATGCGCGCGCGTTATCTCGGTCCGGGCTGGGAACTGGCGAAGGTGCGCGGCACGCGCTACAACGTCGGCGACGGCCTGAAGATGGCGCTGGATATCGGCGCCGCGCCCTACGGCAACTGGTCGGGCTGCCATGCCACAGGCTGGGACCGCTACGCGCCGGAATTCGGCGATGTCAACGTCGGCGACCAGTTCCAGAAACACAGCTACATCTTCGGCCTGCTGATCAACGCCGACGGCAAACGTTTCGTCGACGAGGGCATAGACTTCCATTCCTTTACCTACGCCAAGTACGGCGGCGAAGTGCTGAAGCAACCGGGCCAGTTCGCCTGGCAGGTGTTCGATTCGAAAGTCACCAAGCTGCTGCGCTCCGAATACCGCATCAAGTTCGTCACCAAGGTCAGCGCCAACACGCTGGAAGAACTGGCGACCAAGCTCGAAGGCGTGAACCCCGACGGTTTCCTCAAAACCGTGCGTGACTACAACAATGCGGTGATGAAGGACGTGCCATTCAACCACGTGGTGAAGGACGGCAAAGGCACGACCGGCATCGAGCCGCCGAAATCGAACTGGGCGCAGGCGCTGGACACACCGCCCTACGACGCCTATGCCACCACCTGCGGCATCACCTTCACCTTCGGCGGGTTGCGCATAGACAAGGAGACCGCGCAGGTGGTCGATTCCAACCAGTTGCCGATCCCCGGCCTCTACTGCGCCGGCGAAATGGTCGGCGGGCTGTTCTACTTCAACTACGCCAGCGGCACCGGGCTGGTGTCGGGCGCGGTGTTCGGCAAGCTCGCGGGCACTTCCGCCGGACACGCCGCGAAAGCTTAAACCATGTCATCGAACAAACCCCCGTTGCTGGCCAACGCCACCCGCGACCTCGCCCGTTTCGGCGCGGCGCTGCGTTTTGAGGACATACCCGCCGACGCGGTCGCGCGCATCAAGCTCTCGCTGCTCGACAGCCTTGGCTGCTGCCTCTACGGTGCGACACTGCCGTGGACGCGCAAGGTCGCCGAACTCGCCGACGCGGAGAACGCAAAACCCGTCGCCACCCTGATCGGCCTCGGACGCAAGACTTCGCCCGCGCTCGCCGCGCTGGTCAACGGCACTTCGGGCCACGCCTTCGAACTCGACGACATCCACAAGGAATCCATTGTTCACGCCGGCTCGATCGCCACGCCGGTGGCGCTGAACCTGGCCGAAGCGAAAGGCGGAAAAGTTTCAGGCAAGGACCTGCTGACGGCGATGGTCGCCGGTTACGAGATCGGCCACCGCGTCGGCAACGCCGCGACCATGAGCCTGTTTTTCCGCGGCTTCCATCCGCAGGGCACTTCCGGCGCCTTCGTCGCCGCCGCCACCGCGGCGCGCATGCTCGGCCTCGATGCGACGCAGTTCCAGCACGCGCTGGGCATGGCCGGTTCGCAGGCCGGGGGCCTGATGGCGGCGCAGGAGGGCGCGATGGTCAAACGTTTCCACAGCGGCCGCGCCGCGCAGAGCGGCGTCTATGCGGCGCAGCTCGCATCACGCGGCTTCACCGGCATCCTCGATGCGCTGGAAGCCCCCTACGGCGGCTACCTCGCAACATATTCCGACAAGCCGAATCCCGCGCGCCTCACCGACGGGCTGGGCAAAACCTGGGAAACGCTCAACGTCGGCTACAAGCCGCATGCCAGTGTCACCAGCATCCACAGCGCGCTTGATGCACTGTCGGAACTGATGCAGGAGCACAAACTCAAGGCCGGCGACATCACCAAAGTCGAAACCGGGTTGTCGCCGATGACCCATGTGCACTGCGCCTGGGAATACAAGGCGCAGGGCGTCACCGCGGCGCAGATGAATCTGTATTACGGCATGGCGGTTATCGCGCTCGACGGCGCGGCCTTCACCGAACAGTTCCGCGAAGCGCGACTCAGTGATCCGGAGATCCTCGATTTCATTTCGCGCATCACGGCGCATGTCGATCCCGAGATCGAAAAAATGGGCGCGCCTTTCCGCCACGCCTCGCGCGTGAAGATCACCGCCCGCGACGGCAAGGTGTTCGAAAAGCTCGCGCTGCACCGCCGCGGCAGTCCGGAAAACCCGCTCGCGCCTGAGGAAGTCGTGCACAAGTTCCGCAACGTCGTCGCGCCGTGCATGGCGAAAGCCGATGCCGAACGCATCATCACCACCGTCGAGCGCTGCGAACAGCTCGCCGACGTCGCCGAACTGGCAACCATCGTCGGCGCCGCCGTCAGCCTGCCGAAATAGCTCATAGTACAATTATAAGTATCTGATTTTATTGATAATTTTATACCGCTTTCAGAGAAAGATTCAGCCTCATGGCCAAACAATCGAACCACTCCAATCCCTACACCCGCGGCATCGCGCAATTCGTCTCCGGGCTGACCTATGAAAAAATTCCCGAAGAAGTCCGCCACCGCAACAAGCTGCTGATGCTCGACTCGCTGGGCTGCGCGCTCTACGGCGCCGACCTTGAATGGAGCCGCATCCTGCAGGACAAGCTGCAGAGCATAGACACGACGCGCCAGTGCAGCGTGTGGGGCACCAAGAAAAAACTCTCGGCGCCGCATGCGGCGCTGGTCAACGGCACGCAGGTGCAGGGTTTCGAACTCGACGACGTGCACCGTGCCGGCGTGCTGCATGTCGGCGCCGTGGTGCTGCCGTCGCTGATCTCGATCACCGAAATGAAGCCGGGCATGAGCGGCAAGGAATTCCTGACCTCCGCGGTCGCCGGTTATGAAATCGGGCCGCGCGTCGGCCTGTGCATGGGCCCCTCGCACATCGCCTCGGGCTGGCATTCCGGCGCGACGCTGGGCGTATTCTCCTCCGCAGCCGGCGCCGCGCGCGGACTGAAACTGGATGTCGACAAAACCGTGCACGCGCTGGGCATCGCCGGCACCCAGGCTGCGGGCCTGATGGCCGCGCAGTTCGGCGCGATGGTCAAACGCATGCACGCCGGCCGCTCGTCACAGTCCGGCCTCTACGGCGCGCTGTTCGCCGAAGCCGGCTTCACCGGCATCCTCAACGTGCTCGAAAGCGAGTACGGCGGTTTCTGCACGACCATGTCGCAGTCCACCGACAAGTTCAATCTCAAGGAACTCACCGCGGGTCTCGGCGAAGTCTGGCAGACCATGGGCATCGCACTGAAGTTCTACGCCTGCGTCGGCACCAACCACACCACGCTGGACGCGCTGCGCGACATGCGCAAGGAGCGCCCCTTCACCCATAACGACGTGAAGAAGATCGTCGTCCACGGCTCCGAAGTCACGGTGCACCATGTCGGCTGGCCATACGAACCGCAGGGCCTCACCTCGGCGCAGCTCAACATGCCGTACTGCATCGCCGCCTGGCTGATCGAGAACGACTGCTTTGTCGACCAGTTCACCGAGGCGATGGTCGCCGACCCGCAGCGCATCGCGCTGTCGAAGAAGGTCGAGGTCCTCCACGATCCGGCGATCACCGCGCTGGGTGCCAAGCTGCGCCACAAGGTCCACGTCGAACTCCATCTCAACGACGGCACGGTGATGAAACGCACCGTCGAAGCCGCACGCGGCAGCGAGAAACATTTTGCGTCGGACGCCGAGATCGTCGAGAAATTTGAAAAACTGGCGATCAAGGCGCTGCCGAAGGCGCGCGTCGCCGAGCTGCGCGACGCGGTGATGGGCATCGAGAAGCTGCCCGACGCCAGCATGCTGTCAAAACTGCTGACGGCGTAAGCGCAGGATGGACGCGGCGGCAAAGGCACAGACGGCGGCACGCACGCTGGCGGCCTGGGCCGCCGCGCTGCGCTACGAGGACATTCCCGCCGCGGCGCGTGAACGCGCGCGCCAATGCATCATCGACACCACGGGTGCCGCGCTGTTCGGCTCACGCCTGCCATGGAGCAAAATCGTCGCCGGCCACGTGCAGCACTGCGGCGGCAACGGCGGCAGCCGGGTCATCGGCACCGCGCTGAAAGTTGCACCGCCCGCGGCGGCGCTCGCCAACGGCGTGTGTGCGCACGCCTTCGAACTCGACGGCCTGCGCAAGCCCAGCGCCGGCGTACACCCCGGCGCGATCCTGCTGCCGGCGGCGCTGGCCGCGGGAGAGGCGCTGGGTGCAGACGGCAAGTCACTGCTGACCGCTTTTGTTGCCGGCGCCGAAGTCATGTTCCGCATCGGGCTCGCGGCGAAACAGACCACCGAGTCGCTGGGCTTTCATGCGCCGGGCACCAATGGCCCATTCGGCTCCGCCATCGTCGCCGGGAAGCTGCTGGGATTGGACGGTGAACAACTGACCCAGGCGCTGGGCATCGCCGGTTCGCTGGGCGGCGGGCTGCTCGCCTTCGCCAAGGCCGGCAACGGCGCAATGGTGAAACGCCTGCACATGGGTCGCGCCTCCGAGGCCGGCGTCGTCGCGGCGCTGCTCGCGCGCGACGGCTACGAAGGCCCGGATACGGTGCTCGAAGGCAAATACGGCTACCTCGAGGCCTATGCCCGCGACGGCGACGCCGCGCAGTTCACCAAAGGCCTGGGCACGCATTACGACATCGTCCACGCCTGCCTCAAGCGTTACGCCTGCCACATCACCGCGCACACCCCCGTGCAGTCGCTGCAGGAATTGCGCGCCGAACACAACTTCAACGGTGACGACGTGACGGGTCTGACCATCCACGCCCGCCACAAGGTGCTGTCGCACCACGACATCCGCGAGCCGCGCGACGTCGCCGGCGCGCAGTACAGCGTGCCCTTCTGCGCAGCCACCGCGCTCTACCACGACGTCAACGATCCGCTGGCGTTCTCCGAAACGGCGTTGAACGATCCGCGCGTGCGCGCACTGGCGAAACGGCTTACAGTCGTGGAAATGGGTTCTGCCGAACAGGGCGGAGCCTGGGCCACGCGGGTGGCCGTCGAATTGAAGGACGGCCGGCGCTTCGAGCGTTTTGCCGAGGAGTTCAAGGGCACGCCGGCCTCGCCGCTGTCCGCGGAGGAGCTGCAGACCAAGTTCATGCGCATGGCCGGCGCGCATGCGCAGGCCGCCAGGCTGCACGCGCAGCTGGCGGCGCTGGAAACGGTGGAAGATTGCCGGACACTGGCGATCGGCGGCTGATCACACACGAGGAGAACGACATGAAACAAACCATGGTCGCGACATTGGCCGCATCCTGCCTGCTGCCGCTGACACTTCACGCCGCGGCGCCGGCTTATCCCGACAAGCCGGTACGCATCATCGTGCCGCTGGCAGCCGGCGGCGGCATGGACACCACGGCGCGCACGGTCGCCACGCCACTGGCGGCGCGCTTCAACCAGAATGTCGTCGTCGACAACAGGCCGGGCGGCGGCGGCAGCATAGGCGCCGAAATCCTCAAGGATTCCCCCCGGGACGGACATACGCTGATGATGGGCAGCACCACGCTGGTGATCCATCCGCTGCTCTACAAGGCGCGTTATGTGCCGACAAAGGATTTCACCGCGATCACCCAGGTCACGCGCCAGCCCTATGTGCTGATCGTGCACCCGAAAATCCCTGCCAAAACCGTGTCCGAGCTGGTGGCGTTCAGCAAGGCCAATCCCGAACGCATCAACTACGCCTCCGCCGGACAGGGCAGCATCATTCATCTCACCACCGAGCTGTTCAAGTTCCGCACCGGGGCGCGCATGAACCATGTGCCGTACAAGGGCATGGGCGCCGCCTACACCGACATGCTGTCGGGGCGCATCGA
>JBMTEY010000097.1:0-9670 GCA_049433545.1 Burkholderiales bacterium | reverse complement strand
CTGCAACTGTGACGATGGCAAGAAGAGCTTCGCTTTGATCGAACTCCAGTTTGTAATCATGCGTTGACGGGTTTCGCCATTCCTTACGGTACGTCGTGAACTGATTCAGAACGCGTGCTTTGAAGACGCCATGATCATCGAAGTAGCTTTCGATATCCGCTGGTCGCTTTCTATCAGGATCTTGATTGGTAAGAACTCTATATGCCTCCTTAACGCTGCCCTCGAACGCTTGGTTCGCGCGATAAATAGCATCAGTAAATGCCGTGTCGTCTCCCGTATCGATGCCACGTTGCCGATGTCTAAAGCCTGTTTCGATATGCAGCAAGACGGCTTCGAGTCCGGGCTTGTATGACCCCGCGGGGAGCAGTTCAATTTGCTTTCGCAGTGATGCGAGGAGGTCCATAGACGTATCTAATGTGATTTAGACCGCAAGAGTGGCGGATAACATCCCGGCTTGTCCAATGAACAGCAGCATATCTATTCTCGTATATGATATATAAATAATTGATTTTATTAAATATTTATCAACCTTAAGCCGCTATTTTTATTAACGTATTCTCAAATTACTCGCCTTCCCATACCACTCCATGATCTGCTCCCCCGTCCAGAACGCCACGCCCTTCTGCTTGCGCAGCTTGCGGAACACGCGCTCGACGGTGTTGATCCGGTGCGGCACGCCGGAGATGTACGGATGCAGCGCGATGGCCATGATCTTGGCGCGGGTCTTGCCCTCTTCGTAGAGCCGTTCGAACTGGTCAGTACAGCGCGATTCGAATTCAGCGGCGGCGTGGTGCTGCACCATCATCATCGCGATGTCGTTGAGTTCCAGCGAATACGGCATGCCCAGCACGTCGCCGTGGGTGGTCTTCACTGTCACCGGCTCGTCGTCGACCAGCCAGTCGGCGATGTACTTGATCCCCGCTTCTGCAAGGTAGTCCGGGGTGTAGAGCGTCTCGGTCAGGCCCGGCGACAGCCAGCCCACCGGCGCCTTGCCGGTGAATGACTTGATCTCCTTCACCGTGCGCCGGATCATCGCGCGCTGGTCCTTCTCGACATGCGTCGGCTGCTGGTCCCAGGAATGGCCGACGAACTCCCAGCCCGATTTCAGCGCCGCCTCGGCGACCTGCGGATAGTCCTTGCACACGCGGCCGTTGGTGAACAGCGAGCCGCTGATGCCGAGTTCGTCGAACATCTTTTGCAATCGCCAGTAGCCGACGCGCATGCCGTATTCATGCCAGGCCCAGTGCGCGACGTCGGGCAGGCGCGTGATGTGCGTCGGCGGCGGCAGCACCTGGCGCGGCATCGGCCGCGCGATGTCCCACACCTCGACATTGATCACCGGCCACACTACCAGGCGCGTGCCCGCGGGCAGCTTCAGCGGCGGACGGTCGATGATGGGCACATAGGGCAGGCGTTTTTCCGGGCGCATGGTCGGATTCCGTAAGATGGTCAGTGGGACTGATTATAGCCACACGGCGTTGAGCATCCGCGCGCAAGGCACTACCATCGCGATTCACTACACAGACGGAATCACCATGGACCTCCTGCCCTGCATGCCGCCGGTCGCCGACACGCGCGCCCCGAAAATCCCCACGCCCAAGGGCGGTTGCGACACCCATTTCCACATCTTCGGACCTTCGGACAAATTCCCGTTCGCGCCGGAGCGCTCCTACACCCCGCCCGATGCGCCGCTGGAAATGCTGCTGAAGATGCTCGATGCGCTGGGCATGGACTACGGCGTCGCGGTGCAGGCCCACCCCTACGCCACCGACAACCGGGTGATGCTCGACGCGGTGCAGCGCTCGAAGGGCCGCCTGCGCGGCACCGCCATCGTCAAGCCGGACACGACGCGCGACGAAATCAAACGCATGGCCGACGTGGGTGTGAAGTCGCTGCGCTTTCACCACGTGCCGCACGGCGTGGGCTTCAGCCCGCTGGGCATGGGCTCGTTCGAGAAGCTGTCACCGATCATGGCCGACCTCGGCCTCAACGCCCAGTTCATGATGGACGCCAACGAGCTTGACAAGGTGATGCATTACTTCAAGAACTGGAAACTGCCGGTAGTGCTAGACCACATGGGCAACATCGCCGCCGCGCTGGGGCCGCAGCAGCCCGGCGTGCAAGCGATGTGCCGTCTGCTCGCCGAGGGCCGCATCTGGGTGAAGGTGTCGGGCGCCTACCGCATTTCCAATAAATATCCGGACTACGAAGACGCGCAGGCAATTCACGAGGCGCTGGTGCGCGCCAATCCGGACCAGGTGATCTGGGGCACCGACTGGCCGCATCCGCGACTGGACAAGGACATGCCCGAGGACGGGCACCTGCTCGATCTCTTCAATGCATGGACACCGGACGCGGCGCTGCGGAAGAAAATACTCGTCGACAATCCGAAGAAGCTCTACGGCTTCTGACCGTTCGCGCCCAGGCAGTCGCGGGCTTTTTCATAGCCGAATTCGATCATCTCTGAGGCGCGGTCGAACTCCAGGGTACCGCAGGCGTTGCGCGCGATCTCGATAAGGTAATCGGGCCGGTAATCCGCGAGCCGGTGGCGCGCGATGGTGCTCTGCATGGCATCCAGCGTGCTGTTGGCGACTGTGTAGACGCCCCAGTCGCGGATGATCGGCCTGGACACCATTTCCTTGACCGAGTCGATCAGCCGGTTCATGCCCTCCGGCAGGATCGATGACTCGTCTTCGGGTTCCGCCGGCGCGGCCTCGGCCTGCTCCCTGTCCTGCAGCGGCGGTCCCACCAGGTTCACGGCGACGGTGATGTCGGTTTTGTCGTTCAGCGTCGGCGCCACCGGCACGGGGTTCAATACACCGCCGTCCACCAGCTCGGCGCCGTGGTGTTTGAACGCCGTGAAAAACAGCGGCATCGAAATCGAGGCGCGGATGGCGTCCGCGAGCTTGCCGCTGCGCAGCCAGATTTCCTTTTCGGCGGTGACGTCTGCGGCCACCGCGGTGTAGGCGATGGGCAGATCCTCGATCAGGCGGTCGCCGACGAAATCCTTGAGCGCATGCATCAGCCGCTCGCCCTTGAAGAAGCCATTGCCGCCCCAGGACAGGTCGAGCATCCTGAAGATGTCGGCCCGGCTTACCGAGCGCACCCACTGTTCGTATTCATCGAGTTTGCCTGCGGCATAGGCGCCACCTATCAGCGCACCCATCGAGCAGCCGGACACCGACTCTATGCGGTAGCCGTTTTCTTCCAGCCAGTGGATGACCCCGATGTGGGCGAAGCCGCGCGCGCCGCCGCTGCCGAGCACCAGGGATACCGATTTTCCCTTGTCGACGGTCATGAAACCGCACCGAACAGAACACCGACGCCGGCAGTCAGCGCCATCGCCAGCGCGCCCCAGAATGTGACGCGCAGCGCGCCGACCGCGGCACTCGCGCCACCGACCTGCGCCGCGACTCCGCCCAGAACTGCGAGGAATACCAGCGATGTCGCCGACACCACGACGATCAATCGGGGCTCAGGCGCCGCGGCCGCGGCCAGCAGCGGCATCGCGGCACCGACGGCAAAGCTGGCGGCTGAAGTCAGTGCAGCCTGGATCGGCCGCGCACTGAAGGTTTCGGATATGCCGAGTTCGTCCCGCGCATGCGCGCCCAGCGCATCATGCCGCATCAGCTGCACCGCCACCTGCTTCGCCAGGTCCGGATCCAGTCCGCGGCCAATATAGATATTCGTCAGCTCCAGATGCTCTCCGACGCTGTCCGTTTTGAGTTCCTTGCGCTCCAGGTTCAATGTGGCCTCTTCCGAATCGGCCTGCGAACGCACGGAGACGTATTCGCCAGCCGCCATCGACATGGCGCCGGCCACCAGCCCGGCAACCCCCGCGACCATCACGCTGTCGTAGGCGGGATGGGCCGCCGCGACACCGATCACCAGGCTCGCTGTCGATACGATGCCGTCGTTGGCGCCCAATACGGCGGCGCGCAACCAGCCGATGGAATCGATGCGGTGGCGTTCGGAGTGGCGATAGGACATTTACGGGTTGCTTTCGTTTCAGGTTGCGGCGTTGACGATCATGGCCTGCACTGCATTTTACCCGGCCCGGCTCCCGGGGCCGTGCAGCGGGCAGGAACGGTTCACCGGCATACGCTCACTCCACCTGCAGCGTGTAAGTCACCGCTTGCAGCATGCCGGGCAGCGCCCGCCGAAATTCAATACATGTTTGCCGCGCGGCAGCGGTTTCAGCATCACGTAATAACCGTTTGCCGCCGACGGCGCCATGCGCACCCTGCCCCCGGTGCGGGCGCCCATGTCGAAACATTTTGTGGGCGCCTGGCGATGGGCCTGCAGCCCCGCGATGCGCTGGCCGTTGATGTCCAGCACCAGCGCTGCGGGTTTGTCGGTCATTTTCGCCGCGGTGTCGCGCACCGCGGCGCAGCTGGTGTATTCATTCGGAGTCGGCATCACCGCGTGATTGATCAGCGGAAAAAACAGGTGTTTGCCCTGCGGCACGGTGCAGGTCCTGACCGTGCGCTGCGTACCGAAGGTGCCGGCGAGAAACCACACCGGCCCGCGCTGCCCGCCGGCGCACAGCGCGCCGGTGCGGTCGGCGACCGAACTGTCCTTCGCCTCGAAAGAGGCCGCCCACTGCCACCACAGCCGCGACCATTCGCCCTGGCTGTGACCTGCGACGGATTCATGCGGCGCCACGACAGGATTGTTTTGCGCATGCGCGACCATGTCGGCCGGCAGGACGATCAGAAGCAGAAATATTCCGTGGCCGGATTTCAAACGGGATGGCGCCAGTCATACGGGTTACCGATCATAACGCCCTTTGCGAACGATCAGCGGGCGCCGCCCAGTCCCAGGCGCAACTGTTCGACGCGCCGGCGATTCACTCCGAGGTCGCCGCGGCCGACGCGGGAGGCCGAGCGCACGTGGATGACGTTCGCTGCCGGATCGAACCAGAATTCCACGTCGTCGACAAACCGCAGCAGCGGCGTGGTGAACTGTGCGTACAGGTAATCGCGTCCGACCGTCACCACGCGGGCACCGGGCATGTCGCTGATGACCGCCCTGATCCGCGCCAGCGTCGCCGAGCCGTCGCCCTGCACCGCGAACGGCGGGATGTCGGCATAGTCGCGCTGCGGGTGATCGGGATACAGCGCGGCCTGGCTGCTGACGCTGTTCGGTGTCGGGGAAGGCGGTTTCAGCCGCCCGGCGTGCACGCCGAGATCGGCCGGCGGTGTGCCCTGCAGCCAGCCGAGCCGTCCCGCGGCGACCAGCAATGCGGCCAGCAGCGTGACGATGACCAACAGCCAGATCAGCATGCGCCGCGGAGAAATTCGCATGCGGATTCAGTCATCGCCGGGCCGGCCGGATTGCTTCACTTCGTTTTCACCAGCCCCAGTTCCGTGAGGAAGGACTTCAGCTCCGCGTACTCGGCTTCCATGTACTTGAGCGTTTCCGCGCTTTGTTTGTACTCGTCGGCCCAGTTGTTCTTCGCGAGTTCCTTTTTCCAGGCCTCGGTCTGCGTCAGCTGTTTCAGCGCGCTGTCCCAGTAATCCTTCTGCGCCGCGGTCATGCCGCCGGGGCCGACCATGCCGCGCCAGTTGGAGACGATGACGTCGGCGCCCTGTTCCTTCCAGGTCGGCGTGCTGGCGTAGATGCCGCCCAGCCGCTGCGGCGACGCAATCGCGATTAGCCGCACGCTGCCCGCCTCTACGTGTTTGCGCATCAGCCCCACTGAGCCCGGCACCACGTCGACGTGGCCGCCGAGCAGCGCGGTGATCGCGTTGCCGCCGGACTGGAACACCACGGTCTTGGCCTTGCGCAGGTCGATGCCGCTCGCCTTCATCGCCATCGCCACGCCCTGGTGGTTGGGATTGCCGAGGCTGGTGGCGACGCCGAAGCTGAGCGAGGTCGGATCCTTCTTCATGCGCTCGAGCAGGTCGCGGCCGTCCTTGATCGGTGAATCGGCCTTGACGCCGACGGTGATGTATTCGCCGAAGAGGATCGCCAGCGGCGTGAGGTTGCTGTAGGTCAGCTTCATCCGCCCCGAGATGTGGTTGGTGAGCAGGCTTTTGGAGGCGATGGCCACGAACTGGCCATCCCCTTGGTGCTGGTTGAGGTAGCCGTAGGCGATGCCGCCACCGCCGCCGGGTTTGTTGGCGACCGTCAGCGAGGTCGGCACCGCCTTCAAGTCCTGCAGGATGCGCTGGATCAGACGCGCGGTGACGTCGGGTCCGCTGCCCGGCGCGGTGTTGACCACGATCTCGACGTTCTTCTCGGGCTGCCAGCCCTGGGCCTGCGCGGCGGCGGCGAAAACAAAAGCGGCGCAGGCGATCGCGGCGCGTTGCATCAGGTTGCGGAATTGCGGTTTCATGGTGCCTCCTCCCAGTCGGGGTTTTATTGGTTTGCGGATGCCGGCAGCCAGGGGTGTTTTTTGTAATAACCCTGTTCGAAGGCCTTGATGCGGTCGGAATACTGCTGCGTGCGCGCGATGTCGTCCAGCCCTTCGAGCAGGCAGCGCTTGCGCACTTCGTGGATTTCGAATTGATGCGTCTTGCCGGTTACGTCGGTCACGGTCTGTGCCGCGAGGTCGACGCTGACCTTCGCGCCGGGCTGATCCTGCAGCTGGCGGCGGATGGCCGCGCATTCGGCTTCGGGCAGCGTGATCGCGAGCAGGCCGTTCTTGGCGCAGTTGGCGGCGAAGATGTCGCCGAAGCTCGGCGCGATCACGCAGCGGATGCCGAATTCATACAGCGCATACACCGCGGTCTCGCGCGAGGAGCCGCAGCCGAAATTGCGGTCGGCGACGATGACGCCGGCCTGGTCGTAGGGCGCGGCGTTCAACATGAACTCGGTGGGCGTGCCGTCGGGTTTGAAGCGCGAATCGTAAAAAAGAATCTCGCGGTACTTGGGCCCGCGCGGCACCTTGTTGAAACGCGTCGGACACAGCTGGTTGGTGTCGATGTTGGCTTCGTGCATCGGCACTGCAATGGCTTCGAGTGTGGTGAAGGGTTGCATAACGTAACCTGTTGATTTATTGAATTAATTCACGAACATCCGTGAGATGCCCCTTGATCGCGGCAGCCGCCGCCATCGCCGGGCTGACCAGGTGCGTGCGCCCGCCCGGGCCCTGGCGGTTGCGGAAATTGCGGTTCGAGGTCGACGCACAGCGTTCGCCGGGCTGCAGGTAATCGCCGTTGATCGCGGTGCACATCGAGCAGCCGGGATCGCGCCATTCGAAGCCGGCCTTGATGAACACCTGGTCCAGGCCCTCCGCTTCGGCCTGGCGCTTGACGCTCATCGAGCCGGGCACCACCCAGGTCGTGACCTTGGCCTTGCCGTGTTTCGCCACCGCGGCCGCGGCGCGCAGGTCTTCGATGCGTGCGTTGGTGCAGGAACCAATGAACACGCGGTCGAGTTTGATGTCCTGCATTGCGGTGCCTGGACGCAGCGCCATGTATTCCAGCGCGGTTTCCCATTCGGAACGTTGTTTCGCATCCTTGATCGTGGCGGGATCGGGCACCACGCCGGTGATCGGCTGCGCCTGCGCCGGATTGACGCCCCAGGTCGCGGTGGGCGCGATCTGCGCGGCATCCAGCGCCACTTCGCGGTCGAACTTCGCACCGGCATCATTCGCCAGCGCGCGCCAGCCGTCCAGCGCCTGTTCCCAGGCCTTGCCTTTCGGCGCGTAAGGACGGCCTTCCATGTATGCGTAGGTCTTGTCGTCGGGCGCGATCAGGCCGACGCGGCCGCCGGCCTCGATCGACATGTTGCAGACGGTCATGCGCCCTTCCATCGACAGCGCGTTGATGGTCGAGCCGGCATATTCCATCGCATGCCCGGTGGCGCCGTCGACGCCGATTTTGGCGATCAGCGCGAGGATCACGTCCTTGGCATAAACGCCGAAGCCGAGTTCACCGTCGATGGTGATGCGCATGGTGCCGGGTTTGCGTTGCCACAGCGTCTGCGTGGCCATCACGTGCGCGAATTCGGAAGCGCCGACGCCGTAGGCGAGGCTGCCGAAGGCGCCGTGGGTGGACGTGTGCGAATCATTGCCGATCACCATCATCCCCGGCTGGATGATGCCCTGCTCCGGCGGCACGATGTGCATGATGCCCTGCTGCGCGTGGTCCATGCCGAACAGCGTGACGCCGTATTTCTTCGCCATGTCCTGCAGGTCGATCACCATGTTGCGTATGCCGGCGTCGGGGATGCCGGCGACGCCCTTGGCGCGGCCGGTGGTCGGCACGTAATGGTCGGTAAACGCGTAGATCTGTCCGGGCCGCGCCACCGCACGCCCGGATTTCTCCAGCGAGACGAAACCGTGCAGGGTGTTTTCCTGGGCCAGCGCGACGTCGACGTACATCAGCGACTCACCTTCGTCGGTGAGCACGTGGTGTGAATCCCAGAGTTTTTCGATGATGGTTTGCGGCTTTGATACGGACATGTAACGGTGATCCCGGTTGCAGATTATTTGAGCAGTTCGCGCACGTCGGTGAAATGCCCCTTCAGTGCAGCGGCGGCGGCCATCGCCGGGCTGACGAGATGGGTGCGTCCGCCCGGTCCCTGGCGGTTGCGGAAATTGCGATTGGAGGTCGAGGCGCAGCGCTCGCCGGGCTGCAGCTGGTCGCCGTTGATCGCGGTGCACAGCGAACAGCCGGGATCGCGCCATTCGAAGCCGGCTGCCGTGAGGATCTTGTCCAGCCCTTCCTTTTCCGCCTGCGCCTTCACCGTTTTCGAGCCCGGCACCACCCATGCCGGCACCACCGCGCGGCCGAGCTTAGCCACTGCTGCGGCAGCGCGGATGTCCTCGATGCGGCTGTTGGTGCAGGAGCCGATGAACACGCGGTCGATCCTGATGTCCTGCAGCGCCATGCCGGCCTGCAAGCCCATGTAATCCAGCGCCATGGTCCAGTCGCTGCGCCGGCGTTCATCAGGTGCATTTTTCGGATCGGGCACGTTGCCATTCACCGCGCCGGCCATTTCCGGATTGACGCCCCAGGTCACCATTGGCTCGATCTGCGCGGCATCCAGCTTCACCTCGCGGTCGAATTTTGCAGCGGCATCGCCCGGCAGCGCGCGCCAGTTCTCCAGCGCGGCCTGCCACGCCGCGCCCTGCGGCGCGTACGGCCGGCCTTCCATGTAGGCGTAAGTGGTGTCGTCGGGCGCGATCATGCCGCAGCGCGCGCCGGCCTCAATCGACATGTTGCATACCGTCATGCGGCCTTCCATGCTCATGCGCTCGAAGGTAGTGCCCGCATATTCGATCGCATGGCCGACGCCGCCGGCGGCGCCGATGTTGGCGATCACCGCGAGGATGATGTCCTTGGGCGCGATGCCGAAGCCGAGTTTGCCGTTGACGATGACGCGCAGCGTTTTCGGCTTGCGCTGCCAGGTCGCCATCGTCGCCATCACGTGGGTCATGTCGGAGGCGCCGATGCCGAAGGCGATGCAGCCGAAGGCGCCGTGCGTGGAAGTATGCGAATCGGCGCCGCAGATCAGCATGCCCGGCTGGGTGATGCCCTGCTCCGGCGGCACGATGTGCAGGATGCCCTGTGCCGGGTCGTCGAAGCCGAACAGCCGGATGCCGTGTTTCGCGGTGTTTTCGTGCTGCTTCACCACCATGTTGCGGATTTCGTCGACGGCGATGCCGGCGATGCCCTTTTCGCGGCCGCTGGTGGGCACGTAGTGGTCGGTGAAGGCG
>JBMTEY010000096.1:0-9902 GCA_049433545.1 Burkholderiales bacterium | reverse complement strand
CCGAAGGTCCAGGCATAGCTGCCGACCAGCTGGTAGACCAGCGTGAACGTGGTCGGCCCCGCAAGAATGCCGGCAAAATTCCAGACCATCGCGCCGCCGGTGGCCACGCTGACCTGCCCCGGCGGACTGCGGCGCGCGACTTCGGCGGTATATAAACCATTCCAGCCGATCGCCGTTGCGCCAAAAACCGCGAACAGCAGCGCGGTCAGCAGCACCGGCCAGCCCGGCTGCAGGAAGGCGATCGCCACGCAGCACACCAGCGATCCCGCCGTCAGGTACTGCAGCATGCGCAGGCTGTCGCCGGTGCGATCCGCCAGCCAGCCCCAGCCGATGCGACCGAGCACGCCGGCGATCTGCGCCACCGACAGCATCAGTCCGGCTTCGATCAGGCTATAGCCGCCCTCGCCGACCAGCATGATGACGGTGAAGGTGCTGACACACAGCTGCATGAACGCCAGGCAGAACGAAGCCACGCCCAGCCAGCGCAGCACCGGGATGCGCCATACCAGGCGCAGTCCGTCGAACACGCGCGCCTGCACCGGGTGATCGGAACGCCGGTCGTCGTCCCAGCGCTCGCGCGCGGATTGCATCGCCAGCATCGTCACCAGTGCCGACAGCAGCACCAGCACCAGCGCCCAGCGCCAGCCCCAGGTCAGCGTCACCACGGGAGCAATCAGCGCCATCAACGCCCAGGCCAGCGGCACGCCGGTCTGCTTCAGCGAAAAAATGAAATTGCGGTTCTGCGGCGGGCTGAAACGGAACAGCAGGTGTCCCGCGGCAGGAAGGTTGATGCTCATGCCGATGCCGATCAGGATTGAAGCGATGATCAGCGCCGGTATGCTGGCCTGCAGGCCGATCGCCATGCCCGCGACGCAGCAGGCCATGCCGATCTGCGTCGTGCGGCAGCCGCCGTAACGCGCCACCAGCCAGGTCAGCGACATCGAACCCAGCATCGCCGCGCCGTAGATCACGCTCATCTGGTAACCGATGGAAGAAACCTCGAGCTCCAGCACACGCGCCAGCTCCGGCGCCACCACCGGAAAAACCGCCGCGCCCATTGCGCCGGCCACCTGCGCCGCCGTTGTCGCGGCGACGACTGCGACTACCGGAGAAGCGGCCTTCCCGCTCATGCCGCTGCCGCCTGCGCCATCACCGAGCGCCGCGCCACCCATACCACCACCGCGCCCGTCAGCGCGACCAGCGCAACGCCGCCATAAGTCGTCACATAACTTCCGGTGATCCGATACGCAGTCGCAAAAAGTGACGGCCCCGCAAGAATCCCGGCGAACACCCACATCATCATGCCGCCGGTGACCACGCTGACCATGCCCTGCGGACTGAGCCGCGCAACCTGCGCATGCATGATGCCGTTCCAGCCGTACGCCACCAGTCCGAACACGATGTAGAACAACGCCAACACCGCGACCGGCCAGCCCAACGGCAGCAGCAGTACCAGCGCGCAGCACAGGCCTGCGAGCAGGTTGGTGAACAGCAGCACGGCGACCGCATTGCCCACGCGATCCGCCACCCAGCCGAAAACCATGCGCCCGCACATGCCGGAAGCCTGCACCAGAGACAGCATCACGCCGGCAGCGACCAGGCTGTATCCAACTTCCTGCACCAGCAGGTTGACGGTGAACGATCCGAGGCAGAGCTGTACAAAGGAAAAGAAAAATGCCGCGATAGACAGGTAGCGCAGCGTCGGATAACGCCACAGCACCTGCATGCCGGTGAACACGCTGGTTTTCGAGGCGGCGCCTGGGTCGCGATCGTCATCCCACCAGGCGCGGAACTGGCCAAGCCACAGCGCGCAGGCCGCGGAATACACCAGCACCAGCGCCATCGGCGCGCGCCAGCTGAACACCACCGTCAACAGCGGCGCGACCAGCGCGATCGCCGCCCAGCCCAGCGGCACGCCGGCCTGCTTGATCGAGTACACCAGGTTACGGTTCCGCGCTTCGCCAAATCGAAACAGCAGATGCGCCGCGCCCGCGGCGGCCAGCGCATTGCTGGCGCCGATGAAGGCCGCGGCCAGCGGCATCAGCCACAGCTCGCCGGGCAGCGCTGCCGCCATGCCCATTGCGGCAAGCCAGCACGCCCATTGCATCGAACGACAGGCGCCCCAGCGCAGCACGATGGTGCCGACCGCGCTCGAAGCCAGCAGCGCGGCGCCGAACAGGATGCTGATCTGGTACCCCACCACGGAGGCATCGACGCCGAGCATCAGCGCCAGCTGCGGGGCAAGCACCGGAAAGATCGCGATGCCCATGGCGGAGGCCACCTGCGACAACGTCGCCGCGACCAGCACCACCGTCATCGACGGCGCACCTGCGATCATGTTTTTTCCCGCGGCGTGGCGCGCCGCGCGGCCTCAAGCAACGCCAGCGCAACCAGCGAGGGAATCAGCATCAGCTGGAAGGTCTGCGTGTAACTCTGGATCACCCCGAAGACCATCGCGAACAGTGCCGGCCCCAGCAACACGCCGCCGAACACGAAAAACGTCGTTCCGGCAGCGACCATGCTCACCAGGCCCGGCGGGCTGAGCCGCGCACCCTCGGCGTGGAACACGCCGTTCCAACCCAGCGAGGTCGCGCCCATGACGAAGAATATTATGTAAATCAATAACTTGTTACTCATATCCACGTGCAGCATGGCGAGTATGGATAACGCCGCCACCACGCCGATGATCGCCAGCACCGCGATGCTGCTGCGCAGCCGGTCGGCGAGCCAGCCCCAGCAGATCCGCGCCACCGAACCACCGACCTGCACCACCGAAAACAGTACGCCGGCCTCGATCAGGCCCAGGTTCTTTTCAGCGACCAGATAGATCACGGTAAAACTCATCACGCAGCGCTGGATGCCGGAAAAAATCATCGCCACCAGAGAAATCCAGCGCAGCGCCGGCGTACGCACCACCAGCGGCACGCCGCCGAAGGCCGCCTGCTTTTCCTTGCCGGCAACACCGAGATCGGCATCCCAGACCGCACGATGCGGCTGGATCAGCGCCAGAACGGCGAGCGCGAACGCCCCGACGGCAAGCAGGGACCACTGGTAACCGAAAGTCACCGCGATCGCCGGCGCCGTCAGCGACATCACGACGCCGCCCACCGGCACCCCGGTCTGCTTGATCGAAAACATCAGGTTGCGACGCGCACCCGGCGTATGCGACACCAGCATGTGGGCCGAAGCCGGGTTGACCATGCCGGCGGCGGCGCCTATGGCCACTGAACCGAGCGCAATCGCGGGTATGTTCGGAAACGCGAACAGCGCCATCCCCGCTGCGCAGCACAGCATCGCGATCTGAGTGGTGCGCGCGGCGCCGTAACGCAGTACGGCGTTGCCGCCGAATATCGTCGCCAGCGTCGCCGCGCCGAAAGTCAGGCTGACCTGGTAGCCGATCAGCACCGGGCTCACCCCGAGCACATCGGCGAGTTTCGGCGCGATCGTCGGCAGGATCACGTTGGACATCGCCACGATCATCTGCGTCGCAGTGGCGATCGCCACGATGGCCCAGGGACCGGGCACGGCAACGGCTTTGTTCATGGATGTGATGCGGGGAGAGGCACGCCGGGAGGTTGAAGACGCATTGTGTTGGCCGCAGCACCGCGACGCAAGCCGCATTTTCACGATGCGGTCGCCGCGCCCTGAAGCAAACCCCATCATTGACATGTCAGACACACATAATTAATATTTCAATGACATGGCCATCATCGCAAAAACCATCCCGCTGCTCAGCGAACGCGCCTACGAACGCATCAAGCACGACATCATCTGCTGCCAGATCGCACCGGGCACCGAAGTCTCCGAAACCCAGCTCTGCGCGCAGTACCGGCTGGGCAAGGCCCCCGTGCGCAGCGCCCTGTCGCGGCTGGCGCACGACGGGTTGGTGCGGGCGATCCCGCGCCGCGGCTACATGGTGATGCCGGTAACGCTGAAGGACATCCAGGACGTGTTCGAACTTCGCCTGATGCTGGAACCGCGCGCCGCCCGCCTCGCCTCGGGCAGGGTCGACGCCAAACGCCTGCAGATGCTCGACGAAATCTGCCGCGCCGGCTACCAGCCCGGCGAACCCAAAAGCACCGCCCGCTTCCTCGATGCCAACAAGGAGTTCCATGTCGCCATCGCGCAGGCAGCCGGCAACGCCCGGCTTGCGCACGCCATCGCGCAGTTGCTCGATGAAATGACGCGCCTGCTGCACCTGGGGCTGGGCATCCGCAACCGCAGCCAGGAAATGCAACACGAACACCGCACGCTGGTGCGCGCGCTGGTGCGCGGCGAAGGCTCAACCGCAGAAAAAATCTGCCAGCAGCAGATCGAGGCCGCGCGCGACATGGTGCTGAAGGCCATACTCAACAGCAATGCGCTGATGAACGCCGCCATCGTTGCGGAGGCGAACTGATGCCGAAAGAACTGCGCAAACTCGTGCGCCGGCTCGACGCCGCGATCACGGCTCCGGCCGACACCCTGCCCGCGGCGGTGACCGCTGCGCTGGGCGAGGCCGTCGCCTCCCGCGACTGGCTGGGCCCGGAACAGCAGCGCGTCGACGAGCAGCACTATGCCCGGCACGTGCTCCATGCCGATCCGCAGGACCGCTACACCGTGGTCGCCATCACTTGGGGCCGCAGCCAGCAGAGCTCCATCCATGCCCACCATACCTGGTGCGGCGTCGCGGTCTACAGCGGTGAAATCGCCGAAACCTTTTACTCCAATGGCCATGACGACCAGCCGCCGCAGGCATTGCGCACCGTGCGCCGCAGCCCGGGCACGCTGAGTTTCGACGAAGGCGGCACCGGCGTACACCGCATTGCGAACCCCAGCGGCGACGTCGCGGTATCCATCCATGTCTACGGCATAGGCGCCGCGCAGATTGCCACCGGCGTCAATCGCGTGCTGGGTTAAGCTTCAGTTTCATTCAGGGTTCATAATCACGGCGGCGGACAGCAGCAGCCTGCCGCCGCATCGATCATCAAGCAACGGAGAAACAGCAATGAAAGCAGTCGTTTTGCGGGAACACGGCGGTCTCGACAAACTGGAATACGTGGCCGATTTTCCCGATCCGGCAGTGTGCGAAGGCCACGTGGTGATCAGGGTCAAAGCCACGTCCTTCAACTACCACGACGTGTTCACGGTGCGCGGCATGCCCGGCATCAAAGTGCCGTTCCCGATGATCATCGGCCTCGACCTCGCCGGCGAAATCCTCGAGGTCGGCGCCGGCGTGACCGGCTGGAAAGCGGGCGACCGCGTGCTGGTCAATCCGCTGAACAAGAAAAAAGGCCTGATGGGCGAAATGATGCACGGCGGGCTCGCCGAGAAATGCCTGGTCGCCGCCGATCAGCTGATCAAGATGCCTGCCGATGTCAGCTACGAGCAGGCGGCCTCGCTGCCGGTGGCCTACGGCACCGCACACCGCATGATCATCACCCACAACACCATCAAGAAAGGCGACAAGGTGCTGGTGCTCGGCGCCAGCGGCGGCGTCGGCACCGGCTGCGTGCTGCTGGCCAAGATGCTCGGCGCCGAAGTCATCGCCTGCGCCTCCAGCGCCGACAAGATCCAGCGCCTCAAGGACCTCGGCGCCGACCACGTGATCAATTACAAGGAAACCGACTTTTCGAAGTGGGCCATCGAGAAATTCGGCAAGCCGCAGCGCCGCAACTACGAAGGCGGCGTCGACGTGGTGATCAACTTCACCGGCGGCGACACCTGGGCGCCGACCCTGAAATGCGTCAAGCGCGGCGGCAAGATCCTGGTCTGCGGCGCCACCGCCGGCTACGACCCGAAAGAGGATCTGCGCTACGTTTGGAGCTTCGAACTGCAGATCATCGGCTCCAACAGCTTCTACGACGACAACCTGAAGGCGCTGATGGACCTCATCCAGCAGGGCAAAATCAAGCCGGTGATCGACGAAGTGCTGCCGCTGCAGGACGCCGCCAAAGGCCTGAAACTGATCGAAGACCGCGAGGTGTTCGGCAAGGTCATCATCACGCCCTGAACCGTCACGATGGCCGTCCCCTGCCCCGAGCCGCGGGGCCAGCCCGGCAACCTGGGCGCCCCCTTCACCGCGCATGCCGCTCTGACGCGTACCGCGCTGGTCGACCTGCGCGATCCGGCAGCGCCGCGCGAATACGCGTTCCGCGACCTCGATGCAGCGGCCAACGCGCTGGCGCGCGGCCTGGTCCGGCGCGGACTCCAAGCGGGCGACCGTGTCGCCATCCTGTCGCTGAACCGCGCCGAATTCGTCATCACGCTGCTCGGCGCGATGCGCGCCGGCATGGTGCCGGTGCCGGTCAACGTCAAGCTCGCCGCCGACACCGTGCACTACATCTGCAACGATGCCGGCGCGCGCCTCGTTTTCTGCGAGTCCGCCTACACCCGCCTGCTGCCCACCGATGCGCCGGTCGTATGTTACGACGACGGCGAGGCCTGGACGCGCTTTCTCGACCCCGGTCCGCACACTCCCGTCGAACCTGCGCCAGATACAGTGGCGATACAGCCCTACACCTCCGGCTCCACCGGCAAACCCAAGGGGGTTCTGCTGACCCACTACGGCCAGAACTGGAGCCGGCTGATCCTCGCCCACACCCGCGGCACTTCTGAAAACGACGTGATCCTGGTTGCCGCGCCGCTGTACCACAAAAACGCACTGAACGCGATCAAGCAGGGCCTCACGGCCGGCGCGAAACTGGTACTGATGCCGCAGTTCAGCGTCGAAGGTTACCTTGCGGCGCTGGCGCGCTACCGCTGCACCGTCATTTCCGGCGTGCCGACCATGATTTCGATGCTGCTCGCGCGCCGCGATCTGCTGGCGAAGACCGAAACGGCTTCGGTGCGCACGGTGATGATGGGCTCGGCGCCGTCCTCGCCGCAGTTGCTCGCCGACATCCGCAGGCATTTTCCCAATGCCGAACCGCTGGTGGTCTACGGCGTCACCGAAGGCGGTCCCGTACCGCTGGGCCCGCATCCCGAAGGCAAGCTGCGGCCGCCGGGTTCGATCGGCATGCCCTATGCCGGAACCGCTGCGAAACTGGTGAACGGCCCCAATCCCGATGAGGGCGAACTGCTGCTGAAAAATCCCGGCATCCTGACCGGTTACCACAACCTGCCGGAAGAAACCGCGAAGCGGCTCGCCGGCGGCTGGTACCACACCGGCGACGTGTGCCGGCGCGATGCCGAAGGCTTTTATTATTTCGTCGGCCGCACCGACGACATGTTCGTCAGCGGCGGAGAAAACATTTTCCCGATCGAGGTCGAACGCCTGCTCGAGCGCCACCCCGCCGTGCACCAGGCCTGCGTGCTGCCCTTCGCCCACGAGCTGAAGGGCCAGGTGCCCTACGCCTTCATCGTGCTGCGCAACGGTGCCGCCGCCACCGAAGATGAACTGAAAAAGCACGCGCTGGCTCACGGACCCGCCTACCAGCACCCGCGCCGCGTATTCTTCCTCGACCAGCTGCCGCTCGCGGGCACCAACAAGGTCGACCGCGAGCGATTGCGCGCGCTGGCCGCGCAAAGCACTGAGAAAAACTCATCAGCGGCCTGATAATTTCCATGTTGCGCAGATGCACCGCGCGGCTTTCAATGTCCACCTGACTACGGAGCACGGCATGACCGACACCAAACCCGCAGCGCCCACGCTGGAACAACTGCAGAAACTGATCAGCCGCGGCCCGTTCAACCAGTGGCTCAATTTCACCTTCATCAAGGCTGATGCCGACGGCATCGAAGTGAAAGCCGCCTGGCGCGAGGAATGGGTGGTCAACCCCGAGCGCCGCTACACCCACGGCGGCATCCTCGCCGCCATCGTCGACGTCGTCGCCGACTACGCCATCGCCGCCCAGCTCGGCCGGCCGGTGCCGACCATAGACATCCGCGTCGATTACCACAAGGCCGCGATGCCCGGCGATCTCACGGCCAAGGGCCGTGTCGTGCGAAGCGGCAGCCAGTACTCGACCGCAGAAGCCTACGTCTACGACAAGGACGGCGCGCTGGTCGCCAGCGGCCGCGGCACCTACTTCACCGCGCCGCCGAAAGCCTGACCGCCCGCGATGCCGCAGGTCCTCGAAAGCGCCATACACGCCAACATGCCGGCAGCACGCTCGCGCCGGCTGCTGCTGCAGCGGCTGGCGCTGGTCGGGGTGCTGCTCGGCATCTGGTGGCTGCTCGCGCTGCGGGTGCCGCACTACGTACTGCCGGGACCGGCGCGGGTTTGGGAAGCGCTGACGCTGATCTCGGCCAGCGGCACGCTGTGGCAGGATCTCGGCATCACGCTCGGCCGCGTCGCCACCGGTTTTGTGCTGGCGACGCTGATCGGGCTGCCGCTGGGCATCATCTTCGGCGCCAATCGCAAACTCGGTGACTTCTTCGAGCCGGTAATCCCGGTGATGAACACCGTGTCCTCGGCGATCTGGGCCACCTTCGCCATCATCTGGTTCGGCGTCTCCAATGCGACCACGGTGTTCGTGGTGTTCATGACCGCGATGCCGCTGATCATCACCAATGTCTGGCAGGGCACACGCACGGTCAGCGCCGACTTCATCGAGCTCGCGCACGTGCTGCGCATGCCCGCGCACAAGGTGATGGTCAAGATCTACCTGCCGACCATCCTGCCCTATTTCTTTTCCGGGGCACGGCTCGCCTTCGGCTTCGGCTGGCGGGTGTCGCTGGTCGCCGAAACGCTGGGCTCCTCCAGCGGTGTAGGATACCGGCTGCGCCAGGCCGCCGACCTGATCCAGACCGACCAGGTGTTCGCATGGACGCTGACGCTGGTGGTGATGATGGCGGCGATAGAGATGGGCATCCTGCGCCCGCTGGAAAACCACCTGTTCCGCTGGAAAAAAGAGGCCGAAACGTCATGAGCAAACCCCGCAACGCGCCGCGCCGGCTGATCGTCGGCATGACCGGTGCCTCCGGCTCGATCTACGGCATCCGCATCCTCGAGCGCCTGCGCGCGATCGGCGGCTGGGAAACCCACCTCGTGGTATCCGACGCAGGCGTGCTCAACGCGTACCAGGAATACGGCATGGACCGCAAGACGCTGCACAAGCTCGCCGACGTGACGCACAACGTGCGCGACATCGGCGCCACCATCGCCAGCGGCTCTTTCCTCACCGCGGGCATGGTGATCGCGCCGTGCTCGATGAAAACGCTGGCCTCGGTGGCCCACGCCTTCGCCGACAACCTGGTGACCCGCGCCGCCGACGTGATCCTCAAGGAACGCCGCCGCCTGGTGCTGATCACCCGCGAGGCGCCGCTCAACCTCGCGCACATCCGCAACATGGAAGCGGTGACGCTGATGGGCGGCGTGATCTTCCCGCCTGTGCCGGCCTTCTACAGCGGCGGGAAGACCGTCGACGACCTGGTCAACCACACGGTCGGGCGTGTGCTCGATCTCTTCGACGTTGAACATGAATCGATCAAACGCTGGGCCGGAGTCACCGGCCCTGCCGAAACCGGGAACAAGAAACGCAAATGAAAAAACCGCCTTACGCCGACGAAAACTTCCGCGGCTTCCTCGAGCGCCTGCGCAGCGAAAAGGAACTGGTCGACATCAAGCAACCAGTCGACAGCCGCCACATCGCGACCCTGGTCGACCAGGCCGACAAGGCGCTGCTGTTTCACAATGTCATCGGCTACAAAATGCCGGTGGTGTCGGGCATCATCCGCTCGCAGAAACGCGCCATCATGTCGATGGGCTGCAGTACCTATCCCGAAATCGAATTCCGGCTGCAGAACGGCATCGAGAACCCGATCCCGCCGAAATACGTCGAAAAGACCCCGGTCAAGGAAGTCATCAAAACCGGCGAGGACGTCGACCTGTTCAGCCTGCCGATACCGATGTTCTCGATCTACGACGGCGGCCCGATGATCACCGCCGGCATCACCATCGCGCGCGATCCCGAGTTCGG
>JBMTEY010000095.1:0-9907 GCA_049433545.1 Burkholderiales bacterium | reverse complement strand
TTTACCGGACAAGCCATTACCGTGGATCTTGCCCGGGAGGCATTGCGCGACATACTGGCATCGCAAAGCCGGCAGGTCAGCATAGAAAACATCCAGAAAACCGTCGCGGACTACTACAAGATCAAGGTTTCAGAGATGTATTCGAAAAAACGCACCCGCAATGTCGCCAGGCCCAGGCAGGTCGCAATGGCCCTGGCCAAGGAACTTACCCAGATGAGCCTGCCCGACATCGGTGAGGCCTTTGGCGGACGCGACCACACCACCGTGCTGCATGCCTGCCGCAAAATCGCGCAATTGCGCAGTACGAGCAATGAAATGACCGTCGACATCAGTTCCCTGCTGAAAGTACTGCGCAGTTGATTACATGTTCATGCTTTGTGCATAAAACCATTTTCCGGAGATCGTCCGCCTTTTTATCCTTTTCTATCCACAGGCGATCCCCAGAACATACAGCGTCTGCCCTGAACGTTTTGCATATTGAATTCAACGGGCCAAGGGATGTTTCAACAGAAACCGCCGGTCCTTATTAGTTACTACTAGTTTTTTAAAGAAGAACTACTGTCATGAAACTGATGCAATTATCCTGTGATGCTCTGCTGAAACCGCTGCAGGCAGTTACCGGCATAGTCGAACGGCGTCATACACTGCCGATACTTTCCAACGTCCTGATCGAACGCAATGCGGAAACGCTGAAGTTCGTAGCCACCGATCTGGAACTTCAGATAGCCACAACCTGCGTCCTGGATAAAAAAGCCGGGGAGTCGGTGGCAGTGACCGTGTCTGCACGCAAGCTGGTGGACATCCTGCGTGCCTTGCCTGACGGCAGTGAGGTTTCACTGGAAAACGCTAATAACCGGATCCAGGTCAAGGCGGGCAAAAGCCGTTTCAACCTGCAGACCCTGCCGGCGACGGATTTTCCGGCACTGGCTGATCCCGGAAAGCCGCAAAATACTTTTCGCATATCCCAAGGGGCAGTGCGAAAACTGCTCGCACTGGTGCAGTATGCGATGGCGCAGCAGGACATCCGCTATTACCTCAACGGCCTGCTGCTGGTCACCGAAGGCAAGGAAATCCGGGTGGTCGCCACTGATGGCCATCGTCTGGCCTACGCAGTCACGTCATTGCCGGAGAAGCAGGAAAAGACGGAGGTCATCCTACCCCGTAAAGCCATACTCGAACTGGCACGCCAGCTAGTTGACGGCGACGATCCGCTGGATGTGTATGTTTACGCCAACCAGGTGCGTTTCCGCTTCGGTGAAATCGAGCTCACTACCAAGGTCATAGACGGAAAATTCCCCGATTACCAGCGCGTCATTCCCACCAATTACGAAAAAGGAATAGCCCTGGATCGTGACGAACTGCAACGGGCCCTGCAGCGCGCGGCAATCCTGTCCAACGAAAAATTCCGCGGTGTGCGCTGGATGCTGACTAAGGACAGTCTTCGCATATCCTGCAGCAACAACGAGCAGGAAGAAGCCCAGGAAGAACTTGAAATAGAATTCAGCGGGGATCCGCTGGATGTCGGTTTCAATGTGACCTACCTGCTCGACGTGCTCAACAACGTACCCGCAGGAAAAGTGGTGTGTTCTTTTGGCGACGCCAACAGTAGCATGCTGATCACCCTGCCCGGGCGCGATGATTTCCGCTACGTCGTAATGCCGATGCGGATTTAAGCCACAAGACAACCACGAAAACGAAAGCAATGAGCGAAAAAGAGCAGCGCGCCGACGACGCATATGATGCCAACAGCATCAAGGTTCTCAAGGGTCTGGAAGCGGTACGCAAGCGTCCGGGCATGTATATCGGTGACACCAGCGACGGCACCGGCCTGCACCACATGGTTTTCGAGGTCGTCGACAATGCGGTGGACGAAGCGCTGGCCGGCCACTGTGATGAGATCACCATCATCATCCATCCCGACAACTCCATCAGTGTCGCCGACAACGGCCGCGGCATACCCACGGACATCCACCCCGACGACGAGGAGAAGCGCTCGACCGCCGAAGTGGTCATGACCGAACTGCACGCCGGCGGGAAATTCGACAGCAACTCCTACAAGATTTCAGGCGGACTGCACGGAGTGGGGGTTTCGGTCGTCAATGCGCTGTCGGAATGGCTGCGCCTGACCATACGCCGCGACGGCAAGACGCACACCATGGAATTCCGCATGGGCGAGGCTGTTGCACCGCTGAAATCAGCGGGTAAAAGCGAGCGTCGCGGTACCGAGGTGCACTTTCTCGCAAGCAAGGAAATCTTCGGCAACATCGATTTCCACTACGAGATCCTGGCCAAGCGCCTCCGCGAACTTTCATTCCTGAACCACGGCGTGAAAATCACCCTGACGGACCAACGCTCCGGCAAAGAAGAAAAATTCGCATTCAGCGGCGGAGTCAAGGGCTTTGTTGAATACATGAACCGCGCGAAGAGCGTGCTCCACCCGAACATCTTCCATATCCAGGGCAGCAAGGACGGCATTACGGTCGAAGTTGCGATGCAGTGGAACGATTCCTACCAGGAATCGATGCAGTGTTTCACCAACAACATTCCGCAGCGTGACGGAGGTACCCATCTGACCGGCCTGCGCGCCGCCATGACGCGCACGCTGAACCAGTACATCGAATCGAACGAACTGGCCAAAAAGGCAAAGGTCGAGACCAGCGGCGACGACATGAAAGAAGGACTGACTGCGGTGCTGTCGGTCAAGGTTCCGGAACCGAAATTTTCGTCTCAGACCAAGGACAAGCTGGTGTCATCGGAAGTGCGCCCGGTGGTCGACGAAGTGGTGGCGCAGAAACTGATGGAGTTTCTGCTCGAGAAGCCGAACGATGCCAAGATCATCTGCGGCAAGATCGTCGATGCCGCGCGCGCGCGCGAAGCCGCTCGCAAGGCACGCGAACTGACGCGGCGCAAGGGTGTGCTTGATTCATTCGGCCTTTCGGGAAAACTGGCGGATTGCCAGGAAAGGGATCCCGCCCAATGCGAACTGTACCTGGTGGAGGGCGACTCCGCGGGCGGATCCGCCAAGCAGGGACGCGACCGGAAAAACCAGGCCATCCTGCCGCTGCGCGGCAAGATCCTGAACGTCGAGAAAGCGCGGTTCGACAAACTGATTTCGTCCACGGAAATCACCACGCTGATCAGCGTCCTCGGCACCGGTATCGGCAAGGATGAATACACGCCGGACAAACTCCGTTACCACCGCATCATCATCATGACGGACGCCGACGTCGATGGCGCCCATATCCGCACCCTGCTGCTGACTTTTTTCTATCGCCAGATGCCGGAACTGGTGGAAAGAGGCCATATCTATATCGCCCAGCCGCCGCTGTTCAAGGTCAAGCACGGCAAGCAGGAACGTTACCTGAAGGACGAACACGAACTGAAGCAGTACCTGCTCAGGCAGGCGCTTGCAGAAGCCGAGCTGTATACCGGAACCAGCGACAAGGCATTGTCCAAAGACGCGCTGGAAGAAGTCGCCAAACAATATCTGCTCGCGGAAGCGGTGATCGAACGCGAGAGCCGCCTGATCGACCCCGAGGCTTTGCATGCATTGCTCAACAGTGCGGTGGTGCTGGACCTGAGCGACGAGGCCGCCGCCAAGAAGAGTGCCAAGGCGCTGTCGGCCCTCTATGGCGACAACAAAAATGTCAAGGTCGAGGCGGAATACGACGAAAAAATTGAAGCCCATGCCTTGCGCATTTTCCGGACCCAGCACGGTGTCGCGCGGCAGACCGTGATCGATCCGGATTTTCTGCACAGCGGCGACTACGCCCAGATCAGGAAAACCGCGCAGATGCTGCATGGTTTGCTGGGCGAAGGCGCCTACATCAAGCGCGGCGAACAGCTGCGTCCAGTGAAGGAATTCCGCGAAGCGATTGACTGGCTGCTGGCCGAAGTCCAGCGCGGCGTCGGCATCCAGCGCTACAAGGGACTCGGTGAAATGAATCCCGAGCAGTTGTGGGATACGACGATGAATCCGAAGACGCGGCGCCTGCTCAGGACGCGGATCGAGGATGCCATCGGCGCGGATGAAATCTTCACCACCTTGATGGGCGACGCGGTTGAACCGCGTCGCGCGTTCATCGAGACCAACGCCTTGGGCGTACGCAACCTCGACGTCTGAATAAACATGGCCATTCCAGGCATGCCCGGAATAGCCATAACCAATTGTTTTAATTGATTATTTTTTGGCGCGTGCTGCGCGTTTCCTGGCCGGCGCCACAGGTGTGGCAGCAGCCTCGGTCTTTTTGCTGGCGGACTTGCGGCCGCTTTCTTCCTGATCCCCCTTCACGGCGCGCGGCGCGAATTCAAACCCCACCTTGCCGTCCGGCTGCTTGACCAGAAAGGCCTTGAAGCGCCGGCCGTTGCGGTTTGATACGAAGCCATCCAGCAGGTCGGTGCGGCCGGAGGCGAGCAGCTTTTCCATCTGCTCGCGGTGGATTTCCTGGCGCAGGATCACCTTGCCTGAGCGGAAATCGCATTTCTTGGCCGGCGTGTTCTCGCAAAGATAGTTCATGCCGTGCTCATAAACCTTGCCGCCGCACTTCGGACATGTGCCCAGGGCCTGCTGTCCCGAGAAATCGATGTCTTCGGCTTCATCGTCGCTGTTCTGCCCGAAATCAAACTCGAGCTTGAAGTTACCACTTTCCTTGTCCGGGACGATGCGCAGTATCGCGGCAAAAGGCCTGCCCATTTTTGAGCGGAATCCCTGCAACGGACCTATGGTGCGTTCGCGCAGCAGCGTTTCCACTTCATTGAGTTCGAACTGCCGGCCACCCGGGGTCTTGGAAATTGAAAACTCGCAGGATTCGCAGGCAAAACGCCTGTAATTCTCCTTCACCACTTTCCCGCAGTGGGGGCACGGTGTCTGCAGTGTCGCGTAATCGCCTGGTATGGTTTCGCTGTTGAATTCCTTCGCGCTTTTGACGATGCGTTCGGTGATGTGCGCGATTTCCTTCATGAACGTCGATCTTTTCAGCTTGCCGCGCTCCATCTGCAGCAGCTTGTATTCCCACTCGCCGGTCAGTTCGGGTTGCCTTAATTCGTTGACGCCCAGCCCGTTGAGCAGGGTCATCAGCTGGAAGGCCTTGGCCGTGGGGATCAGTTCCCGGCCTTCGCGCACCAGGTATTTTTCGGCGATCAGGCGTTCGATGATCGCTGCGCGTGTCGCAGGTGTGCCCAGCCCCTTCTGAGCCATGGCTTCGCGCAATTCGTCGTCGTCGATCAGCTTGCCCGCGCCTTCCATCGCGCTGAGCAGCGTGGCCTCCGAGTAACGCGCCGGGGGGCGGGTGGCCAGGGCAATCGCATCGACCGCGCTGGCCGACGGATGTTCGCCCTTGGCGACGGCAGGCAGGTTGGCGCTCTCCTGCTGTTCGTCCTTGCCGTAAATGGCGAGCCAGCCCGGTTTGACCAGGATCTTGCCCTCGGTCTTGAATTTGTGGGACTCGATTTCCGTGATGCGCGTGGTGACCAGGTGCTCGGCCGGAGGGAAAAACACCGCCATGAAGCGTCTGAGCACGAGGTCATAGATCTTCTGCTGCACGTCGTTCAGGCTTTTCGGAGGCTGCGGTGTCGGAATGATCGCGAAGTGGTCGGACACCTTGGTGTTGTCGAATATGCGCTTGTTCGGTTTGACCCAGCCGTTTCTGGATATTTCCTTTGCAAAAGGCGCCAGTTCCGATCCGTCGGCAATCGCCTTCATCGTCGTCTTGACCGTGGCGACATAATCCTCGGGAAGGTGGCGGGAGTCGGTTCGCGGATAGGTAAGCGCCTTGTGCCTCTCGTAGAGTTCCTGCGCGATCGACAGCGTGACCTTTGCGGAGAATCCGAAGCGTCCGTTGGCTTCGCGCTGCAGCGAGGTCAGATCGAACAGCATCGGCGACATCTGTGAGGACGGCTTGGATTCCTCGGTAACCGTTCCGGTCTTGCCGCGGCAGGTGGTGGTGATTTTTTCCGCCGTCGCCCTGTCCCAGACTCTGCTGTCACGTTTTTCCGGATCGTTTTCGTCGCGTTTGAATGCCGGATCGAACCAGCGGCCTTCATATTCGCCGGCCTTCGCCGCAAACGTAGCTCGTACTTCCCAGTAATCGCGCGGCACGAATTTGCGTATTTTCTGTTCGCGATCGACTACGATCATCAGCGTCGGCGTTTGCACGCGGCCGACCGTGGTCAGGTAAAAACCACCGCCCTTGCTGTTGAAGGCGGTCATTGCGCGCGTGCCGTTGATGCCGACCAGCCAGTCTGCTTCGCTGCGGCTGCGGGCCGCATCGGCCAACGGCTGCATGTCCTCGTCCGAGCGCAAATGCGCGAATCCGTCGCGGATGGCCGCGGGAGTCATTGACTGCAGCCACAGTCGCGATACCGGTTTGCTGGTTTTGGTCGCTTGCGCGATGTAGCGGAAAATCAGTTCGCCTTCACGCCCCGCGTCGCAGGCGTTGATCAGTTTGGTAACGTCCTTGCGCTTGAGCAGCTTGGCCAGGACCTTGAGCCGGGGCTCGCTCTTGGCGATCGGGTTCAGGTCGAAATGCGGCGGAATCACCGGCAAGTGCGCAAATGACCACTTGCCGCGTTTGACTTCGAATTCCTCCGGTGCGGCGATTTCCAGCAGGTGGCCGACCGCGGAAGACAGCACGTAGTCTTCGCTTTCGAAATAATCCCCATGCTTCGTGAAACCGCCCAAAGCCCGCGCAATGTCTGCGGCGACTGAAGGTTTTTCCGCGATGATTAGCGTTTTTGCCATTCTAAATGATTGAATTTGCAGCAGTATTGCTGCCAGGATCAGGCGCACACCGGCTGCGCCGAAGCAAAGAGCGCCCGATGATAAGAACAATCACCGGCCAGCGCAAGCCGGGATCAGCGCACGCGCTGCCAGCGACCGCCGGGCAATCCCTCGACCTGTCCATCCAGTTCCAAGCCGGTCAGGGCGGTGTTGAGCGCTGCCGCCGCAAGTCCGCTGCGTTGCTGCAGCGTTTCAAAATCCACCGGGTCGAAGCCTACATGTTCGAGCAGCGGATGCTGTTACATGACATCCGCTGACGTTGCCGCCGGGACTGCATACCCCAGTTCCTCGAGGATGTCACTGGCGCATTCAACCAGTTTCGCGCCCTGCTTGATCAACGCATGGCAGCCTTTGGCCAGCGGTGAATGTATGGATCCGGGAATGGCGAAGACCTCGCGCCCCTGATCCGCGGCCAGGCGTGCCGTGATCAGAGAGCCGCTGGATACCGCGGCTTCGACAACCAGACAGCCGCGCGACAGGCCGCAGATCAGGCGGTTGCGTCGCGGAAAATTGGCGGCGAGCGCCGGTGTTCCCAGGGCAAATTCGGAAACCAGTACGCCGTGTTCGGCGATCCGGTGCGCCAGTTCGCGATTGCGTGCGGGGTAGACGATGTCGAGCCCTGTACCGACTACGGCAATGGTGGAACCCGCACCGTTCATTCCGCCGCGGTGGGATGCGGCATCGACGCCCAGTGCGAGCCCGCTGACGATGGTCAGGCCCGCGTTGCTGAGCGCTTCGGCGAAGGCTTCGGCGTTGTTGGTGCCTTGCGCGGTCGCGTTGCGGCTGCCGACTATGGCAATACCGGGACGGTTGAGCAGCCCGATCCGGCCTTTGGCATACAACAGCGGTGGAGGATCCGGAATTTCCAGGAGTGCCTGCGGATATTCGCTGTCGGCCAGCGTGATGACATGATTGCCGGAATTCCCTGTCAGCCACGATTCGACGGCGGTCAGCGCTTCAATATCGGCGCCGCCGTTGCGGATCGCTATTGCGGTTTTTTCCGGGACGAACGCGGTGAGTTCACGATGGCCGGCTGCGAGGATGGCGGCCGGTGAACCGAGCGCGACCAGTAATTTGCGCAGTGTCTGCGGCCCCAGGCCGTGCAGCAGGCTCAGTCGCAGCCAGCCTTCCAGATCCGCGTCCAGCGACATCGGGAAGTATCCGAGACCGGTGGCGGGTCAGCTACCCCGCCCGGGGGTCAGGGATTGGTGGCGTAATCCGAAATCGCGACTGGCCGGCTGGCTTCCATGACCAGCGCAAAAGATGCGCGGTCGAAGGTGCGGAATACCATCAGCAGTCCGTAGCGATCATCAGGCAGTTTGGCAATGCCGTCCCGGGTCACGGCCTCGCCGCGCGCGAGCAGGGTGTCGCGCGGCGGCAGCTTTTCGGCGTAATAAACACGCGGCGAATCGCTGCCGGAGGGACCGCTACGCCCGAACAGCGGCTCGGTTCTCTGGTTGTAGCGCGCGGTGGTCTGGCTTCGCCCGATGGCAAGCACATTGCCGACCTGCAGTCCGTTCTGGCTGCCCTTGGAGAGCGCAACGATGGACAGCGGCCCCGTCTCCTGCAGGCTGCCGTATGCCGAGATGATGCGCGCATTGACGGGCACCTGCGGCGGATGCGGGACATACGCAAAGACCGGGGCCTGTTTGCCCAGCGGCACCAGACGATCATCCTGGTAGATTTCCTGGACGGATTTGACGATATCAATGGTGGCGATTTCGCCGTGCTGGCGTACCCGCGCTTCGCCGAGATAGGTGGCTTCGTAGCCGAGAATGTCCTTGGTTTCCGGATCGATCAAAGCATCGCCGCGCCGGAAAATCTGCCATTGATTCCCCTTGTCCTTGGTGATGCCGGTGACATAGGCGCGGTCTCCGGCGCCAAGAGTCACGCGGCTTTCCGCCGTTGCCATGATTCTCGCGGCGCCATCGAGTTCGCCGGCGCTGACCACCAGCGGTTTGGACAGGAACGGCTCGATGACGGAAGGTGCGATGCTGGGAATGGCGCTGCGTGCTGTTTTTTCAACCCGGATTTTCGGTTGCAGTTTCGCGGTATCGAGCTGCACCAGCTGCAATTTCGCCGCGCCGCCGCTGCGATCAAGGACGATGGTGTCGCCGGGATAGATCAGGTGCGGATTCTTGACCTGTTCCTGGTTCATCTTCCACAGCTCGGGCCAGCGCCATGGTTCCTTCAGGTAGTGCCCCGAAATGCTCCACAGGGTGTCGCCTTTTTGCACGACATAGCGCTCGGGCGCCGCGTCTTTCATCGCCGGGGCGTCAGCCGCAAGCGCAAACCAGGCCGGAGTTATCAACAAAATCAGGGATATAATTGCTTTTCGCATGTGGAGCCCCACCTTATGTGCGCGCCGATTGCGTAGGTTTCAGCAACCGCCTATCGACGTGAGAGTTTGGTTTAAATTCTGCATCTAGTTGATTAAATTGGCAAGTTTTTCATGGCTTTACTCCCGATACTTCACTACCCCGACCCGCGGCTGCATAAAGTGGCACAGCCTGTCGCCCGGGTGGATGACAAAATTCGTAAATTAATCAAAGACATGGCGGAGACCATGTATGCTGCCCCGGGCATTGGTCTGGCTGCAACACAGGTGGATGTCCATCAACGCATCATCGTCATCGACATCTCTGAAACCCGTGATCAGCTTCAGGTGTTCATCAACCCCGAAATCATACGCGCGGAAGGCGAGGCCGAGTGCGAAGAAGGTTGCCTGTCGGTTCCCGGAATCTATGAAAAAGTGACCCGCGCCGCGAAGGTGGCGGTAACCGCGCTCGACGAACAGGGTAAATCCCGCACCCTGGAGGCGGAAGGCCTGCTGGCGGTCTGCATACAGCACGAGATGGATCATCTAGTGGGCAAGGTGTTCGTCGAAAAACTGTCGCGCCTGAAACAGCAGCGCATTGCCGCAAAACTGGCCAAGCAGCAGCGGCAGTCGATGTAATTTCCGGTTGTGCCGGGCGAACTGTCCTTCCAATTGAAAATCATTTTTGCAGGAACGCCCGCGTTTGCAGCAGTGGCACTGGAAGCGCTGCTCGACGCCGGCCATCAGCTTACGCTGGTGCTGACGCAGCCGGATCGGCCTGCCGGGCGCGGACTTAAACCCCGGGTTTCCGC
>JBMTEY010000094.1:0-9952 GCA_049433545.1 Burkholderiales bacterium | reverse complement strand
TTCCTGTTCGTGCTGGCGCCGATCATGGCGATCATGCCGGCGCTGGCGGCCTGGGCGGTGGTGCCGTTTTCGCCGGAACTGGTGCTGTCGAACATCGACGCCAGCCTGCTCTACCTGCTGGCAATGACTTCACTCGGCGTCTATGGCGTGATCATCGCCGGCTGGGCCTCGAATTCGAAATACGCCTTCCTCGGCGCGCTGCGCTCGGCGGCGCAGATCGTGTCGTATGAAATCGCGATGGGCTTCGCGCTGGTCGGCGTGCTGATGGCGGCGCAAAGCCTGAACCTCGGAGAGATCGTCAAGGCGCAGCAGGGCGGGGCGGGTTTCCTCAACTGGTTCTGGATACCGCTGTTCCCGCTGTTCCTGACCTACGTGATCTCCGGCGTCGCCGAAACCAACCGCGCGCCCTTCGACGTCGCCGAGGGCGAATCGGAAATCGTCGCCGGTTTCCACGTCGAATATTCGGGCATGACCTTCGCGGTGTTTTTCCTCGCCGAATACGCCAACATGATCCTGATCTCCATGCTGACGGCGATCCTGTTCCTCGGCGGCTGGCTGTCGCCGTTTCCAGAGTCGTGGGGGCTGCTCGGTGCGCCGAACTTCGGCTGGCTGCTGCTGAAGGCATTCTTCGTGGTGTCGTCCTTCCTCTGGTTCCGCGCCACCTTCCCGCGTTACCGCTACGACCAGATCATGCGCCTGGGCTGGAAGGTGTTCATCCCGGTGACGCTGGTGTGGATCGTGGTGCTCGGCGCCTGGATGCAGACCTCGCTGTGGATCTGGTGGAAATGATGGGGAGCCGCGCATGATCGCCCGCATACACCGCTTTTTCAGCACCTTCCTGCTGTTCGAACTGCTGAAGGGCATGGCGCTGACCGGCCGCTACCTGTTCGCGCGCAAGATCACGGTGCAGTTCCCCGAGGAAAAAACGCCGCAGAGCCCGCGTTTCCGGGGGTTGCATGCGCTGCGCCGCTATCCCAACGGCGAGGAACGCTGCATCGCCTGCAAACTGTGCGAGGCGGTGTGCCCGGCACTGGCGATCACCATCGAATCCGAGCAGCGCGATGACGGCACGCGCCGCACCACGCGCTACGACATCGATCTCACCAAGTGCATCTTCTGCGGCTTCTGCGAGGAATCGTGTCCGGTGGACTCGATCGTCGAAACCCGGATTTTCGAGTACCACGGCGAGAAACGCGGCGACCTGATTTACACCAAGCCGATGCTGCTGGCGATCGGCGACGCCTACGAGGAACAGATCGCCAGGGACCGTGCCGCCGACGCGGCTTACCGGTAAACAACAATAATGACTTTCCAGGAATTCATCTTCTATTTCTTCGCGGCGATACTGGTGTTCGCCGCGCTGCGCGTGATTACCGCGAGGAACCCGGTGCATGCCGCGCTGTTCCTGGTGCTGGCGTTCTGCACCTCGGCGGGCCTGTGGATACAGCTCGAGGCCGAATTCCTCGGCATCGCGCTGGTGCTGGTCTACGTCGGCGCGGTGATGGTGTTGTTCCTGTTCGTGGTGATGATGCTCGACATCAACCTCGCGCGGCTGCGCGAGGGTTTCTGGAGCTACCTGCCGGTGGGCGCGATCGTCGCGCTGCTGCTGGTTGTCGAGATGGCGCTGGTGCTGGCCGGTCCGTATTTCGGCCTCGACGAGGCGCCGCGCCCCGAATCCTCTCCCGCCGGTTACAGCAATACCAAAGCGCTGGGCCGGCTGCTTTATACCGAATACGTCTACCCGTTCGAGCTGGCGGCGGTGATCCTGCTGGTGGCCATCGTCGCCGCGATCGCGCTGACGCTGCGCCGGCGCAAGCACGGCAAGTACATCGATCCCGCGCAGCAGGTGCTGGTGCGGCGCCAGGACCGCGTGCGCATGGTGTCCATGCCGGCGGAGAAGGGTGACGGCCAGCCATGATCTCCCTCTCCCAATACCTGGTGCTGGGCGCGATCCTGTTCGCGATCTCGGTGATCGGCATCTTCCTCAACCGCAAGAACGTGATCGTGCTGCTGATGGCAATCGAACTGATGCTGCTGGCGGTGAACATGAACTTCATCGCCTTTTCGCACTACCTCGGCGACATCGCCGGGCAGGTGTTCGTGTTTTTCATCCTCACCGTGGCGGCCGCCGAATCGGCGATCGGCCTGGCAATCCTGGTGGTGCTGTTCCGCAACCTGCGAACCATCGACGTCGAGGACCTCGACCGGCTGAAGGGCTGATGCGCAAATGACGGAGATGCAAAAACTCTATCTGCTGGTGCCGCTGGCGCCGCTCGCGGGGGCGATCATCGCCGGCCTGTTCGGCTGGGCCATCGGCCGCCGCGCCGCGCACGTGGTGACCATCCTCGGCATGGTGGTGTGCCTGGTGGCCTCGTTCCTGGTCTATCGCGATGTGATGGCCGGCAACGTGTTCAACGGCGCGGTCTACACCTGGCTGGTGTCGGGCAACATCCGCTTCGAGATCGGCTTCCTGATCGACCCGCTGTCGGCGACGATGATGATGGTGGTGTCCTTCGTGTCGCTGATGGTGCACATCTACACCATAGGCTACATGGCCGACGATCCCGGCTACCAGCGTTTCTTCTCGTACATCTCGCTGTTCACCTTCTCGATGCTGATGCTGGTGATGAGCAACAACTTCATCCAGCTGTTTTTCGGCTGGGAGGCGGTGGGGCTGGTGTCCTACCTGCTGATCGGCTTCTGGTACACCCGGCCGACGGCGATCTACGCCAACCTGAAGGCCTTCCTGGTCAACCGCGTCGGCGACTTCGGTTTCCTGCTGGGCATCGCGCTGGTGCTGATGTATTTCGGCACGCTGGACTATGCCGCGGTGTTCGCCGGCGCCGGGCGGCTCGCCGGCAACACCATAGAGATCTTCCCCGGCGTTTCATGGTCGCTGCTGACGGTGATCTGCATCCTGCTGTTCATCGGCGCGATGGGCAAGTCGGCGCAGTTTCCGCTGCACGTCTGGCTGCCGGATTCGATGGAGGGCCCGACGCCGATCTCCGCGCTGATCCACGCCGCGACCATGGTCACCGCCGGCATCTTCATGGTGGCGCGCATGTCGCCGCTCTACGAACTGTCGGAAACCGCGCTGTCGTTCGTGCTGATCATCGGCGCGATCACCGCCTTCTTCATGGCGCTGATCGCGACGGTCCAATATGACATCAAGCGCGTGGTGGCCTACTCGACGCTGTCACAGCTCGGTTACATGACCATGGCGTTGGGCGCCTCGGCCTACTCGGCGGCGATATTCCACCTGTTCACCCACGCCTTCTTCAAGGCGGTGCTGTTCCTCGGCGCCGGCTCGGTGATCATCGCCATGCACCACCAGCAGGACATGCGCAAGATGGGCGGCCTCGCCAAGTACATGCCGATCACCTACATGACGGTACTGATCGGCGCACTGGCCAACGCCGGCCTGCCGCCGTTCGCCGGCTTTTTCTCCAAGGAAACCATCGTCGAGGCGCTGCACCACGCGACGGTGCCTGGCGCCGGTTTTGCCTATGCGCTGGCGGTGGCGGGGGTGTTCGTCGGCGGTTTCTATTCCTTCCGCCTGGTGTTCTACGCCTTCCACGGCAAGGAACGTTTCGCCGATCCGCATGACCCGGATGCCAAGGCGGCGGATGCCGACGCCAAGGCTGCCGGCGGTCATGACGACCATGCCCACGATGATCACGGCCATGACGACCATGGCCACGGCCACGCACCGCACGAATCTCCCGCGGTGGTGTGGGTGCCGCTGGTGCTGCTGGCGATTCCGTCGGTGTGCGCCGGCTGGTTCATCGGCACTTTTGTCTACGGCAGCTATTTCGGCAGTTCGATCACCGTGCATCCGGCGCATGCCGCGATGGCGACCATGGCGCAGAATTTCCACGGCGTCATCGGCATGATGACCCACGCGCTGGGCACGCTGCCGTTCTGGCTGGCGGTGGGCGGCGCTGCAACAGCCTGGTTCATCTACATCGTGCGTCCCGACCTGCCCGCGGTGCTGCGCCGCAAGTGGGGCGTGCTGGTGACGATACTGATGGAGAAATACGGCTTCGACCGCTTCAACGACTGGTTTTTCGCCGGCGGCGCGCGCGCGCTGGGCACGGGGCTGTGGAAGGGCGGCGACATCGCCGTGATCGACAATGTGATGGTCAACGGCTCGGCGCGGCTGGTTGGCTGGGTGGCGGCCGTGGTGCGCCACGTGCAGTCGGGCTACATCTACCACTACGCGTTTGCCATGATCGTCGGCATATTGCTGCTGCTGACGCTGGCCTACGGCGGTTGAAAATACGGCTGAAACTGAAGAAAAAAAACTGAGATGCAGGAATTACCCTTACTGAGCCTGGCCATCTGGGCGCCGATCATCGCCGGCGTCGCGGTGCTGTTCACCGGCGACGACCGCAACGCGCCCGCGGCGCGGATGATCGCGCTGCTCGGTGCGCTGATCGGTTTCGCCGTCACCATCCCGCTCTACACCGGCTTCAACCTGCAGCAGGGCGGTTTCCAGTTCACCGAGCTGCGGCCGTGGATCGAGTCGTTCAACATCCGCTACCACCTCGGCATCGACGGCATATCGCTGCTGCTGATCCTGCTCAACAGCTTCACCACGGTGCTGGTGGTGATCGCGGGCTGGCAGGTCATCCAGTCGCGCGTGGCGCAGTACATGGCGGCATTCCTGGTGCTGTCGGGACTGATGAACGGCGTGTTCTCCGCGCTCGACGGCATGCTGTTCTACGTGTTCTTCGAGGCGACGCTGATCCCGATGTTCATCATCATCGGCGTCTGGGGCGGACCCAACCGGGTTTATGCCGCGGTGAAGTTTTTCCTCTACACGCTGCTCGGTTCGCTGCTCTCGCTGGTCGCGCTGATCTACCTATACAACGCCGCCGGCGGCAGTTTCTCGCTGCTCGACTTCTACGAGACGCCGCTGCCGCTTGTTGCGCAAATACTTGTTTTTATAGCATTTTTTATGGCTTTCGCAGTCAAGGTCCCGATGTGGCCGGTGCATACCTGGCTGCCCGATGCCCACGTCGAGGCGCCCACCGGCGGCTCGGTGGTGCTGGCCGCGATCATGCTGAAGCTCGGCGGCTACGGCTTCGTGCGCCTGTCGCTGCCGATCGTGCCCGACGCCAGCCATGCGCTGTCGGGCATCGTCATTACGCTGTCGCTGATCGCCGTGGTCTACATCGGCCTGGTGGCGCTGGTGCAGACCGACATGAAGAAGCTCATCGCCTATTCGTCGATCTCGCACATGGGTTTTGTCACGCTGGGCCTGTTCATCTTCAACGCGCAGGGCGTCGAAGGCGCGGTGATCCAGATGATTTCCCACGGTTTCATCTCCGGCGCGCTGTTCCTGTGCGTGGGCGTGCTGTATGACCGCATGCACTCGCGGCTGATCGCCGACTACGGCGGCGTCGCCAACCGGATGCCGGTGTTCGCCGCGCTGTTCATGTTTTTCGCGATGGCCAATTCCGGCCTGCCCGGGACCAGCGGTTTCGTCGGCGAGTTCCTGGTGATCATGGGCGCGGTCAAGGCGAATTTCTGGCATGCCTTCCTCGCCGCTGCGACGCTGATCTTCGGCGCCGCCTACACGCTGTGGATGTACAAGCGCGTGATGTTCGGCGCGGTGGCCAACGACCATGTGAAATCGCTGCAGGACATCAACGCCCGCGAATTCCTGGTGCTGCTGCTGCTGGCAGTGCCGGTGCTCGTGATGGGCGTCTGGCCGCAGCCTTTCGTCGAAGTGCTGCATGTCTCCGTCAACGAACTGCTGGCGCATGTGTCGTACAGCAAGCTGCCCGTGCCATAGGCCCAGACCATGATGCAATACATCCTTCCGCTGTGGCCCGCCTATCCCGAGCTGTTCCTGCTGGTGATGGCCTGCGTGATCCTGCTCGTTGACCTGTTCATCAGCGACGACAACCGCATCTTCACCTACGGCCTGACCCAGGCGACGCTGGCCGGCTGCGCGCTGCTGACCTTTTTCACCGGCAACGCCGACCCGGTCTACACCTTCAACGGCATGTTCGTCGACGACCTGATGGCGGACGTGCTGAAGCTGCTGACCTGCGTCGCGGTGATCACCATGCTGGTCTACGCGCGCGCTTACACCGCCGTGCGCGGTATGTTCCGCGGCGAGTTTTTCACGCTGGTGCTGTTCGCGACGCTGGGCATGATGGTGATGATCTCGGCCAACCACCTGCTGACGCTGTACCTGGGCCTGGAACTGCTGTCGCTGTCGCTCTACGCGCTGGTGGCGCTGCAGCGCGACTCGGTGCAGTCCACCGAAGCCGCGATGAAGTATTTCGTGCTCGGCGCGCTGGCCTCCGGCATGCTGCTCTACGGCATGTCGATGCTCTACGGCGCCACCGGCACGCTGGAAATCACCGAACTCGCCCAGCTCTCGGGCGATGGCGTGCGCACCCAGGCGGTGCTGGTGTTCGGCCTGGTGTTCATCGTCGCCGGCCTCGGTTTCAAGCTGGGTGCAGTGCCGTTCCACATGTGGGTGCCCGACGTCTACCAGGGTGCGCCCACCGCGGTCACGCTGTTTATCGGTTCGGCGCCCAAGTTCGCGGCCTTTGCCATCGTGATGCGGCTGCTGGCGCAGGGGCTGGGCGCCGAAGCGCTGGTCGACGAGTGGCGGCAGATGCTGCTGATCATGGCGGTGCTGTCTCTGGCCATCGGCAACCTGACTGCGATCATGCAGACCAACCTCAAGCGCATGCTCGCCTATTCGACGATCTCGCACATGGGTTTCCTGCTGCTGGGCGTGCTTTCGGGCACCCTCGACGGCTATGGCGCGGCGATGTTCTACGTCGTCGTTTACGTGCTGATGACGCTGGGCGCCTTCGGCATCATCCTGCTGCTGACCCGCGACGGATTCGAGGCGGAGAACCTCGACGACTACAAGGGCCTCAACCAGCGCAATCCCTGGTATGCCTTCCTGATGCTGCTGCTGATGTTTTCCATGGCCGGCGTGCCGCCGATGGTGGGTTTCTACGCCAAGCTCTCGGTGCTGCAGGCGGTGGTGCAGATCGGCCTGTGGCCGGTCGCCGTGGTCGCGGTGGTGTTTTCGCTGATCGGCGCCTACTACTACCTGCGCATCGTCAAGCTGATGTACTTCGATGCACCGCAGGATGATGCGCCGGTTTCCGCTTCCGGGGACGTGCGCATGCTGCTGTCGGTGAACGGGCTGGCGATGCTCGTGCTCGGCATCGTGCCGCAGCCGCTGATGGCGCTGTGCATAGACGCCATCAGCGCTTCGATCTGAGCGTTTCCTGACTTCCTGATGTTCAGGCGCGCGCGCTGCGCAGCCGTGACGGCAGAGCGGCGCCGAGCTCGGAAGTCGGCGACGGCTGGTACAACACCGGCGACGTGGTGCTGCTCGATGACGACGGTTTCCTCACCATCCAGGGACGGGTCAAGCGCTTCGCCAAGATTGCCGGCGAGATGGTGTCGCTGGAGCGCGTCGAATACATCGCCTGCCAGGCATCTCCGGAATACAAACATGCGGCGCTGGTGGAAATGACGCGTGCCGGCGAAAGCACGGTGCTGATGACCACCGATCCGGCGCTCGACCGCGCGGCGCTGCTCTACGCGGCGCGTGCGATCAATGCGCATGAACTGGCGGTGGCGCGACGCGTGGTCAAGGTCGACACACTGCCGCTGCTGGGCTCCGGCAAGGTCGATTACGTGACGCTGGGGCAGATGGTGGTGCTGTGACAGCCGCCGAGTCCAGGGCGCGTCCGGTGATCGTCGCGCAGTTCTCCGACCTGCACGTTATGGAAGAGGGCGCGCGCAACCGCCACGGCATCGACCCGGATCCGGGGCTCATGCACTGCATCGCCAGCCTCAATGCGCTGCAGGCGCCGCCGGACCTGGTGGTGCTCAGCGGCGACCTCGTCAACGAAGGGAATGAGGCCGAGTACCGGCGCCTGCGCGGTTTCCTCGCGGGGCTGCGCGTGCCGCTGTGCCTGATGCCCGGCAACCACGACCGGCGCCAGCCGCTGCGCCGGGTTTTCCCGGAACATGACTATCTGGGCCGCGGCGGCCGCATCCATTATTACCGCGACGTGCGCGGACTGCGCCTGATCGCGCTCGATACCGTGGTCGAAGGCGAGGACGCCGGCGACCTCGACGATGCGCAGCTGCAGTGGCTCGACAGCCTGCTGCGCGCGGCGCCGCAGCAGCCGGCGCTGGTGTTCATGCATCATCCGCCGCTGTCCACCGGTTTTTCGCAGATGGACCGCATATCGCTGGCTGCAGCGAGTTCGGCGCGGCTGGGCAGCATCATCGCTGCGCACCCGCAGGTGCGTGCCGTGTTGTGCGGCCACGTCCACCGCGACGTGCAGGCAGTGTGGCAGGGCGCGCTGCTGTCGGTGTGCCCGAGTACGGCCTTCCAGGCGCAGCTCAAGCTCGGGCGCGGCAAGTTCGAAGCTTCACGCAGCGAACCGCCGGCCTACCAGCTGCATCACTGGGACGGCGCAGCGCTGGTCACGCACACGGTGGCGGTGCTGCCGGCCGTCGACTGAAGCTCAGGGTTTTTCGTCGGGCAGCGCGGGTATGGTGCGCAGGTAGGCGATGATCGCCGCCAGGTCTGCGGCGGTGAGTTTGCCGGTGGTGTTGGTCACCACTTCACCCATCGCCTCTGCAGTGACGTCGCCGTCGGCAGTCATGCCGGTGGTCAGGAAATCCTTCAACTCACCGTCGCCCCATTTTTTCAGCTTGGTCGGCGTCAGGTTGGGTACGCCCTTGCCGTCCGGTCCCTTGCCGCCGGCGAGGAATCGGTCGCGCTTCGGACCGCCGAGGAAATTGCGCGGCGTGTGGCATTCGCCGCAATGGCTCAGCGCGTTGACCAGGTAGGCGCCGCGGCCGACCGGCGTCGCGGTCTGGCTGTCGGCCGCGGTCGGTCCCGGGGTGAAAAACAGCAGCTTCCAGCCCCACAGCAGGAAACGGAAGCCGAACGGGAATTTCAGGTCGTGTTCCTGGTTCTGCCGCGCGCTCGGCGGCAGGCTGCGCAGGTAGGCCCACAGGTCGCGCAGGTCAGCGTCGACGATGCGCGTGTACGACGGATAGGGGAATGCCGGGAAATAGTGCGCGCCGTCGGGACGTTTGCCTTCGCGCATCGCGCGGATGAAGTCGGCTTCGCTCCATTTGCCGATGCCGGCCTGCGGATGCGGCGTGATGTTCGGACCGTAGAATTTGCCGAACGGTGTCGCCAGCTCGTGGCCACCGGCGAACTTCACAGCGTCTTTGCCTTTGGCGGTATGACAGGCGATGCAGCCGCCGGCATGGGTCAGGTATTCGCCGCGCTGGGGATTGCCTGCAGTCGCGGCTATCGCTGGCGCGACTGTACCGGAAAGTAGTGTGCAAGTTAAGAAGAGTATCTGGGGCGATCGCATCGGGGGCATGGTATCAGCAGCGGTACGGAATCAGTGTAAAGGAAGACAGCCAAGCAAAAGCCCCGCTGTGCGGGGCTTTTGTCCAAGGGCGTCAAACCGCTCAGCGTTTTTCGCGGAAGTCGTCGTGGCAGCCGCCGCAGGATTTGCCGATCTCGCCCGCCGCGGCTTTGAATGCCGCTTCGTCGCCGGCTTTCGCTGCGGCATGGAGCGCGGACGCCCCAGTCTTGAACTGATTCTGGTATTCCTTGAACTTGGCCTCATTTTCATAGATGGCCGGCAAAGCCCGGGTCTTTGCTGTGCTGTTCTTTGTACTCGGGTTGAAGCCGTCCCATGCCATGTTCGAAAGGACTTCGAGATAGCCCGCGTTGCGTACCGCACTGTCCTTGTTGAAAGGGGCTTTCCCTGTTGCCATGCGATTCAACGGGCCGAAATACTTTCCTTGCAACGTCATCGCCGCCTGCCGCTGTTTGACCAGTACTTCGGGTTTGGCCTGCGCGAGTGCGCCGCCGCTGACGAGCAGTGTCGAGGCGCCCAGGACTGCGGCGATCAGTGCGTGTTTC
>JBMTEY010000093.1:0-9981 GCA_049433545.1 Burkholderiales bacterium | reverse complement strand
GCTGCTGCTACAATCGCGCGCAGGTTCGATTCTACGACAAGTCACCACAGGCCCATTGCCGATGCCGCGTTATGCCGCCCTGATTCCCGCCGCGGGCAGCGGTGCGCGCATGTCGTCCGACATGCCGAAGCAGTATGCCTTGCTGGCGGGCAAACCGATGATCCAGCACGCCGTGCATCGCCTGTGCGCGCATCCGCGCATCGAGCAGGTTTTCGTGGTGCTGGCGCCCGGCGATGAACGTTTTGCGGCGCTCGACTGGAGCGCCTGCGGCGGCAAGCTGGTGGCACTCTACTGCGGTGGTGAAACCCGCGCCGCCAGCGTGTTCAACGGCCTGCTCGCAGCCAACAACGCGATCGACGGCAACGACTGGGTGCTGGTGCATGATGCCGCAAGACCCTGCCTGAAGGCGGCGGACATCGACCAGCTGCTGGCGGAGGTCGGCGACAGCGAGGTCGGCGGACTGCTGGCAGTGCCAGTGTCCGACACGCTGAAACGTGCGAACACGGAGCGCGAAGTTCTGCAGACCGAAGGGCGCGATCATCTGTGGCGCGCCCAGACGCCGCAGATGTTCCGTTACCGGGTGCTGATCGAGGCGCTGCGCCGCGCTGACATCAATGCGGTCACCGACGAGGCGAGTGCGGTCGAGCAGACCGGGGCTCGGCCGAAGCTGGTGCCGGGTAGTTCGACCAACCTCAAGGTCACTTATCCCGAGGACATGACGCTGGCGGAGCTGATCATCGGGAGCGGCGGATGACCAATATCAGGATCGGCCAGGGATTCGACGTGCATGCCCTGGTGGCGGGACGCAGGCTGATTATCGGCGGCGTCACCATACCCTACGAGCGGGGCCTTGCCGGGCATTCCGATGCCGACGTGCTGCTGCACGCGATCTGCGATGCACTGATCGGGGCGGCGGGGCTGGGCGACATCGGCCGCCATTTTCCGGACACCGATCCGCGCTACAAGGGCATCGACAGCCGCGAGCTGCTGCGGGCCGTGGCACGGCTGCTTGCCGAACACCGGTATGGCGTGGTCAATGTCGATGCGACCATCATCGCGCAGGCGCCGAAAATGGCGCTGCACATTCCGGCGATGCGCGCGCACATCGCCACCGACCTCGGCGTGACCGAAGACCGCATCAACGTCAAGGCCAAGACCGCGGAAAAGCTGGGTTTTGCCGGGCGCGGCGAGGGCATCGTCGCTGAGGCGGTGGCGCTGATCGAATCGGACATATCCACCGCGAGCAGTTCTGACGACTGACCCGAGTCGCTGCGGACTATAATTCCTGCTCGTCCCGGCCGCAGGCGAAAGGATCGCATGAACGGTGCTGAATGGGTTTCGGTGTTGGCCCGCACGACGCCTACTTCCGGCATGCCGGACATCCTCGCCCTGCCCAATTGGGGTGCTGAGCAATGGCAGAAGCTGCTTGATCACACCAGCCTGCGGCCCTTCCGTGCGAGTGAAGTCGTCATTCAGCGCAATTCCGCGGATCGCACGCTGTACCTGGTTGCCTCCGGTTCGCTGGAGGTCGGCGTCACCCAGGTCGACGGCATCAGCATGACATCGCTGGCGCGCATCAGCGCGGGGAGCATACTCGGGGAGCAATCGTTCTTTGACGGCCAGCCGCGCTCTGCCAACGTCTGGGCAGTGGCCGACGGCACGTTGCTGCTGCTGCCGTTCGAGGAGTTTACGCGTTTCGGTGACGCCGAACCCGAGCTGGCACGCGACTTCCTGTTTGCGATGGCGCGGGTGCTGTCGATCCGGCTGCGCAATACCTCGTTCCGCCTGCGCCGCTGAGCTGCCTCAGGGCAGCGTCACGCGCACGCGCAGTCCGCCGCCTTCGTGGGCCAACAGCTGCACCGAGCCTCCGTGCATTTGCGCAATGCGATCAACGATGGCGAGCCCGAGGCCGGTGCCGCTGGTTGAGCGTGCACTGTCCATGCGTGTGAAGGGCTGCAGCATGCGGGGGGCCTCGGCCTCGGGGATGCCGGGGCCGCGATCGAGCACTTCGATGCACAGTCCGCCTGCAGCCGGCCCGGTGGTGACTTCAACGACGCCGGTGCCGTGGCGCAGCGCGTTTTCGATCAGGTTGGCGAGCAGCCGCTGCATGGCCAGCCTGCGCAGCGGACGGGGCGCGACCGGCGCCGCCGAGAGCCGCACATCCCTGCCGTCGCGCACATAGCGTTCCACCACGGATTGCACGATTTCATTGAGATCGGTGTCGCCTGCCGCGGTTTCGGAATCGACGGGCCGCGCAAAATCGAGGAACTGGTTGATCGTGGCATCGATGTCGGCGATGTCTTCGGCGACGCCGGCCTTGAGTGCGGTATCACCCGTGCCGTCCAGCATTTCCAGCGCCAGCCGTATGCGCGCCAGCGGCGTGCGCAGGTCATGCGATACGCCGGCCAGCAGCAGGGCGCGTTCCTCGTCCTGGCGCCGCAGGTCGGCGGCCATCTGATTGAAGGTGCGCGCCAGCGTGCGGATTTCCGCAGGGCCGGATTCGGTGACGCGCGGCGGCATGCTGCCGCGGCCCAGCTGCTCTGCGGCACGGGTCAGTTCGCGCAGCGGCCGGTTGATGCGGGCGACCACCAGGAAGGCGCCGACCACGGCCAGCGCCAGCACCAGGGCACCCCAGCCGATCCAGCGCAGCGGCTCGTTGCGTTCGATGCGTGAGCGGGGCACCGATACCCAGAATTCCTCGCGGTCGATGCGGAAACTGACCCAGACGCCGCTGACGCCGTTGCGCTCAAGGGCCACCCGCGTCTGCGATCCCAGGCGCTGCTGCAGTTCCGTCTCGACGATGCGCAGGAAGCGGCGTTCGGGCAGTGCCGGCACCGCTTCCGCCGGATCCCCGGCATAGACCTGGATGCCTTCGCGCTGCGCAAGTTCGTCTAGCAGTGCGAAGCGGCGCGCGGGATCGGCGGTGATCAGCGCCGCGCGCGTCAGGTTGACGACACTGGCCAGCTGCTGGGCGACCTGCAGCGCGCGCGGCTCGATTTCGGAGGCGCGGAAGATCTGCAGCCAGGCCAGGTGCGCGATCACCAGCAGTGCGGCGATCAGCAGCACGCTGCGCCAGAGCAGGGTTTGTGGCCACAATCTCACCGCGGCATGCTCATTGCGCCTTGCCGTCGGGGATGAACACGTAGCCGAAACCCCACACGGTCTGGATGTAGGCCGGTTTGGCCGGGTCCGCCTCGATCATCTTGCGCAGGCGCGACACCTGCACGTCGATGGAGCGGTCGAAGGCGCCGAATTCGCGGCCGCGTGCGAGTTCCATCAGCTTGTCGCGCGACATCGGGGTGCGCGGATGTTCGGCCAGCACTTTCAGCAGCGCGAATTCGCCGGTGGTCAGGGTGATTTCCGCGCCGTCGCGGGTCAGCGTGCGCGTGCCGAGGTTGAGGCGGTAGGCGCCGAATTCGATGACCTGCTCCGCGCCCCCGGGCGCGCCGGGCGGCGGCGGGGGCGGCTGGCGGCGCAGCACCGCCTGGATGCGTGCGACCAGTTCGCGCGGATTGAAGGGCTTGGGCAGGTAGTCGTCGGCGCCGATCTCGAGACCGACGATGCGGTCGACGTCGTCACCCTTGGCGGTGAGCATGATGATGGGCATGGCTTCGCCGCCGCCGCGCAGCCGGCGGCAGATCGACAGGCCGTCCTCGCCGGGCAGCATCAGGTCGAGGATCATCAGTTCATAACGCTCGCGGGCGAGCAGGCGGTTCATTTCGACGGCATCGGCGACCACGCGCACCGCGTAACCCTGTTCGCTGAGATAGCGGTTCAGCAGTTCGCGCAGCCGTACGTCGTCATCGACGACCAGGATCCGGGTTTTTGTCTGTGTCATGGCGCAATCCTAGCCAGTTCCGCTGCCGCAGGCCACGGTATTGAAACAAAGTCTTACAAATCAGCCGGCGCAGGGAAAATGCGGCGCGGGTAGCATGTGCCTGTCGATTTATGGCGGCAGTGCCGCAATGACTGCTTACACATTACTGCTGCGGAAGGCGGTGGTTGCGCAGTTACAATCGGGCTCATGCTGATGTCCGGAGTGGCCGGCCATCATGGTTGAGCGGAGCGTGTGCATGAAAATCGGACTGGCGGTTTTTCTACTGGCATGGACGGTCCTCCAGGCGGGGACGACCATGGCGGGACCGTGGCGTGAATTGCGCGCTGCGCAGAGTCAGCCGGAACGCTACGAACGCAGTCCGGAGCGCCGGCGCGAAACCGTCCGTCCGGAACGCAACGAGCGTCATGAGCGTCCGGGCCGACTGTCCGACGAGGAGCGCCGGGGGTTGCATCGTGATCTCGACAAGGCGCGGCGGGAAATCTACAAACCCCGCCGCGATCGCTGAGCAGATTCAAGGCAGAGGTGAAAACATGAATATCAGGAACATGGCGTTGTTTTGCGCTTTTGCTGTGCTGCCGGCCTGGGCAGCCGACGGCCCGTCGCCGGCTGCTACAGGGGGCAAACCGCCCTACGGCCAGCATGGCGCCATGCGCGAGGCCTGCAAGGCCGATCCGGAAAAGTGCCGCAAGGAACGCGCGGCGCAACGTGAAAAATGGTGCTTGGACAACCCTGATAAGTGCAGGGAGATGAAAACCCGCGCCGAGCAGCGTCGCGCGCAGTGTGAGGCTGATCCCGAAAAATGCCGCAAGGAGCGCCTGGCACAGCGCGAGCAGTGGTGTGCGAAGAATCCCGAAAAATGCAGGGAAATGAAAGCCCGGGCCGAGCAGCGCCGTGCGCAGTGTGCTGCAGATCCCGGGAAATGCAAACCTGAACGCAAGGCCCGGCACGACGACGGGCAGCCGCGCAGGATCTAGCGATACGGGAACCGGCGGCAGGCTGGTTTTGCTGCCTCCGCTGCGGCTCCACCTGGTTTCATCCGCTCGGATGTCATCGCGCCTGTTGAAATCCAGTCCCCGAATAATGACTATAACTAATTGTTTTTATTGAGTTAATTATCATTTTTCGGGCGGCGAGCCCGATCCAGCCTCGCTTTTCCCCTTGGGCGAACGCTAGAATGGCAGCCGCAACCACCCGGCGGCATCGCAAGATCCTGAATTTCCGCGATGTGCCAAGCACTTACAACAAGACTAAAGGGGATCAGGCATCATGCTGGCGACGCGAATCCGACAAAAAGACAGCGTGTTTTATTTTGCGAGCTATCCGGCCAAGGAAGTGCTGGAGCGCGTGCGGTTCATCAGCCGCTTTTACGGCGAAGGTGAGGAGATCGCGCCGCAAAACCTGCCACAGCATGATGAAATCGCCCAGTTCATTTCCCGTGTGGAACGCAACGACGAGGCGTTCCAGCGCCAGATGTCGAAGTCCAAGGTGCGGCAGCTGCGGAATTTCTACGAAATGGCGGTCAGCCAGCCGCCGATCCCGGGCACGGTGCTGCTGTTCACCTCCGACGAGCTGCGTTTTACCGCGCTGTCGGGCCAGGACAGCGTCGGCAACCTCGGCGAACCCGCCTCCAAATACCTGATCATCGACGGCCAGCACCGGCTCGCCGCGCTGAAATTCTATCTGCACGAACATCCCGCGGAAGCGTCATCGATCAACGTGCCGTGCGTGATATTCGACGGGCGCAGCGAGGATTTTGCCGCGGAAATGTTCGTCATCATCAATTCGACCCCGACCCGCATCAACAAAAGCCATCTGGTGGATCTCTACGAACGCGTGTCCTGGGCCGATCCGGACAAGCGTTTTGCGGCGCGCATGGTTGAGGATCTGTATACCGAGGGCGACAGCCCGCTGCGTTACCGCATCAACCGCTTGGGCGGGCGTAGCCAGAAGGACAAATGGATACTGCAGGCCGAGCTGTTCAACGAACTGCATCGCTGGATCAGCAGCGACTGGCGCAAGATCAGCCGCACCAGCAATCTCTACCGGGAAAGCGAGCGTTTCTACGAAATCATCCGTGATTTCCTGAAGGCGGCGCAGAAGGTCTGGGGAGACACCTGGGGGCATGATTCCTACCAGGTCACCAAGCCGGTGGCACTGAAAGCGATGATCCGCGTCTGCGCCGATCTCGCGCGCAGCGACGCCGAGCCGGCGCAGGGGCGCATCAAGCGCTGGGAAGACCGGCTGGCGCCCTGGGCGGAGCAGCGCGCCCAGTTCAAGGGTGACGGTTTTTACGAGCGTTTTCCGGCGAAAGGCCAGACCGAGCGCGTCACCCGCATCCATCGCGACCTTGCGCGCTGGGCGGGCATAGAAATCAAGAGCAAGGCACGCGCCAAAAGCTGACGCGCGCGGGCTGCGGCTAGATCGCCGCCTGCACCATGATTTCCACCAGGGTGTCCGGCGAGCCCAGCCGCGCTTCGACGCAGGCGCGCGCCGGCAGGTTCTGCTGGTCGGCCCAGGCCGCCCATGCCTCGTCCATCTGCGGCTTCGCGCGCATGTCGCTGATCCAGATTACCGCCGAGAGCAGTTTTGATTTGCTGGTACCCGCGGTTTTCAGCAGGACATCGATCTTGCCGAGGATTTCAGCGGTCTGGTCACGCATGTTCTTGCTGCGATCGTCCGCGGTCAGGCCGGCGAGATAGGCGGTGCCGTTGTGGATCACGAGGCGTGACAGGCGTTTGTCGCTGTTGTGGCGTTTGATGTCGCTCATGCGCGGATCTCCATGCGGATGCCGATAGGCGTGGTTGATTGAAAAAGCCCTGAAACGAACCGGAGCGGCGGCTCAGATCTGCCCGGTGGTGACAAAGCGGCCGAGGAAATAGATTCCGGTGGCAACGAAGGTGAGCAGCACCAGGTCGGGGACGATACTGCCGCGTTTGCCGCCGATTTGCGCGGAATGCAGGTATTTGACGACGAACAATCCGGCAACGATCAGGATGATGGTCATTACCGGAGCCTGGTAATGGGCTTCCCAGATGGCGCCGAGTCCCTTCGCAATCCAGCCGTCGTCGCGGAACATGTGGTAGACGATGCCGCCGATGCCCAGCAGTACCAGCGCACCGACCAGCACCGAACCCGCCATGGTGAGTATGGCTTTCATGAGTATTTCCGTAACCCTTTAATTTACAAGCTTAATCCCGATGCAGGGTGCAGTATAACGCACTGCCTGCGCCAGATGCCCCGTGGGCTACAATCCTGCCTCTGCCGCGCGCCCCACATGAACATACTTGCGATTGATGCATCTACGGAATATTGCAGTGCCGCACTGTGGGTGGACGGTGCGGTCAGCCAGCGCGTCGCCGCTGCGGGTCAGGCGCATTCCGAGCAATTGCTGGCAATGATCGATGCCGTGATGGCCGAGGGCGGCGCCGGCCTCTCCACCCTCGACGGCATTGCCTACGGACAGGGGCCGGGCTCCTTCACCGGGCTGCGGGTGGCCTGCGCCGTGGCGCAGGGGCTGGCTTTCCCGGCCGGCATTCCCGTTGCGGGCATAGGCACCCTGCATGCGATGGCGCTGGCGTGCGCTGCCCCGCGCGTCGTGTGCTGCCTCGATGCGCGCATGCGCGAGGTCTATCATGCAACGTACGAGCAGGCCGACGGCGTGCTGATCGAATCGTCGGCGCCGCGGGTCTGTGCGCCGGATGCCGCGCCGCCGCTGCGCGGAACCGGGTGGACGGGCTGCGGCAGCGGGTTTACGGTGTACGGCGACACCTTGCGCAGAATCTACGACAGCCAGCTTGGCGCTGTCGCTCCCGGCATCCATCCCCGTGCCTCCGAGATGGCGCGGTTGGCGGCGCCGGTATTCGCAGCGGGGCAGGGCGTTCCGGCAGAAGGCGCCGTGCCCCTCTATGTACGCGACAAGGTCGCGCTGAAAACGGCGGAACGATGAGCGCGCAACTCGATACGCTGCCGCGGTTCAGGCGCATGCAGCACGGCGATCTGGACGCTGTGGAGCGCATTGAGCGTGGTGCGTATACGCACCCTTGGACGCGTGGCAATTTCGCCGATTCGCTGGAAGCAGGCTATCACTGCTGGATCATGGAGTGCGGCGGCGTGCTGGTCGGCTACTCCGTGGTGATGGTGGCCGCGGGCGAAGCGCACCTGCTGAATCTCAGTATCGCCGCGGAATGGCAGCGTCGCGGTCTGGGCGCCGCATTGCTGCGTTTTGTCATCAAGCTTGCCGGGGATTACGGCGCAGACATGATCTATCTGGAGGTGCGGGCATCCAATGCCGCGGGCCGTGCGCTGTATGCAAAAGACGGTTTTTCCGAAATCGGCCTGCGACGCGACTACTATCCTGCTGCCGGCGGGCGCGAGGATGCGGTGACCATGGGAAAGAAACTGCGATGACGACGGTCAAGGATCCGCGCCGCGTGGAAATGCTCCGCGAAATGGGCATAGCTCCGTTGTGGACTCTGCGCAGCGCGGAAACATCGCCGGAAGCCGCGGTGTCCGCGCCGGTGCCCGCCCCGCAGGTCAGCGAACCAGTCGCGCCGGCTGCAGGTGATGCCCGGACGGATATCGCCGGGATGGACTGGGCGGAACTGAAATCCTGCGTCGCGGCGTGTACCGCCTGCGCGCTGCACGCCAAACGCAACAAGACCGTGTTCGGGGTCGGCGACGAGCAGGCGGACTGGCTGTTCATCGGCGAGGGGCCCGGCGCGGACGAGGACCAGCAGGGAGAGCCTTTTGTCGGCCAGGCAGGCCGCCTGCTTGACAACATGCTCGCAGCCATCGATCTCAGGCGCGGCCGCAATGTCTACATCGCGAATATCGTGAAGTGCCGCCCTCCAGGCAACCGCAATCCGCAGCCGGAGGAGGCGCAGGCCTGTTCTGCTTACCTGCAGCGGCAGATCGAACTGGTCAAACCGCGTCTGATTGTCGCGCTGGGCAAGGTCGCGGCGGTCAATCTGCTCGGCCGCGATGCAAGCATCGCCAGCCTGCGCGGCAGCGTGCATGATTACCGCGGCATCCCGCTGATCGTGACCTATCACCCTGCGTACCTGCTGCGCACGCTGCAGGACAAGGCGAAAGCCTGGGAGGATCTGTGTTTTGCTCTGGGGACGATGAGCAAGCTGGCGATCGCACCTGTTGTCGCGGCACTGCCCCTGCGCGGCGATTGAAGGCGGCACCGGGCCTGTAAAGCGCCGGACCGCGCAGGGGCGGCCGCGTCAACTGCCGATGTGCAGCTGATAGCTCGCTCCGTTGGAGAACGTGCAGGTGCCTGCCCCCTTGTATGGCGTGCTCATCTGGTAATCGCAGCGGGCAAACGTGCCGCGTGAGCCATAGGCACTGGCGATGCCGCGGCGTTCATCGTTCGATACGCGGGTGGCTTCGCCGATCAGGGACTCGCCCTGGTAGTTGAACTGGAATTGTCCCTTGCCGCTCATCATGTTGGTGACCTGCCCAGTCAGCACACCGGTCTGATTGGCTAGATCGTTGGCGGGGTACAGCCTCACATTCAGCGCTGCAGGTGCGGGTCCTGATGGAGTAACGACAGTCATGCCCGGCCTGCTTTTTGCGCTGACGATCGGCGCGGTGGAGTAAACATACTGCGGGTTGCCGTTGGGGTCTGTGCTGGTCTGCATGACATAACAGCCTGAAAGCAGAAAGGCTGAGCCGGCCAGCAATCCGGCAAGGCGCATCCGATCCCTACGCATGCCGTGTTCTTCAATTGCAGAAAACGTGATTTGTTTACAAGCAGCCATGTTGCCCTCCATATGTGTTGTGGTGTTGACCTGACTGGCTTTTTCTGTGCCAGGTTGAATGTTGTATTTTTCAACCTGGAAGAAGGAGTCACTAGATGGCGAACAAGAAGTGTAGCCCCGAGCAGGCGGTCGCGAAGCTGAGGCAGATCGACGTACTGACGGGCGAAGGCAAGTCGATCCACCAAGCCTGCAAGGAAGCAGGCATCACGGATGTCACCTACTACCGCTGGCGCAAGGAGTATGGCGGCCTAAAGGGCGACCAGGCCCGCCGGCTGAAGGAACTGGAGCGGGAGAACCAGCGCCTCAAACGCATCGTGGCCGACCTGTCCGTCGAGAAGGCCATTCTGAAGGACGCCGCGGAGGGAAACTTCTAAGCCC
>JBMTEY010000092.1:0-10085 GCA_049433545.1 Burkholderiales bacterium | reverse complement strand
GCCACTAGGATTACCTCCCGAACCAGGATTACCGGCGGCACCACCGGAGCCCCCCCCTGATGCTGCGGAGTAATTCACTTGATGCGGATGCCGGCCTGCTGGGCCACTTTTTTCCACTGAATGATCTCGTCGTGGATCTGTTTGGCGAATGCTGTGGGCGTGATCTTGATCGGGGTTGCTGCGTAACTGAGCAGCCACTTTTTCGTTTCATCTTCGTCGAGAACGCCGTTGAGTTCTTTCAGCACACGGGCCATGCGGTTCTTGGGCATGCCGTGCGGCGCGGCATAGCCCCACCAGATGGTGACGTTGTACCCGGGGAAGCCCGATTCCGCCACGGTTGGCACGTCGGGTACCACCGCGCTGCGTTGTGGTGAGCCCACCGCCAGCAGCTTCAGTCGCCCGGCACGCACGTGGGGCAGGGTCTGGGTCACCGAACTGAACATCACCGGCACGTTGCCGGCCATCACGTCGGTCATTGCCGGGTTGCCGCCTTTGTACGGCACGTGGAGCATGTTGATCTTAGCGGCATGCTTGAACAGTTCACCGCCGAAATGGTTGATGCCGCCGGTGCCGGTGGAGGCAAAGCTCAGTGCCCCCGGCCTGGTCTTGGCGGCGGCCACGAGGTCGGCCAGTGTCTTGTAAGGGCCTTTCGGACTGACCACGAGGCAGTTGGGCGCCGAAGCGACCAGGGTGATCGGGTCGAAGGATTTTTCGACGTCATAGGGCAGTTCGCGTACCGCGGCGTTGAGCATCCACGACACCGACACGAACAACAGGGTGTGGCCATCGGCAGGCGCTTCGGCTGCGAGTTGTGCACCGATGATGCCGCTGCCGCCGCCGCGGTTGTCGATGACAAACTGTTGTCCCATGCGGTCGCTGAGCTTGTTGCCGATGTAGCGGCTCAACACGTCATTGCTGCCGCCGGGCGGGAAGGGCACGATGACCCGGATCGGGCGCTCAGGATAGGCTTCGGCGGCCGTGGCTGCGATGGGTGCGGCTGCGACGACAGCGCCAGCCAGGGCGTGTAACAACATCCTCTTCAGGTTCATGCGGTTTCTCCTCGGTTTGGCCATGCGTGATGGCACTGTTTTTATGGGAGGCGAACCGCGCAAGACGCGGGCTGGGGCGTGCACCCGGGATTACACGATTCCACACTCCGTGTGTAGCAGTCCACAGATTAACACGCAAGACCACGAGATGGACACCCCTGCGGGTGTCGTCCGCGAGAAACCGCTCAGCCGTGCAGCCGGCGGCTGTCGGCGGGCGCCTGGTCGCGTTGGGTCATGCCGTAGTCGCGGATGACCGAGGCCACGCGCAGGCGGTAGTTGCGGAAGATGCCGCCGCGGCCGCCGGCCTGTGCGGCACGGTGCTGTTCCAGCATTCGCCAGCGCGCGACGGCTTCTTCGTCGCGGAATACCGACAGCGACAGGATCTTGCCCGGCTCGGTAAGGCTTTCGAAGCGTTCGATGGAAATGAAGCCGTCGACTTGCTCCAGCAGCGGGCGCAGGCCGGCGGCGATGTCGAGATACTCCTGCTTGCGGCCGTCGGCCGGCCAGACTTCGAAAATGACGGCGATCACGCGGGCGCCTAGAACGCGTAGCGGCGCATGCCGCCGTCGACCGGGATCACGGTGCCGGTGATGTAGCTGCCGCGCGGGGATGCGAGGAACACCGCCATCGCGGCGATTTCCTCGGGTTCGCCGTAACGGCCGACGGGAATTTCATGCTGTTCCTCATGCGCGCGGAATTCGGCCGAATACTTGCGGCGGATCTGTTCACTCATGATGCGGCCGGGCGCCAGGCAGTTGACGGTAATGCCGTGTTTGCCAACTTCGCGGGACAGTCCCTTGGACCAGCCGTGGATGGCGGCCTTGGCGGGGGTGGCAGCGAGCAGCGAATCGGGTTCGGACTTGCCGGAGAGGTTGATCACGCGGCCCCATTTGCGCGCGATCATGTCCGGCAGCACGGCATGGGTCAGCTGGCGCACGCGCACGAAGTTGAGCGTCATCACGCTTGCCCATTCCTCCTCGGGCGCGTCGACCGGGATCTTCGGCCGGCTGCCGCCGGCGCTGTTGACGAGGATGTCGACGTTGCCCAGCGCCTTGCGCGCGGCGTCGGCGAGCTGCTGCGGCGCGCCGTCCTGCATGATGTCGATCCCGACGATGGCCGGCGCGCTGCCGCCGGCCGCGGTGATTTCCGCGGCCAGTTCCTCCAGCAGATTTTTTCGCCGCGCGGCGATACACAGCTGCACGCCTTCCGCAGCCAGCATTTTCGCGATGGTGCGGCCTATGCCCTGGCTGGTGCCGGTGACGAGTGCGGTTTTGCCCTTCAATTGCAGATCCATTGCCTTGCATTCCTCATTCGATAGTCATCAGTTCACCAGCCACCAGCCACCAGCCACCAGCCACCAGCCTCACCCCCTGATCCAGGTCTTCCACGCGATCCACAGCTTGCGCAGCGGCGTCAGCGCGGTGCGGTGGGTGAGCACGCGGCAGCCGTCGTCACGGATTTCGTCGAGCAGAGTGCGGTAGATGGCGGCCATGATCAGCCCCGGCAGCTGCGGCTTGCGGTCCTGTGCCGGCAGCAGGGAGAGGGCGCGGTCGTAGGTGGCGATGGCGCGCCGGACCTGTTCCGTCATCAGCTCGCGGAATTGCGGGCTGTCCTTGCCGTGGATCACCTGCGACACGTCTATGCCGTGCCGGGCCAGTTCGTCGAGCGGCAGGTAGACGCGGTTGCGCCGCGCATCTTCGCCGACGTCGCGGATAATATTCGTTAACTGGAACGCGAGGCCGAGTTCGGCGGCGTATTCGAGCGTGCGTTCGTCGCTGTAACCGAAGATCCGCGCCGACATCAGGCCGACCACGCCGGCGACGCGGTGGCAATACACCTTCAGTGTGTCGAAATCAGGATAACGGTTGTATTCGAGATCCATCGCCATGCCGTCGATCACGGTGACCAGCTGTTCCTCGCTGATGCCGTAGGGCGCGACCACGTCGGCCAGCGCACGCGTCACCGGGTGGTTCGGCGTGCCGGCATAAAGCTTTTTCACCTCGTCGCGCCACCACGCGAGTTTGGTGCGGGCGACGCCGGGATCGGTGCATTCATCGACGACGTCGTCGACTTCGCGGCAGTAGGCGTAGAGCGCGGTGATCGCGCGGCGGCGTTCCGGCGGCAGGAACAGGAAGCTGTAATAGAAGCTCGAGCCGCTGGCCGCGGCCTTGTCTTGGCAGTACTGGTGGGGATCGGTCATGACATCAGCGACCGGTACAGCATCAGCACCCAGTCCGGCTTGGTCAGCACCGGGCGCCTGCGGAACACGTCGCCGTCGACCGCGGTGATTTTGTCGAGTATGCGGCCGCCGCCGGCGATGATCATGCGCATCTCCAGGCCGATGCGGCCCTGCAGTACGCGTCCCAGCGGACTGCCGGAGCGCAGCAGTTCGCGGGCGCGGCTGACCTGGAACGCCATGAACGGACGCCATGCGCCGCCGGTGTCGGCGGCGGCGATCTGCGCTTCGGTGATGCCGTAGTGCTGCATTTCGTCCTGCGGGAAATAGACGCGGTTCTTTTGCCAGTCGATGGCGACATCCTGCCAGAAATTGATCAGTTGCAGGCTGCTGCAGATGGCATCGGAGTGGCGCAGGTTCTGCTTTGACGCGGCGCCGTAGAGCGCGAGCAGCAGGCGACCGACCGGGTTCGCCGAGCGGCGGCAGTAATCCAGTACCTGGGCGTAATCGGCGTAACGTTTTTGGGTGACGTCCTGGGCGAAGGCCGACAGCAGGTCGTGGAACAGCTCGATCGGCAGGGCATGTTCGCGGATGGCTGCGCCCAGGTCGCCGAACCACGGAATCTGCGGCGGCTCGTTGCGTTCGATGCGCTGCAGCTCGCGGGTGAAGGCGGCAAGCTGTTCCAGCCGTTGCGCGTCAGGGGCATCGCCTTCGTCGGCAAAGTCGTCGGCTTCGCGGGCAAAGCGGTAAATCAGGGCAACCGGTCGCCGCAGGCGCGCCGGCAGCAGGAACGACGCCACCGGAAAATTTTCGTAATGGTCGACGGCCACGGGTTCCGGAAAAGAGAATGCCATCAAAGGCTTGGCGTTTTTGGTGCGACGGAACAACGACTTGGGGCCATGTCGCAGCAGAGGCAATTATATTACAATCAAAGGGTTGCATTTGGCGTCCGAACGGGCGGCACAGGCGATGGGCGCTATGTTGCAGCGCGAAAGTGGCGGAATTGGTAGACGCACCAGATTTAGGTTCTGGCGCCGAAAGGCGTGTGGGTTCGAGTCCCTCCTTTCGCACCAGGCCGGCTGCAGATTAACTTAACAGGGAACTCTTGATGCAAGCGAATTTGGAAACGCTGGGCAGTCTCCAGCGCAAGCTGAACATTGCGGTACCGATGGCAGATATCGAGACCGAGGTGGAAACACGCCTGAAGCGGCTGACACGCACGGTGAAAATGGCCGGATTCCGGCCCGGCAAGGTGCCGTTCAAGGTCGTCGTCCAGCAGTATGGAATGCAGGTTCGCCAGGAAGTGCTGGGCGATACCCTTCAGAAAACCTTCGGCGACGCCGTAAAGGAGCAGAACCTGCGCGTGGCGGGTTATCCGAAGTTCGATGCCGCGCCACCGGCCGACGGGGCGAACGAGTTCCAGTACAGCGCGACTTTCGAGGTTTATCCCGAAGTAGTGGTCGGCGACGTGGCAGGGTCGACGGTGACGCGGCCGGTGCTGGAAGTAACCGATGCCGACATCGACAAGACGCTGGAAATCATGCGCAAGCAGCGCGTGAACTGGGAGACCGCGGAACGGGCGGCTGAAAGCGGCGACCGCGTGACCATGGACTACCGTGGCACCATCGACGGCGTGGAGTTTCCCGGCGGCAAGGCCGAGGGCCAGAGCGTGGTGCTGGGCGAAGGCCGTTTCCTGCCGGATTTCGAGAAAAACCTGCCGGGGATGAAGGCCGGGGAACAGAAGAGTTTCGAGGTGAAGTTTCCCGACGATTATGCAGGCAAGGAGGTCGCGGGCAAGACGGCGGTGTTCGAGGTGACAGCCAAGGCGGTGGCGGCGCCGAAGCTGCCGCCGGTCGATGCCGAATTTGCGAAGAGCCTGGGCGTCGAAGACGGCGACCTGGCGAAGATGCGCGCGGAAATCCGCGGCAACCTCGAGCGCGAGGTCAAGACGCGGCTGAAAGGGCGGGTCAAGGAACAGGTGATGGATGCGCTGCTGGCGGTGACCGGCATCGAGGTGCCGAAAGCGCTGGTCGACATGGAGGTCGAGCGCCTGCAGGACATGGCACGACAGGATCTCGCCGCCCGCGGCATCCCGGTGCGCGATGACATGCCGCTGCCCGCGGACATGTTCGAGAAACAGGCGCAGCGCCGGGTCAGTCTGGGGTTGATCCTCGCCGAAGTGGTGCGCACGCAGAGCCTGCATGCCAAGCCCGACCAGGTGCGCGCGGCGGTGGAAGAGCAGGCGCAGAGCTACGAGCATCCGCAGGAAGTGGTGAAATGGTTCTACCAGACTCCCGAGCGGCTGCGCGACATCGAGTCGATGGTGCTCGAGGAGAACGTGGTGACATGGGCGTTGGCCACGGCGAAAGTCGAGGACAAGGCGATAACTTTTGATGAACTGATGGGGAATCCCAAATGAGGCGTCATTCCGAGCCGCAGGCGATGATGGAACCGCAGGGCCTCGGGTTGATCCCGATGGTGATCGAGCAGAGCGGTCGCGGCGAACGCGCCTACGACATCTACTCGCGGCTGCTGAAGGAGCGGGTGGTATTCCTGGTCGGGCCGGTGAACGAGGTCACGGCCAACGTGATCGTCGCCCAGTTGCTGTTCCTGGAATCGGAAAACCCCGACAAGGACATCTCGTTCTACATCAACTCGCCCGGCGGTTCGGTGTCGGCGGGACTGGCGATTTACGACACCATGCAGTTCATCAAGCCCGACGTGTCCACGCTGTGCGTGGGCCAGGCGGCGAGCATGGGCGCGCTGCTGCTGACGGCAGGCACCAAGGGCAAGCGCTTCTGCCTGCCCAACTCGCGGGTAATGATCCACCAGCCGATGGGGGGATTCCAGGGCCAGGCCTCGGATATCGAGATCCACGCCAAGGAAATCCTGTTCCTGAAAGGCAAGCTGAACGAGATCATGGCCAAACATTCGGGCCAGAGCGTCGATGTCATCGGTCGCGATACTGACAGGGACAACTTCCTTTCTGCCGAGCAGGCGGTAAACTACGGCCTGGTGGACAAGGTGCTGACCAGCCGCACGGAAGCCGTCGCGGCGGTGAAATAGTGCTGTTAAAGTATTTGTAATGCGGTATCCGTTAACGCGGTGTCTGTAATGCGGTGCGGTAAAACGGACTTCCGGGCCGGAATTTCTGCCGGTGCCGGCGGTCACAGGGCAACAGTCGATAAAGGGTTGCGGGCATGACCGAAAAAGTAAGCGGTGAAAAGCTGCTGTACTGCTCGTTCTGCGGAAAGAGCCAGCACGAAGTGCGCAAGCTCATCGCGGGGCCGTCGGTGTTCATCTGCGACGAATGCATCGAGCTGTGCAACGACATCATCCGCGAGGAGATCCAGGGTGACCAGGGTGCAAAGGGCGCCAAGTCCGACCTGCCGGTGCCGCACGAGATTCGCGACATCCTGAACCAGTACGTGATCGGCCAGGACACCGCCAAGAAAATCCTCTCGGTCGCGGTCTACAACCACTACAAGCGGCTGCGCAACGTCGGCAAGAACGACGACGTGGAGCTGGCGAAGTCGAACATCCTGCTGGTCGGGCCGACCGGATCGGGCAAGACGCTGCTCGCGCAGACGCTGGCGCGGCTGCTCAACGTGCCGTTCGTGATGGCGGACGCGACGACGCTGACCGAAGCCGGTTACGTCGGCGAGGACGTCGAGAACATCATCCAGAAGCTGCTGCAGAAATGCGACTACGACGTCGAGAAGGCGCAACGCGGCATCGTCTACATCGACGAGATCGACAAGATTTCGCGCAAGTCGGACAACCCGTCGATTACCCGCGATGTCTCGGGCGAGGGCGTGCAGCAGGCGCTGCTGAAGCTGATCGAGGGCACCATCGCCTCGGTGCCGCCGCAGGGCGGGCGCAAGCACCCGAACCAGGAGTTCGTGCAGGTCGATACCACCAACATCCTGTTCGTCTGCGGCGGTGCATTCGACGGCCTCGACAAGATCATCCGGGCGCGTTCCGAGAAGAGCGGCATCGGCTTCGGCGCCGACGTGCGCAGCAAGGACAACGGCAAGGATATCGCCAAGGTGCTGCGCGACGTGCAGCCCGAGGACCTGATCAAGTACGGCCTGATTCCGGAATTCGTCGGCCGCCTGCCGGTGGTGGCGACGCTGGCCGAGCTCGACGAAACCGCGCTGATCGAGATCCTGACGCAGCCGAAGAATGCATTGCTCAAGCAGTTCCAGAAAATGTTCAGCATGGAAGGCGTGGAGCTGGAAGTGCGCGACGCGGCGCTGCGGGCCATCGCCCGCAAGGCCCTGGAGCGCAAGACCGGCGCCCGCGGCCTGCGTTCCATCCTCGAGCACACGCTGCTCAACACCATGTTCGACCTGCCGTCGCTGGAAAACGTGGTCAAGGTTGCCGTGGACGAAGGCACCATTACCAGCGACGCACCACCGCTGCTGATCTATTCGGACCAGCCCAAAGTTGCCGGATCAACCGTCTGACGGAGTACGGGCGCTGCAGGCCCGGTGTCCGCAACGGACGGAACGGCAGCGGCGTCGCCGCTGTCGATGGTATGGTGTTGCCGCAGGCGCTTGAACTGGCCCGCCACGCCCCAAGCTGCAATTATGTTTACTCTACCAGGTGAAATCCGATGAATGACCAAATAAGTAATGAAAACAGCAAGTTAGAAATGCCTCTGCTCCCCCTGCGGGACGTGGTGGTGTTTCCGCACATGGTCATTCCCCTGTTCGTCGGCCGGCCCAAGTCGATCAAGGCGCTGGAAACCGCGATGGAAGCAGGGAAAAGCATAGTGCTGGTTGCGCAGAAATCCGCGGCCAAGGACGAACCCGCGCCGGAAGACCTCTATGACGTGGGCAGCATCGCCAACATCCTGCAGATGCTGAAACTGCCCGATGGCACCGTGAAAGTGCTGGTCGAGGGCAGCCAGCGCGCGCGCATCCACGGCGTCGAGGACGTGAAGACCCATTTCACGGTGCAGGCGACGCCGATCGCCAGCGATCCGGCGACCGACCATGAGACGGAAGCCATGCGCCGGACGATGATCCAGCAGTTCGACCAGTACGTGAAGCTGAACAAGAAGATTCCGCCGGAGATCCTGACTTCGCTCGCCGGCATCGACGAGGCCGGCCGCCTGGCGGACACCATCGCCGCGCACCTGCCGCTGAAACTCGAGCAGAAGCAGGAAGTGCTGGAGATGGTCAGCGTCAAGCAACGCCTGGAACACCTGCTGAAGGTGGTCGAGGGCGAACTCGACATCCTCCAGGTCGAGAAGCGCATCCGCGGCCGCGTCAAGCGCCAGATGGAGAAGAGCCAGCGCGAGTACTACCTCAACGAGCAGGTGAAGGCGATCCAGAAGGAACTCGGCGAGACCGAGGAAGGCGCGGACATCGACGAGATCGAGAAAAAGATCAAGTCGGCGCGCATGCCCAAGGACGCTCGCAAAAAGGCCGAGGCCGAACTGAAAAAGCTCAAGCTGATGTCTCCGATGTCGGCCGAAGCCACTGTCGTGCGCAATTACATCGACGCGTTGATCGGCCTGCCGTGGCGCAAGAAAAGCAAGATCAGCACCGACCTGAAACTCGCCGAGAAAGTGCTCGACGAGGACCACTACGGGCTGGAAAAGATCAAGGAGCGCATCGTCGAGTACCTGGCCGTGCAGCAGCGCGTGGACAAGCTGAAAGCGCCCATCCTGTGCCTGGTCGGCGCCCCCGGCGTCGGCAAGACCTCGCTCGGCCAGTCGATCGCGCGCGCGACCAACCGCAAGTTCATCCGCATGTCGCTGGGCGGGGTGCGCGACGAGGCCGAGATCCGCGGCCATCGCCGTACCTACATCGGTTCGATGCCCGGCAAGATCCTGCAGAACATGTCCAAGGTCGGCGTCAGGAACCCGCTGTTCCTGCTCGACGAAGTGGACAAGATGGGCATGGACTTCCGCGGCGACCCCGCCTCGGCGCTGCTCGAGGTGCTCGATCCGGAGCAGAACCACACTTTTGTCGACCATTACGTCGAGGTCGAATACGACCTGTCGGACGTGATGTTCGTCGCCACTGCCAACACGCTGAACATTCCGCCGGCGCTGCTCGACCGCATGGAGATCATCCGTCTGTCGGGGTACACCGAGGACGAGAAGATCCACATCGCCGAGAACCACCTGCTGCGTAAAACCATGCAGAATCACGGCCTGAAGCCGGGCGAACTGGTGGTGTCCGAGAGCGCGCTGCGCGACATGGTGCGTTACTACACGCGTGAAGCAGGCGTGCGCAGCCTCGACCGCGAGATTTCCAAGATCTGCCGCAAGGTGGTGAAGGAACTGGTCAGCGGCGGCAAGGAGCGCAAGATCACGGTGACCGCCCGCAACCTGGAAAAATACCTGGGCGTACGGCGTTATTCCTTCGGCATCGCCGAGAAGAAAAACCAGGTCGGCCAGGTCAACGGGCTGGCGTGGACTGAAGTCGGCGGCGAACTGCTGTCGATCGAGGCGGCGACCATGGCCGGCAAGGGCAAGATGACCACCACCGGCAAGCTCGGCGAGGTGATGCAGGAGTCGGTGCAGGCGGCGATGTCTGTCGTACGCGCCCGCTCGCAGCGCCTTGGCATCCATCCCGACTTCTACCAGAAGAACGACATCCACATCCATCTGCCGGAGGGTGCGACGCCGAAGGACGGCCCCAGCGCCGGCATCGGCATCTGCTCTGCGATGGTGTCGGTGCTGACCGGCATCCCGGTTCGCGCCGATGTCGCGATGACCGGTGAGATCACGCTACGCGGTGAGGTGCTGCCGATCGGCGGGCTCAAGGAAAAACTGCTGGCGGCACATCGCGGCGGCATCAAGACCGTGCTGATCCCGGAAGAAAACGTCAAGGATCTGAAGG
>JBMTEY010000091.1:0-10094 GCA_049433545.1 Burkholderiales bacterium | reverse complement strand
TGCGCGAACTCAACCTCGAGTGGATCGAGGAACCGGTGTGGCCGCCGGAAGACCACGCCGGACTCGCGCGGGTACGTGCCGAGGGCGGCATCGCGGTGGCCGGCGGCGAGAACGTCGGCAGCGCCAACGAATTCCACCGCCTGTTCGAACGCGGATCGCTCGACGTCGCGCAGCCGAGCATCACCAAGGTCGGCGGGGTCACTGAAATGATGAAGGTGTTCGCGCTGGGCGAAGCGCACGGCGTACGCGTGGTGCCGCACTCGGCGTACTTCGGTCCGGGACTGCTGGCCTCGATCCACGCCTGTGCGGCGCAGGCACGTGAAGTGTGGGTCGAACGTTTCTACTGCGACTTCAACGAAACGCCGTTCGGCGAGGCGATCAATCCGCAGCAAGGCCGCATCGCGATTCCGCAGGGTCCGGGTCTGGGCGTTGATCCGGATTTGGCGCTGCTGAAAAAACTCGCCGTCGACGCTTGATTATAAGTATTTGTTTTTATTTATATTTTTGTAATTTAGCGATTCACCGCAAAACAGTAGAACATCCCCGCCCCGCCGGAAGCCCGCAGATTGTCTTGGCTGCAGCCGCGCGAGGGGTGCGCTGAATTCCATGAGCGCGACGGTTCATCGTCGCGCAGGCCCCAGCGGTCGTGATGGCCGACGATCGCCGAACCCGCGCCGCTTTTGGTCCAGTTGCCGCAGGTGGTGTCCTTGTCGCTGACCATCGCGCGCCCGTCTGGTGTCGAGCCGGTGAGGATGTCGTGGGTGTTCGGCGGCTCGAGGCGTCCGTTGATCATCACGCCTTTCTCGCTCAATGCGGTCATGCGGTTGATGCCGTTGATGTCGTGCAGCTCATCGACGTTGCGCGCCACCAGCCGGCCTTCCGCGGTATACCACGGCCCCTTGCCGATGCGGTCGCGGGCATGGACGGCCGGCGTATTGCCGCTCGCGGTGGTGCTGAGATAGGCACGCCAGGATTTTTTGCCGTGCCCCGCGGCTGCCGCCAGTTGCTGGCAATGACGGTCGGCGCCGGCGAGCCCGCCGAGGTCGGCGCCTTTCCCCAGACCCGCGCTGGTGATGAAAAACGACATTTCGGGGGCTATCTTCGGCGTCTGCGCAGATACGCCAGACGCCAGCAGAACGAGTGTTGCGGCCAAGCCCAAACGAAACAGGTTCATGAAATCCTCCGGTGGCAGTGGTGGAGCGCGCGCAGAACAAACACGGCGGCTGTGCGGAATATTCCACTGCCCGGCTGCACGCGAAATTGACGCGTGCCAGATGTACCCGCTGTGCTTATTCCAGCAGCAGGTTCGGCCGCCCGAGCTGCAGCAGCACGCCAAGTTCGTCGGCGAAAGTCCAGGTGCTGGTGATCTCGCCGCTGTCGTTGAAGTTGAGGATGGACACCGCGTTGACGCCCATCTTCGCATCGGTTGGCGCAATGCCGCAGAACGGCCCGCCGTGGGTGCCGCTGACGTTGAAGCGCATCCACACCTGCCGCCCCTCGGCGAGCAGCACGTCGATGCCGTAACGGCGGTCGGAGAATGCGGCGTCGAGATTGAGTTCGCCGTGGCCGTGGGCAAGGCTGAACGCCCGCGTGTGCTGGAAACCGTGGCGCAGGTTACGGTGGCCGGCGGCGAGGCCATCCTTGTTGTGGGTGGACAGCCGCGTGCGCGCGGCGGTGAGCCGGTTGCGGTCCTGCGCGGTCTGCACGGTGTTCTTGATCTGCTCCTTCAGCTTTTTGACGAAGGTCGCCGCATCATCGGTCTTGGGCAGGGCCGGCGGCACCAGCTTGCCGTCGGCGCGCGGCGGCAGCTTCGCGCCCAGCTGCCGCAGCAGCTCGGCCTCGTCCATCATGAACCAGCCTTCGACCATCTGGCCGTCGACGATGCGCAGCAGCGCGACTTCGTAGACGTCGACACGTTTGCCGGTAGGTGCTATGCCGAAGAAGTTTCCGGTATGGGTGCCGGTGACGCGGAACAACAGCCCGACGCGGTCGCCGTCGGCGATCACCTGCTCGATGACGTCGACGCGGTCGGGGAAAGCCGCGCGCAGGTAAAGCGCCGGATGCGGCCAGTCCTGATCGCGGGCGTTGGCAGCGAGATGCAGGTTGCCGCCGCGCACGCGGTCGTAATTGGCCGCCAGCACTTCCTTCTCGACCTGCGGCATCTCCGGCTTGCCCTGCGTCTGCTTGAAGCGCAGCGCGATCTCGACGTTGCGGGCCTGCTCGGCGGTGCGGTTGGGGTTGGCGTGGTTCATTAAAGATTCTCGATAAGTTATTTTCAGTGCGCTAGATACTAATCAACCTGCGCGACATGCGCGCGTGAGGCGCCCTGCCTAGCAAGCTTCCCGTCCCGCATCAACAATCCCAAAACACTATATGACAAATAATCCTTTGAACCACCGCCATAATCACTTCGAATTCCCAATGCACTAGCAGCATCTGAGTTGGTAATGCCTTTTGGATTGGCTTTTGCCAACTCGAGAACAGCGTCTTTGATCAACGCTAGGCCAAGCTGCGCTTTTTCAAGCACACCCTCTGGAACAATCAATGTCTTTCGAACCTTGCTTACATTACCAGATGGAATAACCACGTTCGTTAACAACCCACCAGTCGCCTCCGTACCAAAGGCAGAAATTAGCTCCGCTTCGATCTTGATCGCTTGCAGTTCAGATAAACCATCAGCGAGATGAGTGACTAATACCTGTTTTCCTGATTTGATGATTTCGCGTATTCGACGACCCTTACGCGAATCATCAGGCTCAATTAAATGGTCATACGCCCGAGTACCAGTGCCTTTGCCAATGTAAAAAGGCTTTGCCGGAGATGTTCGCGGATCCTTCAATGAGTATACGCAGTACGAAGTTTCAGCCATTCGACACCCCTCCCGCTTTTGTTATAGCCGCACAACCTTAAACTCTAGTGCCTCACAAAACAACGTCACTTACTTTGCCTTTTTCTGACACCTCGCCAGCACCCCACCCACCACCATCACTCCCGCCAGCACCCAGAACACCCCGGACCCCCCCACCACGGCGCCCAGCGCGCCGAAGGCCATGGGCCCGCTCATGCGCACGGCATTGTTGACGGTAAGGCGCAGGCCCAGCGTCTGGCCGGAGCGGCCCTCGGCGGAGTTGGCGAACATCAGGATCACCGTCAGCGGAATGCCGATGCCCATACCGAGCCCGAACAGGAAAGCGATCGCGCCCAGCACCCAGGCGTTGGTCGAGAACGGCGCCAACGCAAAACCCACTGCGCCGACCAGGAACACCCACAGCAGCAGTTTCTCGCCGGGATATTTTTCGGCCAGGCGCGCGAGGAAATTGCGCACGATGAACGCGGCAATGGCCAGCGTCGACAGCACGCCGCCGATGGCCGAAGCCGACAGGCCGATGGCGTGGCCGTGGATGGGCACATAAAACTGGAACAGGTCGTAACCCAGCTGCACCAGGCCGCCGGTGACCAGCATCAGCACCACGCTGCGGTCGAGCCAGCTGCGCGGCGTGGCGGTGCCCTTGATGCGGCCGCGCGCCGGCGGCAGGCTGCGGCCCAGCGTCAGCAACAGCACGATCACCACCAGCGACAATGCGGCGGTGACCAGGCAGGCCCAGCCGTAACCGAGGTGGTCGATCGACAGCCCGGCGATCAGCGGGCCGAAAAAACTGGTCGCGGCGCCGATCATGCTGAAGTTGGCGAAATTGCGCGCGCGCTGCTCCGGCTTGCTGAGGTTGCCGACGAGGTTCTGCAGCGTGACGTGGAAAAACGACAGCGCCAGCCCGTTGAGCGCCGCGGCGGCGTAGAACACCGGCAGCGACGGGAAAAAATACATCATCAGCAGCGACACCACGGCGCAGGCCGCCGCGAACAGCAGCAGGTTGCGCGCGGCCTTGCGGTCGGCAAGCCCGCCGACGACCCAGGACAGCAGCACCGGGAACAGGAACAGCAGGCCGCCGAGCAGGCCGACCTGTGTCGCCGACGCGCCGAGGTGCAGCGCGTACAGCGTCATCAGCACCCGCATCGAATTGTTGCCGGTGAAATTGAAAAACGTCAGCGCCAGGGTCAGGTGGATCGGCACGGGCTCGCGGGTTCCGCCGGCGGTTCAGGATTCGGAAAGGGGCTTTTCCCCGCGCGCGGGGAAAAGCGGGATGCGAAGCAATCGCGGAAAGACTACTTGGGCACCGCCGGCCGCGCCGCATTGGTGAACACGAAATTGTCGTAGCTCATCTCTGCGACACGGAACCACAGGAACTGGTCGTTGCGGAATTTCAGCCAGTCGCCGTAGATGCGTTTGAAGTGCGGGCTCTTGGCCGCGGCTTCCTCGTAGAGTTCGAACGCGGCCTTCTGCGCCGCGGCCAGCACGTCCTTCGGAAACTGGCGCAGCTGCGCGCCGCCGCCGACCAGCCGTTTCAGCGCCGCGGGATTCTGCGCGTCGTAACGCGCCAGCATGTGCACGTTGGCTTCGGCGCACGCGGCCTCGAATATCGACTGGTACGATTTCGGCAGCGACTGCCATTGTTTCAGGTTGACCACGGTCGAGAGCTGCGGTCCGCCTTCCCACCAGCCGGGGTAGTAGTAGTACTTCGCCACCTTGTTGAAGCCGAGCTTCTCGTCGTCGTACGGACCCACCCATTCCGCAGCATCGATGGTGCCCCTTTCAAGGGCCTGGTAAATCTCGCCACCGGCGATCTGCTGGGCGACGATGCCGAGTTTCGCCAGCACCTGGCCGGCGATGCCGCCGATGCGCATTTTCAGGCCCTGCAGGTCGGCGAGCGATTTGATCTCCTTGCGGTACCAGCCGCCCATCTGCGCGCCGGTGTTGCCGGTGGGAAACTGCACGCAGCCGTATTCCCTGAACAGGCCGGCGACGGCCTCGAGCCCGCCGCCGTAATACATCCATGCGTTCTGCTGGCGCGCGTTCAGTCCGAACGGCAGCGCGGTGGCGAAGGCGAACGCCGGATCCTTGCCGATGTAGTAATAGGGCGCGGTGTGGCCGCATTCAACGGTGCCGTTCTGCACGGCGTCGAGCACCTGCAGGCCGGGCACGATTTCGCCACCGGCGAACACGCGGATCTGGAATTTTCCGTTGGTGCCTTCGGACACACGCTTAGAGAGGATTTCCGCGGCGCCGTAGATGGTGTCGAGGTTTTTCGGAAAACTCGAAGCCAGCCGCCACTGGATGGTTGGTTGCGCATCGCCGCCGGATGCGGCGGTTTTCACAGCTTCTTTCGGTCCGCAGGCGGCAAGTGTTGCTGCTGCAGCACCGCCGGCAAGGCCGATGCCGGCTTTTTTCAGGAATGAACGACGGCGCATGATGTTCTCTCCCCTGTATTACATAAGTAATTAATTATAAACAATATTCTACGTGCCCGCGAGTGTCATGCCAGCGACCAGTATCGAACCGCACTGGCGCGAACTGCGCCGCGATACATCATTGCCGATGGCAACGATGTTTTTGTACATGTCCTTCAGGTTGCCGGCGATGGTGATCTCCTGCACCGGGTAGGTGATCTCGCCGTTCTCAACCCAGAACCCTGCAGCACCGCGCGAATAATCGCCGGTCACCGCGTTGACACCCTGTCCCATCATCTCGGTAACCAGCAAACCGGTGCCGAGTTTTTTCAGCAGCGCCGCAAAATCCTCGCCGGTGTCCTGCATGATCAGGTTGTGGTTGCCGCCGGCGTTGCCCGTGGATTTCATGCCGAGCTTGCGCGCCGAATAACTGGCGAGGAAATAACCCTGCACCACGCCGTCCTTCACGATGTCGCGCGATCGTGTCGCCACGCCTTCTTCGTCGAAGGCGCCGCTCGCCAGCGCCTTGGGGATGTGCGGCAGGTCGGCGATCTGCACGTTCGGCGAAAAGATCTGCTGACCCAGGCTGTCGAGCAGGAAGGACGACTTGCGGTAAAGGCTGCCGCCGGATACCGCGGATACGAAATGCCCCATCAGGCTGGAAGCGACGCCGGATTCGAACAGCACCGGCACCTGGGCGGTTTTCACCTTGCGCGCCTTCAGCCGCGCCAGTGCGCGTTCGCCTGCCTTGCGGCCCACCAGCTCCGGCGCCGCCAGTTCAGCCGGATCGCGCGCGGTTTCGTACCAGTCGTCGCGCTGCATGCAGTCGCCCTTGCCGGCGACCAGCGCGCACCAGATGCCGTGGCGCGAACTCGGGTAGCCGGCGAGGAAGCCATGGGTGTTGCCGTAGATAAAATGCGACTGCTGGGTCGATATCGTCGCGCCCTCGGAATTGGTGATGCGTTTGTCCACCGCGAACCCGGCGGCTTCGCAGGCGCGCGCCATTTCGATCGCGCGCTCCACCGGCATCTCCCAGGGATGCAGCAGGTCGAAGTCGGGAAATTCGCGCGCCAGCATGTCCGGGTCGGCAAGCCCCGCGCATTCGTCGATGGCCGTGTAACGCGCGATTGCCAGCGCGGCGTCCACGGTGTCGCGCACCGCCTGCGGCGCAAAATCCGAGCTGCTGGCATGGCCGCGCTGCTGGCCGATGTAGACCGTGACGCCTATGCCCTTGTCGCGGTTGTACTCGATGGTTTCGACTTCGCCCTGGCGCGCGGTGACGGTCTGTCCGAAACCCTCGCTGACTTCGGCGTCGGCGGCAGTGGCGCCGCGCTCTTTGGCGTATTTCAGGGCGTCGCTGACCAGCTGCTTCAGCGTGTCGTCGGTGTATGAAAACGGGGTGGCGGGCATGATTTTGCTGGGCGCGGCAAAGGTTGCGGCGCGAAAGGGCGTTATCATAACAGCTTCGATTTTTCCCCCGCTTTCTACCCTCACCCTTCCGTGAACGAACTCCCCGGCACCCCCGATCCGCTGAGCAAGAGCCAGCGCAAGCGCGACATGGACGCGCTGCAGGCCATCGGCGAAGAACTTACGCAGCTCAACGAACAGCAGCTCGCCACCATCGATCTGCCGGAGAGCCTGCGCGACGCGGTGCTCGCCGCGCGCGCGATGAAACGCAACGAGGCGCGGCGGCGGCAGATGCAGTACGTCGGCAAGCTGATGCGCCAGGTCGATCCGGCGCCGATCCGCGCCAAACTCGACGGCTGGCTGTCGGCCTCCGGCGCCCACACCGCGCAACTGCACCGGATCGAACGCTGGCGCGAGCGCCTGCTCGCCGAGCCGGAAGCGCTGGCGCTGTTCGTCGCCGATCATCCCGATGCCGACACCCAGCAGCTGCGCACGCTGATCCGCAACACCGCGCAGGAACGGGAACGCGGCAAACCGCCGAAAAACTTCCGCGCACTGTTCCAGATGATCCGCGATCTGGTTGAAACGCGGGAGCAGGAGCAAACGCCACCGGTATAATTCGCGCCATGCCAGATACCGCAGAACTCATCATCGGCCTCGTTTCCATCAGCGACCGCGCCTCCAAAGGCGTCTACAGGGACGAAGGCATCCCCGCGCTGGAAGACTGGTTCAGGCAAGCGATCAGCGATCCGCCGTGGCGCACCGTGACGCGACTGATTCCCGACGAGCGGCCGGTCATAGAAGCAGCGCTGAAGGAACTGGTGGACAAGGAAGGCTGCCACCTGGTGCTGACCACAGGCGGCACCGGCCCCGCACTGCGCGACGTGACGCCCGAAGCCACTTTGGCGGTGGCCGACAGGGAAATGCCCGGCTTCGGCGAGCAGATGCGCCAGGTCAGCCTGAAGTTCGTGCCTACCGCGATCCTGTCGCGGCAGGTCGCGGTGATCCGCAAACAGGCGCTGATCATCAACCTGCCGGGCCAGCCGAAAGCGATCCGGGAAACGCTGGAAGGCCTGAAGGACGAAAACGGCAAGCCCGTAGTCCACGGCATCTTCGCCGCAGTGCCCTACTGCATAGACCTGATCGGCGGGCCGTACATCGAAACCAACGAAACCGTGTGCAAGGCGTTCCGCCCGAAATCGGCAATAAGGCCCAAATGAGTCTGCTCGAAACCATAGAAATCCAAACCGCGCCGAACCCGACCGCCGCGGTGATCTGGATGCACGGCCTCGGCGCCGACGGCAACGACTTCGTGCCCATCGTCAAGGAACTCGACCTTGCCGGTGCGCCGGCAATCCGTTTCGTGTTCCCGCATGCGCCAACGCGCCCGGTGACCATCAACAACGGTTACGTAATGCGCGCCTGGTACGACATCAGCTTCGGCGACCTCGAGGGCAACACGCGCAAGGCCGATGCCCAGGGCGTGCGCGAGTCGCAGGCGCAGATCGAGGCCCTGATCGCGCGCGTGAACGAACGCGGCATCGCCGGCAGCAACATCGTGCTCGCCGGCTTTTCGCAGGGCGGCGCGATGGCGCTGCACACCGGGCTGGGCCATGCGCAAAAACTGGCCGGGGTGATGGCGCTGTCCTGCTACCTGCCGCTGGCCGAGTCTTTTGCGCAGGAAGCGGCCGCGGCCAACAGCAAAACGCCGGTGTTCATGGCCCACGGCATGCAGGATCCGGTGGTGCCCTACGCAATGGGTCGCGCCTCGGCCGACATGCTGCAGCGTGCGGGTTACCCCGTCGAGTGGCACGAATATCCGATGCAGCACTCGGTCTGCCTCGAGGAAGTCGCAGACATCGGCCGCTGGCTCGGCGCAGTCCTCGACACCTGATCAGCGGCATCTTTCCGGGAGAAAGCTCGTGAAGCGCTCATTGCTCGCAGGCCTGCTGTGCGCCGCCACCTTCGTCGCCGGCGCCGCCGATTACCCGTCGCGGCCGGTGCGCATCATCGTGCCTTTCGGCGCGGGCAGCGCCACAGACACAGTCGCGCGCACCGTGGGCCAGCACCTCGGTGAAGCACTGGGACAGGCGATGGTCATCGACAACCGCGCCGGCGCCAACGGCACCATAGGCGCCGAGCTCGCTGCACGCGCGCCGAAAGACGGTTACACGCTGCTGATGAGCACCAACACGCCGAGTGCTGCGGCGCCCAGCCTGATGAAAAAAATCAACTACGACCCGGTGAAGGATTTTTCGCCAATCACCCGCGTCGGCACCATCGCCTTCGTGCTGGTGGCCAATCCCTCGCTGCCGGCGAAAACGATGAAGAAACTGATCGCTCTGGCGAAGCGGCAGCCGGGCAAACTGACTGCCGGTTCGGGCAGCGCCGGCAGCCTGGTTCCGATCTTCATGCTGCAGCAGATGGCCGGCATCGAGCTGAACCACATTCCCTACAAGAGCATCCCGCCGGCGCTGGCCGACGTGATGAGCGGCCAGATCAACATGGTCTACGCCGACCTGGTCACCGGCACGCCGCAGGTGAAATCGGGCAAGGTGCGCGCGCTGGGCGTGACCTCGGCGAAACGCGCATCACTGCTGCCGGAAGTGCCGGCGATCGCAGAGACGGCAAAGGGTTTCGAACTGATCGCATGGTTCGCGCTGTTCGCGCCCGCGGACACGCCGCAGCCGGTAATCGCGCGCGTCGAAGCCGAGTCGGCGAAAATCCTCGCGCGCAGCGACATCCGCGAGCGTTTCTCGGTGATGGGCATAGACGTCGCGCCGCTGCCGCCGGCACAGCTGGCTGCATTCCAGAAAAGCGAACTGGCAAAATGGGCGCGGCTGGTCAGAACTGCCGGCATCGAACCGCAATAAGCCGAAAGCGAATGATGCAGCTGCCACGACAGCACCCGCATTGAATTTCAGGAGAGCCGCTTGACCCAACCTCTAGAAGGTGTGCGCATCATCGACCTGACCACCGTGGTCATGGGCCCTTTCGCCACCCAGCTGCTCGGCGATCTCGGCGCCGACGTGATCAAGGTCGAACCGCCCGACGGCGACATCCTGCGCCACAACGCGCCGATGCGGCATCCGGGCATGGGGCATATTTTCCTGCACCACAACCGCAACAAGCGCTCGATCGTGCTCGACCTGAAGAATCCCGAAGGCCACGCGGCGCTGCTGAAACTGGTGAAGACCGCCGACGTGCTGATCTACAACGTCAGGCCGCAGGCGATGAAACGGCTGAAACTGTCCTACGAAGAAGTCGCCGCCGCGAATCCGCAGATCATCTACGTCGGCGCCTACGGTTTCAGCCAGCGCGGCCCCTACGCCGCGCAGCCTGCCTACGACGACCTGATCCAGGGCATGTCGGCGATGCCGGCGCTGATCCACGAAGCCGGCGCC
>JBMTEY010000090.1:0-10438 GCA_049433545.1 Burkholderiales bacterium | reverse complement strand
CTGATCACCCGCAAGCAGGATCTGCACGGCCGCACGCCGCGCCAGAACGAGTACCTGCTGAACATCCAGAAACACGACATCACCTTCAGCATCGGCCCCGCCGGCACCGGCAAGACCTACCTCGCCGTTGCCTGCGCCGTCGATGCGCTCGAACGCGACGCGGTACAGCGCATCATCCTGGTCCGCCCCGCGGTGGAAGCCGGCGAACGCCTGGGTTTCCTGCCCGGGGACATGGCGCAGAAGGTCGACCCCTACCTGCGCCCGCTCTACGACGCTCTCTACGACCTGATGGGTTACGACAAGGTCACCAAGATGTTCGAGCGCCACGCGATCGAAATCGCGCCGTTGGCGTTCATGCGCGGGCGCACGCTGAACCACGCCTTCATCATCCTCGACGAAGCGCAGAACACCACGCGCGAACAGATGAAGATGTTCCTCACCCGCATCGGCTTCGGCAGCAAGGCGGTGATCACCGGCGATGTCACCCAGGTCGACCTGCCCAAAGGCATGGTCAGCGGACTGGTCGAAGCGCAGGCCGTGCTGAAAAAAGTGCGCGGCATTGCCTTTACCCACTTCAACTCCGAAGACGTAGTACGCCATCCGCTGGTACAGCGCATCGTCAATGCCTATGACCGTCACGGCAAACTCAACGACGGTCAGGATGAACCGCGGGGCAGAAAAAAATGACCGCCACCACCCGGCGCACCCGCATGCCGCGGATCACCGTGCAGACAGCCGCAGCCGCGCGCAACATACCCGCAGCCTCGCGTATCCGGCTGTGGGCGCGGGCCGCACTGGCCGCTGACGCAGAGATCACCATCCGCATCGTCGGCCAAGCCGAAGGCCGCAGGCTCAACCGCAGCTACCGGCACAAGGACTACGCCACCAACGTGCTGACCTTCGTGTTCCGTGACTCGCCGCCCTACGCCGGCGACCTGGCGCTGTGCGCGCCGGTGATCACCCGCGAGGCGCGCGCACAGCGCAAAACGGTGGCGGCGCATTACGCACACATGGTGGTGCACGGTGTGCTGCACCTGCAGGGTTACGATCACGAAAACGAAAAAGACGCCGCGATGATGGAACGCCGTGAGCGCGCCCTGCTGGCGCGCTTCGGGTATCCTGACCCTTACCGCACGCTTCCCGCCCGCGGCGCATAACAACCACTCAGCCCATGGACGAACAACAAAAACCCACATTACTCGAACGGCTCTCCACGCTGCTGCTGCGTGAACCCGAAGACCGCGAACAGCTGATCACGCTGCTGCGCTCGGCGCATGACCACAACCTGCTCGACGCCGATGGCCTGGCGATGATCGAAGGCGTGCTGCAGGTTTCCGAAATGCAGGCGCGCGATATCATGGTGCCGCGCGCGCAAATGGACGTCATCGACGTCAACGAACCGCCGGATCGCTTCATCCCGCTGGTCATCGAGACCGCACACTCGCGCTTTCCGGTCATCGGCGAGGGCAAGGACGACGTCATCGGCATCCTGCTCGCCAAGGACCTGTTGCGATATTACGCCGGAGAGGAGGAGTTCAACGTACGCGACATGCTGCGCCCGGCGGTGTTTATCCCGGAATCAAAACCGCTGAACGTGCTGCTCAAGGAATTCCGCAAGAACCGCAACCACATCGCCATCGTCGTCGATGAATACGGCGGCGTGGCCGGCCTGATCACCATTGAGGACGTCCTCGAACAGATCGTCGGCGACATCGAGGACGAATACGATTTCGACGAGGCCGAAGACAACATCGTCCAGGAAAAGCGCGGCATCTGGCGCGTCAAATCGCTGACCGAGATTGCCGATTTCAACGCCGCCTTCGGCACCAACTTCAGCGACGAGGAATTCGACACCATCGGCGGACTGGTGCTGCAGCGTTTCGGCCGCGTGCCCAAACGCGGAGAACAGTTGGTCATCGACACGCTGAACTTCCGCGTGCTGCGCGCCGACAGTCGCCGCGTTTATCTGCTGCAGGTCGCAAAAAAACTGGACAAGCCCCCGGCGTAGATCGCAATTAATTGTTTTTATTGATGTTTTAGGTAGATCTCGACACCGCCCATGCCCGCTCCCGCGTCACGCCGCATCGCCGAGTGGGCCGTCGCCGCGGCGCTGGGTGCTGCCACCGTCCTCGGTTATGCGCCGTTCCAGATCCATGCGCTGCCGCTGCTGAGTTTCGCCGCCCTGTTACTGCTGTGGCGCCGCGCTGCCGATGCGCGCGCGGCGGCGCTGCTCGGTTTCTTTTTCGGGCTTGGCTGGTTCCTCGCCGGCGTCTCGTGGGTGTACATCAGCCTCAACGTATTCGGCGCAATGCCGCAGGCGCTGGCCGCGGCTGTCACGCTGCTGTTCTGTGCCTACCTTGCCCTGCATCCGGCCATCGTCGGTTACCTGAGCCGGCGCTTCGCGATCCCCGATGCGCTGAACTGGATCCTGTTTGTGCCCGCCGCATTCACCCTCGTCGAATGGCTGCGTGGCTGGCTGTTCACCGGCTTTCCGTGGCTGAATCCCGGCTACTCGCAAGTGCCGGAGAGTCCCCTCGCCGGTTTCGCCCCGCTGCTCGGTCTGCACGGCGTAACGCTGCTGCTGCTGGCCAGCGCCGGCGCATTGTCGATGTTGTTCGCAGAAAGACGGAACCTGCGCACGCTGTGGCCGTGGCCGGCAGCGCTGGTCGCGGTGTGGATTGCCGGCGCCGCACTGAAATCCGTCGCCTGGACCGAAGCCACCGGCACGCGCCTGTCGGTGAGCCTGCTCCAGGGCAACATCGCGCAGGACCTGAAGTGGCGCGCAGACCATCTGCGCACAACACTCGCCGACTATGAAGCGCTGGTCAGCGCCAGCGGCAGCCGGCTGGTGATCCTGCCGGAAACCGCGCTGCCGATATTCCTGCGCGACGTGCCCGCCGATTACCTGGAAACGCTGGCCGCGCACATGCGCCGCAATAACGGCGACGTGCTGGTCGGCGTGCCGGAACGCCTGCCGGGCGGGGATTACTACAACAGCGTGATTTCGCTGGGCACCGCTGATCGCCAGACTTACCGCAAAAGCCACCTGGTGCCCTTCGGCGAATTCATCCCGCTGCGTCCGCTGCTCGGCGAGCTGGTATCGATGCTGGCGATTCCGCTGCAGGATTTCGCGCGCGGCACGGCCGACCAGCAACCGCTGCAGGTGGCCGGGGAACGGGTCGCGGTGAACATCTGCTACGAGGATGCCTTCGGCGAGGAAATCATCCGCCAGTTGCCGCAGGCCACGCTGCTGGTCAACGTCAGCAACGTGGCATGGTTCGGCCGCTCGATCGCGCCCCAGCAGCACCTGCAGATCGCGCAAATGCGCGCGCTGGAAACCGGTCGTTACATGCTGCGCGCGACCAACACTGGCATGACCGCGGTGATCAACCCGGCCGGCCGGGTCGAAGCCGTCGCCCCGGAATTCACACGGACGACGCTGACGCACACAGTCGCCGGCATGCGCGGCGCCACGCCCTATGTGCGCTGGGGCAACTACCCGGCGCTGGCATTGTGCGCGGCATTGATCGCTCTCGCGTTTTTCCTGCGCCGCCGCGGTTGAAACCAGCGTCCTGCGCTTTTGGCGCACCGCGGCAAACCCTGTAAAATTCGCGGCTTACCTGCGCCCCTGCCGATGCAAACCTTCCAGCAAATCATTCTGACGCTGAACCAGTTCTGGGACCGCCAGGGCTGCGCGCTGCTGCAGCCGTACGACATGGAAGTCGGCGCCGGCACCTTCCACACCGCAACCTTCCTGCGTGCGATCGGCCCCGAACCGTGGAAGGCCGCGTTCGTGCAGCCCTCGCGCCGCCCCAAGGACGGCCGTTACGGCGACAACCCCAACCGCCTGCAGCACTACTACCAGTACCAGGTGGTGCTGAAACCGTCACCGGCGGAAATCCAGGAGCTCTACCTCGATTCGCTGCGGGCGCTGGGCATAGACCCCAAGGTGCACGACATCCGCTTCGTTGAAGACGACTGGGAATCACCGACGCTGGGCGCCTGGGGACTGGGCTGGGAAGTGTGGCTGGACGGCATGGAAGTTACCCAGTTCACCTACTTCCAGGAAGTCGGCAGCCTGCCGTGCAAGCCGGTGCTCGGCGAAATCACCTACGGCCTTGAGCGGCTGGCGATGTACCTGCAGGGCGTGGAGTCGGTGTTCGACCTGACCTGGACGCCGGGCGTGACCTACCGCGACGTCTACCACCAGAACGAAGTCGAACAGTCCCGCTACAACTTCGAACTGTCGAACGCCGAAATGCTGTTCCGCCATTTCAGTGAATACGAACAGGAAGCGAAGCGGCTGATCGAAGCCGCATGCGTGCTGCCGGGTTATGAAATGGTGATGAAAACCTCGCACACCTTCAACCTGCTCGACGCCCGCGGCGCGATCTCGGTCACCGAACGCGCCGCCTACATCGGCCGCGTGCGCGCACTGGCCCGAGCGGTGGCACAGGCCTATTACGAATCGCGCGAAAAACTCGGCTTTCCGATGGTGCGCGCATCATGAGCGCTGCGACGCTGCTGGTCGAACTGCTGACCGAGGAACTGCCGCCGAAGTCGCTGCCCAAACTCAGCGCTGTATTTGCCGAAGAGGTGCAGCGGGGACTGGCTGCTTCGTATTTGCTGGGCGAAGGCTATGCATTGCGCCAATTCGCCACGCCGCGCCGGCTTGCTGTCTCAATCACCAAAGTGATCGCTCAGGCTCCGGATCGCATGCAGACCGAAAAAATCATGCCTGTATCGGTTGCTCTGGACGCAAACGGTCATCCGTCTGTGGCGCTCAAGAAAAAACTGGCCGCTCGCAAGATTCCTGAAACCGAGATCCAGTTCTTCACCAAAAAGATGGACGGTAAGTCCGAAACGTTCTTCTATGATTTGAATGTCAGCGGCGACAAGCTTGCCGTTTCGTTGCCAATCATAGTCGAGACGGCCTTAAAACGCCTGCCGGTGGCCAAGATGATGCGCTGGGGCGGCGGAGATGCCGAGTTCGTGCGCCCGGCGCACGGTCTGGTGATGCTGCACGGCAAAGCCGTGGTGACGGGCAGCGTGCTCGGCGTCGCCTCCGGCAACAAAACCCGCGGTCACCGTTTCATGGGCAAGGCCGAACTGGTGATTCCCGATGCCGAAGCCTACGAAACCGTGCTGGCGAAGGACGGCATGGTCATCGCCGATTTCGCCAAACGCCGGGCCATGATCGACGAACTGCTGCAGACGGAAGCCAAAAAGCAGAAGTCCTCGCTGGGCGAATACCAGGACCTGCTCGATGAAGTCGCCGCGCTGGTCGAGCATCCATCGGTGTACGTCGGCGCCTTCGATCTCGGCTTCCTCGAAGTACCGCAGGAATGCCTGATCCTGACCATGCGCCAGAACCAGAAATACTTTCCTCTGTTCGACAACACCGGGAAATTGACCAACAAATTCCTGATCGTCAGCAACATGCAGGTCGCCGATCCGGCACATATCATCAGCGGCAACCAGCGCGTGATCCGGCCGCGACTGGAGGATGCACGGTTTTTCTACAACCAGGACCGCAGGGAGCGACTAAAAACGCGGGTGCCGCTTCTGGGCAAAGTCGTTTATCACAATAAACTCGGCACCCAGCTCGAACGCGTCGAACGCGTGCAACTGCTGGCAGGAAAAATCGCGCGCCTGCTGAAAACCGATGCCGCACTGGCCGAACGCGCGGCGTGGCTGGCCAAGGCCGACCTGGTGACCGGCATGGTCGGCGAATTTCCGGAACTGCAGGGCATCATGGGGCGTTATTACGCGCTGCACGACGGCGAGCCCGCAGCGGTGGCCGATGCCATTGCCGGGCATTATCAGCCGCGCTTTGCCGGCGACCAGTTGCCCGAAAGCCCGGTCGCCTGCGCGGTGGCGCTGGCCGACAAACTGGAAACGCTGGCCGGCCTGTTCGGCATCGGCCAGTTGCCGACCGGCGATCGCGATCCGTTTGCGCTGCGCCGGCATGCGCTGGGCGTAATCCGGATTCTGGTTGAACGCAACCTGCCGTTGCCGCTGGATGAACTGATCCGGGACGCGTTTTCCGTTTTTCCGAAAGAACTGAAACTCGCTGCCGCAAACGCCGATCTCGAAACCTTCTTCTTCGAACGCATGCGTGGTTATTTCGCCGATGCCGGATATACCACCCAGGAAATCGAAGCCGTGCTGAGTATGAAGCCCGCGGAATTGCGCAATATTCCGCTGCAACTGGCGGCCGTACGCGCTTTTGCCGAATTGCCGGAAGCCGCCAGCCTTGCTGCCGCCAACAAGCGCATCAAGAACATCCTGCAGAAATCTCCGCCCGCAAAGAGTGACGTCTTTTCGGAAACGCGCCTGACCGAACCGGAAGAAATCGGCCTTCACCAGGCTTTTGTCAAAGCCGATGCAATCGCAAATGCCGCTTTCGGAGCCGGTAAATTTGCCGAATCCCTGACCGCACTGGCTGTGCTCAAACCCTCCGTAGACGCGTTTTTCGACAAGGTGATGGTCAATGTTGAAGACCAGGCGCTACGCACCAACCGGCTGATGCTGCTGGCACGGCTGGAAAGTGCCTTCAACCGCGTCGCCGACATTTCCAGGCTCGCCGCATGAAAATCGTCATCCTCGACCGCGACGGCGTCATCAACCAGGACAGCACATCGTACATCAAGAGCCCCGAGGAGTGGAAACCGATCCCGGGCAGCCTTGAGGCCATTGCGCTGCTCAACCAGGCCGGTTACCGGGTGGTGGTCGCCACCAACCAGTCGGGCGTAGGCCGCGGCCTGTTCGACATGGCGACGCTGAATGCGATCCACGACAAGATGCACCGCGCTCTGGGGCTGGTCGGCGGGCGCATAGACGGCATTTTCTACTGCCCCCATGCACAGGACGCCGGCTGCAACTGCCGCAAGCCGAAACCGGGGCTGCTGGAGGAAATCGCGCGCCGCTTCGGCATCAGCCTCGAGGGCGCGCCCTTCATCGGCGATTCGCTGCGCGACATCGAAGCGGCGCTGGCTGTGGGCGCGCAACCGCTGCTGGTGCTGACCGGCAAGGGCAAAAAGACGCGCAAGGAGGGCGGGTTCCCGGAGCAGACCCCGGTGTACGCCGATCTCGCCGCAGCCGTGCAGAACCTGCTCAAATAATGGCGTTCATCGCGATCCGTTCGACGCTGTTTGCCGCTTTCCTGACCCTGATCACCCCGGTATTCGCCTTCCTCGCGCTGCTGACCTTCCCGCTGCCGCCGCTGACCCGCTACCGCATCATCACGCAATGGACGCGGCTGGTGATGTGGGCCGCGGACGCGATCTGCGGCATCCGTTACCGTGTCATCGGTGCAGAACACATCCCGCACGAGCCCTGCATCATTCTTTCCAAGCACCAGTCGGCCTGGGAAACGCTGGCCTTCCAGCTGATTTTTCCGCCGCAGGTGTGGGTGCTGAAAAAAGAGTTACTGCGCGTGCCGTTTTTCGGCTGGGGACTCGCAATGCTCTCGCCCATCGCCATCGACCGCAGCCTGCGTCGCGAAGCCCTGCAGCAACTGGTCGAACAGGGCCGCGAGCGCCTGGCCACCGGGTTCAGCATCGTGATTTTCCCCGAAGGCACACGCATCCCGCCGGGCATGCGCGGCAAATACCGTCCCGGCGGCGCACGACTGGCGGTGCAGACCGGAACGCCGGTACTGTCCGTTGCGCACAACGCCGGGCTGTGCTGGCCGCGCAACGCATTCTTCAAGCGTCCCGGCCTGATCACCGTCAGCATCGGCGCCCCCATCGACCCCGCAGGCATGGATGCCGAGGTGCTGGCGACCCAGGTCGAACACTGGATCGAGTCCGAAATGCCGCGGCTGGCGGATTATCCGTCGCCGGCGCCATGAGCACCCGCATGCCACGGCCACTTCCACTGCAAAACCCGGCAGACCTGGTGAACGATGGCTCACACGTCATGCTGGATGGCCTGCGCATAAGCTACGCGCTGCGCCGGTCGCCGCGCCGTCGCTCGATTTCGCTGGCTATCGACGAACGCGGGCTGCGCGTGGCAGCGCCGCAGCGCGCCACGCAATCGGCAATCGAGGCCGTACTGCACGAGCACCGGGCCTGGGTCATGCGCAAGGTCGGGGAATGGCAGTCCCGGCGTCCGCCGCCCCGGCGCTGGGAAACCGGCGAACAGATCATGTTCCTGGGCGCACCGCTGCTGCTGGCAGCGCGTGAAGATGCCGCCGCCCCCCTGAAGGAAGGCTCAATGCTGTACTGCGGCCCGCAAGGCCTGGTCGCGGAAGACATCGCGCAGCGCGTACACAACTGGCTGCGGCAGCAGGCACTGCCCTTTTTTGCCGAATGCTGCAGCCGTTACAGCGCGCAACTCGGCGTCGCCGACCCGGTGGTGCGCCTGTCGAATGCGCGCACACGCTGGGGCAGCTGCCATGCCGGCGGGCGCATCCGCATCAACTGGCGCCTGATCCAGGCTCCTCCAGGGTGGATCGAATACGTGGCAGCCCATGAAGTCGCGCATTTGCGGCAGATGAACCATTCACCGGCGTTCTGGCGCACGGTCGCGGAACTGGTGCCCGATCACGCGCAACGCCGCGCCGCGCTGCGCCGCGATGCGCACCGTTACCTGCTGCTCTAACGCCGGGAATGCACGAAGTGCTGTGCTACACTTTGCGCCACTTCCCGCGCTGACCCATTACCCTTCCATCAGACGGCCAGGTCTTCCGTGCGCCCGATACTGCTTCTACTGGTTTTGATCCTGTCCGTCGCCGGCTGCGGCTACAAAGGCCCGCTGTATCTGCCGGACCAGAAGCCGGGTGCCAAAAAGCAGGCACCAAAACCCGTCACACCTGCCGCATCGCCGCAATCGCCATGAATCCGTTGACCTACCGCAACGGGGTACTGCATGCCGACGAGGTGCCGCTGTCGCGCATCGCGGCGCAGTTCGGCACGCCCTGTTACGTCTATTCGCGCACGGCGCTGACCGCCGCGTGGCGCGATTTTGACGCCGCATTCGCCGCCCGCGACCACCTGCTGTGTTATGCCGTCAAGGCCAATCCGAACATCGCGATACTCGACCTGTTCGCCCGCCTGGGCAGCGGCTTCGACATCGTGTCAGGCGGCGAACTGGCGCGCGTCATCGCCGCCGGCGGCGACCCGCGGAAAGTGATTTTTTCCGGGGTCGGCAAGACTGCCGCCGAAATGCGCGATGCCCTGCGCGCCGATATCCTGTGTTTCAACGTCGAATCAGCGCCGGAACTCGAACTGCTGAACCGGGTTGCCGGGGAAATGGGCGTGCGCGCGCCGGTGAGCCTGCGGGTGAACCCGGACGTGGACGCCGGGACCCACCCCTACATCGCCACCGGTCTCAAGGAGAACAAGTTCGGCGTCGCCTATGCCGATGCCCTGGCCCTCTACCGCCGGGCGCAGGCGCTGCCTCACCTGAAAATCGAAGGCGTCGATTGCCATATCGGATCGCAGCTCACCGAAATCGCGCCCTTCATCGCCGCGCTGGAACGGGTGCTGGCGCTGGTCGACGCGCTGGCGCTCGAGGACATCAGCATCGCCCATATCGACCTCGGCGGCGGCCTCGGCATCCGCTACCAGGACGAATCACCTCCGCCAGTCATCGAATATGCGCGAGCCCTGATGCTGGCGCTGCAGACGCGCCCGCAAAAACTGCTGCTGGAACCGGGCCGGCTGCTCACCGGCAACGCCGGCGTCCTGGTGACCGAAGTGCTGTACCTGAAAACCGGACCGGACCGGAACTTTGCCATTGTCGACGCTGCAATGAACGACCTGATCCGGCCGGCGCTGTACGATGCCTGGCATGACGTGCTGCCGCTGCGCCGGTCCACTGCCGCAGTGCGCAAATACGATGTCGTCGGTCCGGTCTGCGAGAGCGGCGACTTCCTCGCGCGCAATCGCGATCTGGCGGTAAATACCGGGGATCTGCTGGCGATTGCGTCGGCCGGCGCATACGGCATGAGCATGTCGTCCAATTACAATACGCGCCCGCGTGCTGCCGAAATCATGGTTGATGGCGGCCGTATTTTTGCCATCCGCGATCGCGAATCGGTCGCCATGCTGATGGCGCCTGAACATCGTTTGCCGGATTGACGGCATCAAAAACGCGTGCCGTACATGTTTTTGTGTTGCCTGTGCACTGTTGCCGCAAATCCACATCCGGATCGGTACGATCAAATAAATTTGACAAAGGTATTGCATTTTTTTTTCGCCATAGCATAGAATTGGAGCACCAAACTCGGTTTTCACCAAAATTTTTTGGCGGAACACGGTAACAGCGATGTGAAATGTTCCTGAAAATCGTGTGCTGGTAGTGCGGAACAAAAGCCGCATTCAAACGATGCCTAAGTTAACTTTTAAGGAGACGATGATGGCAGCGAAGAAAAAAGCAAAGAAAAAAGCTGGTAAGAAGAAAGCAGCCAAGAAGAAGTAGTAGTGTTGGG
>JBMTEY010000089.1:0-10531 GCA_049433545.1 Burkholderiales bacterium | reverse complement strand
AGGGACTGCCGGATTACAGCCTGGGCTATGTCTATCTGCCGGCGCTGGCTGGCGTGGTCATCTCCAGCGTGCTGCTGGCGCCGGTAGGTGCCCGGCTTGCCCACCGTACGCCAGGCACGGTGCTGAAGAAGATTTTCGCCGTGGTGCTGTTCCTGCTGGCGACGAAGATGCTGGTCAGTTTCTTCTGAACCGGATTTTCAAGGCGCGTTGCCGGCAACGCTGCCTATACGGCCCCGGCAGCTTTCAGCGCGGCGATTTCAGCATCGGTTTTTCCGAGTACGCTGCGCAGAATCTCGTCGGTATGCTGCCCCACCACGGGCGGCGGAATATCGTGCTTCAGCGGCGTGCCTGAGAATTTCATCGGGCTCGCAACCAGCGGCACCTTGCCGGCCGCCGCATGCGGCAGTTCGAATTTCATGCCGCGAGCGATCACCTGCGGTTCCTCGAACACTTCCTTGATGGTATTGATCGGCCCGTTGGCTACGCCTGCGTCGTCGAGCAGCTTCACCCACTCCTTGGTCGTGCGTTTTTCGAACACCGCGTTGAGCAGCCGCGTAATCTCGACCCGGTTTTTCACGCGCTCGGCATTGTTGGCGAAACGCGCGTCCTTGGGCAATTCTGCACACCCCGCCGCTTCGCAGAACTTGTTGAACAGGTTGTCATTGCCGCAGGCGAGGATGATGGCGCCATCCTTGGTCTTGAAGGTCTGATAGGGCACGATGTTCGGGTGCGCGTTGCCGATGCGCGAGGGTGACTCGCCGGTGGCAAAGTAGTTCATCGCCTGGTTGGCGAGGAAGGCCACGCAACTGTCGAGCAGCGCTACATCGATCCACTGCCCCTTGCCGGTCACCGCGCGGTTGGCCAGCGCCGCGCAGATCGCGATCGTGGCGTACATCCCGGTGGTCATGTCGATGATCGGGATACCGACACGCTGCGGACCACCGCCGGGCATGCCGTCGGCTTCGCCGGTGATGCTCATCAGCCCGCCCATGCCCTGCGCCATGAAGTCATAACCGGGCCTGTCCTTGTACGGCCCGGTCTGGCCGAAACCGGTGACCGAGCAGTAGATCAATCCGGGATTGAGTTTGGCGAGATCGTCATAGCCCAGGCCGTAGCGCGCCAGGTCGCCCACCTTGTAGTTTTCCACCAGCACGTCGACGCCTTTGGCCAGTTCACGCACCAGCTGCTGGCCCTCGGGCTTGCTCAGGTTCACCGTGATCGATTTCTTGCCGCGGTTGGCGGCGCAGAAATAGGCACCCTCCTTCGTTTCGCGACCCTGCTCATCTTTCAGGAACGGGGGGGCGTAGCCGCGCGAATCGTCGCCTTTGCCGGGACGCTCCACCTTGATCACCTCAGCCCCCAGGTCGGCGAGGTTCTGCGCAGTCCACGGACCCGCGAGCACCCGCGAAAGGTCCAGCACCTTGATATGCGATAACGGTCCGGCCATGTTGTCCCCGATAAGTTGTGTTACTCAGCGCCCGACGAAGCGGGGCTTACGCTTGTTCATGAAGGCATCGTAGCCGATGCGGTAATCCTCGGTGGCGAAGTAATCGAAATTGGCGTCGATCTCGGCTTCGCTCAGTGGCGCCGGCTGCGGCGTCAGGCGGCGGATGAATTGCTTGTGCCAGCGCGCGACCAGCGGCGCGCCGGCAGCGATACGCTGCACCGCAGCCGCCGTTTCCGCCGCCAGTGCGTCATCGTCCACCAGCCGCGTCAACAGACCCTTGTCCATCGCCTCCGCGGCGTTCCAGACCCGGCCCTCGACCAGGATTTCCAGCGCCACCGCACGACCGACCAGCGGCAGCAAAGCCGACAGTTCATCCCAGGCGATCGAAAAACCGAGGCGGTTGATCGGTACGCCGAAACGCGCACTGTTTCCGGCAATACGCAGGTCGCACATGCAGGCCAGCTCCAGCCCGCCACCGGCGCAGGCGCCGTGGATCATCGCCACCGTCGGATGCCGGCACTCGCCGACCGCGCGCAGGGCGCCGAAGACCAGTTCGCGATGATAGGCCTTGCCCTGCTCCGCGTTGTCGCGCTCGGTGGCGAATTCGGCAATATCGGCGCCGGCCGCAAAAGCTTCCGTGCCGTCGCCGCGCAGCACCACGCAGCGCAGGCTGTCATCGGCCGCGAGCCGTTTCATGACATTTGCCAGTTCTCGCCACATCGCCACCGTCAAGGCATTCAGCTTGGCCGGGTTGGCAATGGCCACCGTTGCCACCGGGCCTTCGCGCGTCAAAACGATTCTGCCGTTCATCGCGGAATTTTAATGGAACGCGGCACGCACATGGATGATGCCGATGAAAAAAAGCACGCCGCCAAGCAGGCCGACGAACATGTTGCCGCGGCTCAGCCGGTAAGCCGCGAAAGCAACGGCGCAGGCCAGCAAGCGCTCGACCAGCGCAGTCTGCGCAAGCAGGCCCGAGGGTGCAACGATGATGCGCGCGATCAGTCCGGCGACCAGCGCATAGGCTACGCAGGAAATCCATTCGAACAGCGCGCTGTCCGGCTGCAGCCGTCCCGACAGCAGCACGCCCAGTCCGCGCCACAGATAGGTCGCGCCGGCGCAAGCCAGCATCAGCAGCCACAGTTCAGCGGACGGGGACATGTTTCCTCCGCAGCAGCCACGCCGCCGTGCCGCCGATGAACCCGGCACCGAGCAGACTCCAGCCCGGCGCCACGGCATGCAGCGCCAGCGCCGTTGCCGCGCCGCAGGCCAGCGCGGCGATGGCAGAACGGCTGCGCGCCTCGCCGACCAGGGTCACGAAAAAATACAGCGGTGTCAGAAGTGCAAGACCGTAACGCGCCAGCGGCGGGAGTGCGCTCAACAACAGCTGGCCGACCAGCGCGGAAATCAACGCGGCGGCCATGCACACCGCTGAAAACCCGAGAAAATAATTCCAGCGCGCCTCGACCTCCATGCCGTCGAAGCGGCGCATGGTGACTGCCCAGGTGGTCATCGATACCAGTTGTGCCGCCAGCAGCAAATGCCAACGCGGACGCGGCGGCGCGCCGCGCACCAGCGGCATCAGGGTCATCGTCATCGGCAGGAAACGCGCGGCGCTAAGTGATACCGCCAGCGCTGTGGCGGCGACGGCGGCGTCAGCCGCATGCATTTCAAGCAGCACCAGCTGGCCGGGCAATGCCCAGATCGCCAGTGTTGCCGCCAGCGTCAGCCAGATCGGATAACCCGCATCGGCAACCAGGGATCCGTAGCCGATGAATCCGGCGCCGAGTACGGCCGCCGGTACGCCGAACGCTTCGCGCGCGCCAGCGCGAAACGCGGGAACGTTCACTGCCGCGGGTCGCGCGACTTGGGCTGCGTGCGCGGCGCCGGCTTGAAGACTTCGGAGTCGAGGAATTCCGTCAGTTTCGCCAGCTGCACCGAGGACTGTTTGCGCGCCGCATCCGTGTCACAGCCTTTCCAGTCGTAAAAACCCTTGCCGGCTGCGGCCCCGGTTTCGCCGCGCGCGACCATGTTCTGCAGCATCGGATTGGGGACGCCGTTGTGGAACAGTTCAGGAACGATGGAAGCCTGCGCGCCGGCGTGGATCGACAGGCCGCTGATATCCTTCTGTTGGATCAGCCCGTTGATGCACATCCGCGGCGCCAGCATGCGCCGCGCCGCATGGTCTATGTCGGCAGCGCTGGCCACGCCGGCTTCGATCAGGTAGTACGCCTCGTGCAGGATTGCATGCTGCAGGCGATTAACCAGGAAACCGACGATGGGTTTGTAAAGCACCACCGGCTCCTTGCCGGTACGGCGCAGCATTGCGGCGGCAGCGTCTACCAGTGCCGGAGGTGTCTGCGGGCCTGCCATTACTTCGACGACGAGGGCCTGGTCGGCAGGCATGAAATAGTGCAGGCCGAGGAAGCGCTCGGGATGCTTCAGCGGTTTGGCGAGCTCGACCAGATCCAGTCCGGAAGTTCCGGTGGCGAGGATGACATCCGCACCCGGATATGCAGCCTCGACTTCGGCGTAGACCCGCTGCTTGGTCTTGACGTCTTCGGGCACCAGCTCAAGCACCAGGTCCGGCGGCGTCGACGGCAACTGCGCCACCGCGCGCACGCCCGGCGGAAGGTCCTTCAGTTCCGCGGCACGGCTGCTGCGCACCATGGTATCGAAGCCGTTGGTGGCAAAAGTGCGTGCCACGCCGCTGCCCATGACGCCGTAGCCGTATATCAGTATGGAGCGGATGTCTTTGGTCATGAATGTCGCCTGCGGGCGGTGCGCTGCCGCGCACCGGAAAGTGTGATGTATGGATGAGCCCAAGGCTAACCAGTTTGCGCTGCGTTGCCAACTGCCCCGGTTCACGAACCGGCATGACACGCAGCGCGGTTGACAGTGTATCGATATGAGGTTAACGTTTTTGAGCAGCAAATTCTAAGCGGGCCGCGTCATGCCGCAGCCCCGATAAATCACCTTGGAGGAGTCCCAGATGAAACGATTGTTGATTGCCCTCGCCTGCGGCTGCGCCGCATTCGGGGCAGGAGCACAGAATTTCCCGAGCAAGGCAATGACGGTGGTGGTGCCGAACCCGCCCGGAGGCATGAACCAGATCCACGCGCTGCCGCTTTCATCTGTGATCGAGCGCATGACCAAGCAACCGGCGCCAGTAGTCAACCGCCCGGGCGGCACCGCCGCAGTGGGCACCGCGTTCGTGGCCAACCAGCCGGCCGACGGCTATACGCTGCTGGTCACCACGGCGAACCTCCATCTTGTAATCGAGAAAGACAAGCTTTACGGCATCAAGACGCCATACGCGCTGTCGCAGATCCAGCCGGTCGCACTGATGAGCTCCGATCCGCTGATCATGGTCGTGCACCCGTCGGTGCCGGCGAAAAATGTCAAGGAGTTCATTGCGCTCGCCAAGGGACAGAAAGGTACCAGCACGTTTTCATCCTCCGGTCCCTACGGCATCACCCATGTTCCCATGGCCATGTTCCTCGATGCCGCCGGCCTGAAAATGCGCCATGTGCCGACGACAGGCGGCGGACCGGCCATCACCCAACTGCTCGGCGGACACGTCGATGCCACCGGCGGCGGACCCGCTGCCGTGTATCCCCATGTTGCCGCGGGCAAGATGCGTGCAATCGCCAGCTGGGGTACCAAGCGTCACCCTGCTCTGCCTGACGTGGTGCCCCTGAAAGAACAGGGCATCGATGCCGAGGCCTACCTGTGGGTCGGTGTGTTCACAGCGGCTGGACTCCCGGAAAAGAACCTGACTCAGCTGCGTGACCTGGTACGCAAAGTCGCGATGGATCCCACATTCAAGTCGGCGCTGGAAAAGGTCAAGGTGGTTCCGAACTACCTGGATACGGAAGATTTCAAGGCATTCTTTGCTGCTGACTACAAGCGCATGGCCAGGGCCGTGCAGAAAATCGGCAAGCTGTAAAATCACGCATCCAGCCTGAAATTTTGTAACTGATTGATTTTAAATGATATTATGCGGCGCTTCGGCGCCGCTTTCTTTGTTTGAGGGTTACCAGCATGCGCGTCAAACGCATCGAAGCCATCGCGGTCAGCCTGCCGATGATCAAACCCGTGAAGATGGCTTTCGAGGCAATCAACAACGCCGAGAATCTTCTCGTGCGCGTGGAAACCGCAGACGGCACCGTAGGCTGGGGCGAAGCCGCCTCGGCCCCGACGATGCCGCCAAACTTGGAGGCATCGATTCGACCGATAAGGTCGCCCACGCCCCTAGGCTAAACGGGATGATAAATCGAACTGGACGTTGCGTATAAGTTCCTTGTGCTACGGCGATGCCCGTCAATAAGGACAACAAGGCTTAGCAAGCAGCAGCAATGATTTTTGACTTCATGCGCGGCTTTCTACTGTTGCGCCGCAATCAGGGCAAGGTGTTTTTGCACTGACTCGCGATTGATTTGCGCATAGGTAGCGGTCGCCTTGCGATGCCGCTCGACCGCTGCCGGCTCCAGATCATAGAGTGCGCTCGGCTCCAGATCAAAATGGTTATAGCGATCGACGCCGCGCACTAACATTACGCTGTCACGTGGTAGACCATCGAGCGCTTTAACGCGCGTGGGCATATAACGCACGGCAAAACCGACACGGCGCGTTTGTGATCGATTGTCTTCTGAGCCGTGAAACATAAGGCCGTGGTGCAGCGACATTTCACCAGCGTCCAGTTCCATAAATACCGCCTGTTTTTCGTCGACCTCGACAGCGACTTCCTGGCCGCGTAACAGCATGTTGCTTGCAGCGCCCTCCCGGTGCGTTACTACTTTGCGATGGGTGCCCGGGATGACTTTCATAACGCCGTTCTCGCGAGTTGCTGGCGTCAGCGCAATCCATGCGGTCAGGATATTTTCCGAAACATCTAGGCCCCAGTAGGTTACATCCTGATGCCAAGAGACGAAACCACCGTCGCCCGGATCCTTGATGAAAAAACGACTTGACCAGCACAGTATGTCTGGCCCTACGATCGATTCGACGGCGTCAAGGATCGTGGGGTGGCGTACAACGTTCTCCATCCATGGTAAATACAAGTGTGCTTTTAACCCCTTGCTCGGAAAGTCGCCGTATTGTTTTTCGTAAGCCTCAATTTTCGCTAGTGTTTCGGCCGCGAGTTCAGGCCCAAGCGCGGGCAGTGGCGCAAGAAAGCCTTCGCTTTGATAGCGCGCTAGTTCTGCATTGCTCAAATGGTGACGGTTAGTTGAATTCGGTGATTGCATTGGTGAAGACATTATTGCCTCCGGAATGTGAGAACTGCTCGACGCGCAATTTGGCCGCGCGCACCTTGTAATTCCACTAGAGTATATCTGACTCGATTTCGGCGGTGAACTGTTTGGATGTGCCGCCGATGACTTCAACGCCGCGTGTGCCAAGTCGTTCACGCACATCGGGTAGCCCAGGCGCTTTGACGGTCTCCGCATTGAGTTTAGTCATGACGGGCACTGCTGTCGGCGCCAGCATGCCGCACCATGTGCCGGCTCCGGTGCCGGGTACGCCGGCTTCAGCAATAATTGACAAATCCGGGAGTACCTCCGAGCGCGTAGCAGCATACGATGCGAAGCCGTTTCGGCGAATGGTTTTGCAATCCACTTTGGGTGGATCAAACATTCTGTCCAACACACCTGTAAATTAAAATCGCACTTTAAATCTGAATCCGACTTGAAATATTGACGAGGAGCGCATGCATAAGCCTTTATTGATCGGTATTACGGGCAACGCCGTGGTGCACAGCGATCGTGACAATTTCGATGTCGATGCGCGCTTTCGTTTAGCGAAGTAAGCTGGTTTTGACTACTACGACGAAACGCCACCGACCGGTGAATTGGAGATTTACCAAAAAGCGAGCGTCAAACATGCGCTGCCAATTCGCGCCGGCGGTTTTTACTACACTCGCGGCCGTGATGAGCCGCTCCTCGAGTGGCATATGCGTATTGCTAAGGAAATCGGATCAGTCGTGCAAAACATCCAGATCAAGCAGTAGGATGCATATGGTCAGTTCATCACTGACGAGGAAGTTGCTGAAAGCTATCTAACAGCGGCTGAAATCGGCAACAAGCTCGGTGTGACACCGAGTTTTGAAGTGCATATCAATATGTGGTCGGAGCACTTTGGCCGGGTTTCGCGCGTCGGTGAGTTGGTCGAGAAGCGTGGCGCCAAATTTAATATTACACTCGACCACTCGCATGTAATATTCAAAATTGACAATCCGAAAGAGCAGGAAGTGCTGAACATGCGTGCTGACGTGGAGGCTGGCCGCGTTGTGCTCGACCCCTTCAAGCCCGGGAATGTCGCGAGCGAGTGGATCGCGCGCAACTACGTTAGCCACGCTCATGCTCGCCCGTCGATACCGGCTAATCCCATCAATATCTGGGCCAAACATCCGGATGGCAGTTACGGCCGCGGCGTGCAGTACCCGTTCATCAAGCCCGCGCCGGGAGAATGGCATTCGGAGTGGCGGGAAGAACAGCTTGCAGCATGGAAAGAAGTCGTGCGCCAGTTGTTGATACATCATGCTGCACGTGTCGACAGTTCCCTCGGACAAATCTCAATGGAAATTATTCCAGCGCCGGACTACGGTGGTGGTGCTAGGTATTCGCTGCTCGAAAACAACATTGCATGCGCCAAATGGATACGTGCCCAATGGGTAGAAATTCAGTGTGCCGCCGCATCGGTAGCCTGATCTAGAAAGAAAGCTCACATGAAAGTCAAAACCGCAGTCGCACACAAGGCGGGCGCCCTCTGACCATTGAAACCGTTGATCTAGAGAGGCCGTCGCGTCACTGTTGCTGCGCCCGCGGTTGACAGTGTATCGATATGAGGTTAACGTTTTTGAGCAGCAAATTCTAAGCGGGCCGCGTCATGCCGCAGCCCCGATAAATCACCTTGGAGGAGTCCCAGATGAAACGATTGTTGATTGCCCTCGCCTGCGGCTGCGCCGCATTCGGGGCAGGAGCACAGAATTTCCCGAGCAAGGCAATGACGGTGGTGGTGCCGAACCCGCCCGGAGGCATGAACCAGATCCACGCGCTGCCGCTTTCATCTGTGATCGAGCGCATGACCAAGCAACCGGCGCCAGTAGTCAACCGCCCGGGCGGCACCGCCGCAGTGGGCACCGCGTTCGTGGCCAACCAGCCGGCCGACGGCTATACGCTGCTGGTCACCACGGCGAACCTCCATCTTGTAATCGAGAAAGACAAGCTTTACGGCATCAAGACGCCATACGCGCTGTCGCAGATCCAGCCGGTCGCACTGATGAGCTCCGATCCGCTGATCATGGTCGTGCACCCGTCGGTGCCGGCGAAAAATGTCAAGGAGTTCATTGCGCTCGCCAAGGGACAGAAAGGTACCAGCACGTTTTCATCCTCCGGTCCCTACGGCATCACCCATGTTCCCATGGCCATGTTCCTCGATGCCGCCGGCCTGAAAATGCGCCATGTGCCGACGACAGGCGGCGGACCGGCCATCACCCAACTGCTCGGCGGACACGTCGATGCCACCGGCGGCGGACCCGCTGCCGTGTATCCCCATGTTGCCGCGGGCAAGATGCGTGCAATCGCCAGCTGGGGTACCAAGCGTCACCCTGCTCTGCCTGACGTGGTGCCCCTGAAAGAACAGGGCATCGATGCCGAGGCCTACCTGTGGGTCGGTGTGTTCACAGCGGCTGGACTCCCGGAAAAGAACCTGACTCAGCTGCGTGACCTGGTACGCAAAGTCGCGATGGATCCCACATTCAAGTCGGCGCTGGAAAAGGTCAAGGTGGTTCCGAACTACCTGGATACGGAAGATTTCAAGGCATTCTTTGCTGCTGACTACAAGCGCATGGCCAGGGCCGTGCAGAAAATCGGCAAGCTGTAAAATCACGCATCCAGCCTGAAATTTTGTAACTGATTGATTTTAAATGATATTATGCGGCGCTTCGGCGCCGCTTTTTTCGGGGATTCAGCGCATGCGCATCAAACACATAACCGCCATTGCGATCAGCCTGCCGATGATCAAGCCGGTGAAGATGTCGTTCGAGGAAGTGCGCAATGCCGAAAACCTGCTGGTACGCGTGGAAACTGCCGACGGCATCAGCGGCTGGGGCGAGGCGGCATCGGCGCCGACCATGACCGGCGAGACGCCGGGCAGCATGGTCGCCGCGGTGCGTTACCTCGCGGACAAGCTGGAGGGCATGCCCGTCGACGACATCGCAGCGGTCATGCATCGCGCCGGACAGTACCTTTATGGCAACAACGGCGCCAAGGCTGCAATCGAAATGGCGTTGTTCGACGCCTTGGGCCAGGAATCGGGCAAACCCGTGCATGAACTGCTGGGCGGCGCGCGACGCATGCGCATCCCCGCGCTGCGCCTGATCGGCACCGGCAGCACCGACGGCGACATCGCCGAAACGAAACAGCGGCTGGCCGAGGGTTATGTCGCGATCAAGATCAAGGTCGGCGTGGCCTCGCCGGAAGCCGACGCCGAACGTGCGCGCGCGGTTGCGGCTTCAGTCAAGCCGGCCGCGGGCAAAGAAGTGCTGATCTGCGCTGACGCCAACCAGGCATGGACGCCGGACGAAGCCATCCGCTTCGTGCGCGGCATCGCCGATACGCGCATCGAATTTTTCGAGCAGCCCGTTGCCGCACATGACGTTGCAGGCATGGCGCGCGTGGCTGCGGCCAGCCGCGTCAGGATCGGCGTCGATGAAGGGCTGCACAGCCTGGACGACCTGCAGCGCCACCACGACATGAACGCCGCCCACGGCTGCAGCCTGAAGACCATCAAGCTCGGTGGGCTGTCGCCGGTGTACGAGGCGGCGCAGTTATGCGACCGCCTCGGCATGAAGGTCAACCTCGCCTGCAAGATCGCCGAGGCCGGCATCGCCAGCGCCGGCCTGCTCCACCTCGCGGCATCGATACCGGCGCTCGACTGGGGCGTCAGCCTGTCCAGCCCCTATCTCGCCGACGACATCGTCGCAGAGCCAGTCCGCCTCGTCGACGGCCACTTCGACGTGCCGACGGGCCCCGGCCTGGGCATCACGGTGGACGAGGCGAAAATCCGCCGTTACGCGCGGGA
>JBMTEY010000088.1:0-10548 GCA_049433545.1 Burkholderiales bacterium | reverse complement strand
CCAGCGTCACGGTGTCCGGCGGCAGCGACTGGCAGTAGGCCTGCAGCGCTTCGCCACCTTCCTTGCCGGGCTTGCCGGTGGGGATGCGCAGCTCCAGCAGCTTGCGGGAGGCGAACAGGGACTGCGAATTGCCGGCCAGCGCTAGCTGGTTCCACTTGAATCCGGAATTGACGGTCAGTACTTCGCGCTCGCTGTACCCTTCGGCGCGCGCCTTGGCGCGGATGCGGTCGCTGGCCTCGAGGGCGAGCAGCGGTTCGTTGCCGAATACCGTGTAGAGGGGCTGGATGTCCCGCTTGAGGTGGCCGGCGAGTTGTTCTGATTGCAGTCGCATCGGTGCTGCGTATGCTACCGCAGAATGAGCAGCTTTACGATACCGGCGTCAGCTTGGCCACCTGCAGCTGGCGCACCAGCTGCTGCACGGCGTCGTTCTGCATGTCGCGGAACAGCAGCGCTTCTTCCGATTCCTTGGACAGCGTGTCCTGGTCGTTGAAGGAGAAGTCGCGGGTCAGGGTGATTTCCGTCGTCGGCAGGATTTCCACTGCCTTGTTGTCGAGCATGCGGTACGACACCCGGTAACGAAGCTGGAATTCGCGCACCCGTCCGGTACCGGACAGCGACAGGATGCTTTTTTCGCGCAGCTCCCTGACCAGAATCAGGGTTGCCGCCGCCTCCTTGGCGGTATTGACGACCCGCGTGCTGCTGCCCGCGGCGACGACGCGCCGGAACTGGGCGGCGAATTGCGATGCTACCGGCGCCTGCACGTAGAGGGTCTCAAAAGGCAGGTTGGCAGCGCCGCGCAGTTGGAAACCGCAGCCGGCGAGCAGCATGGCGCAGAACAGTGCAATCAGCGTTTTCATCGTGTTCAGACCACGAGGTTGACCAGGCGTCCCGGCACGATAACAACTTTCCTGACCGGCTGCCCGGCGACGAATTTCTGTACCTCGGCATGGGCCAGCACGGCGGCCTCGATCGCCGCCTTGTCGGCATCCCTGGGCACGCGCACGTCGCCGCGCTTCTTGCCGTTGACCTGCACCACCAGTTCGATTTCGTCCTCGATCAGGGCCGCGGCATCGGGCTCCGGCCATGCCGCGGCAAGGATGTCCTCGCCGTAGCCGAGGTCGCGCCACAGCTGGTGGGTGATGTGGGGGGTGATCGGCGACAGCACGCGCAGCAGGATGGCCATGCCTTCGCGCAGCACGGCGTCTGCGGCAGCATCGGCACCGCCCTTCAGCACACCTTCCAGCGCATTGAGCATTTTCATCGTCGCCGAGGCCACGGTGTTGAACTGGTGGCGGCCGAGGTCGTAGTTGGCTTGCCTGAGCACGGCGTGGATTTCGCGCCGCGCTGCGGCCAGCGGGGCCGGCAGCGTGGCCGGCATTTCGGCGACCGGGCGCTGCGCGATTTCGTAGCCCAGGGCCCATACCCGTCGCAGGAAACGTGCTGCACCTTCGACGCTGGCGTCCGACCATTCCAGCGTCTGCTCCGGCGGCGCGGTGAACATCATGTAGAAACGAGCGATGTCGGCACCATAGGTTTCGATCAGCGCCTGCGGATCGACGCCGTTGTTTTTCGACTTCGACATCGTGCCGATGCCGCCGGATTCCACCGGCTGGCCGTCGGCGCGCAGCACCGCGCCGCTGCGGTTGCCCTGGGCATCGACGGTGATCTCGACGTCGGCGGGGTTGTAGTAGGTGATGCGCCCCGCGGCCGGCTTGCGGAAGAAGATCTCGTTCAGCACCATGCCCTGGGTCAGCAGGTTCCTGAACGGCTCGTCGAGCCTGATCAGGCCAAGGTCGCGCATGGCCTTGCTCCAGAAGCGCGAATACAGCAGGTGCAGGATCGCATGTTCGATGCCGCCGATGTACTGGTCGGCGGGCAGCCAGTAGTTCACGCGGTCGTCGACCATGGCCTGGCCGTTGTCGGCGCAGGCATAACGCAGGTAGTACCAGGACGAATCGACGAAGGTGTCCATGGTGTCGGTTTCGCGCTGTGCCGGCTTGCCGCATTTCGGGCAGCTGCAGTTGATGAAATCCGGGCGCTTCAGCAGCGGGTTGCCGCTGCCGTCGGGCACGCAGTCTTCGGGCAGCACCACCGGCAGATCCTTGTCCGGCACTGGCACGTCGCCGCAGCCGGGGCAATGGATGATCGGGATCGGGCAACCCCAGTAGCGCTGGCGCGAGACGCCCCAGTCGCGCAGGCGGTAGAGCACCTGTTTTTCGCCGAGATTTTTGGCGGCGAGGTCGGCGGCGATGGCGTCGACCGCGGCGCCGTAGCCAAGGCCATCGTATTTGCCGGAGTGTAAGCAGACACCGCTTTCCTTGTCGGCGTACCAGGCCTGCCAGGCGTCAGTGGAGAAAGCCTGTTTCTGGACATCGATCACCTGCTTGATCGGCAGGCCGTACTGTTTCGCGAAATGGAAATCGCGCTCGTCATGCGCCGGTACCGCCATGACCGCGCCTTCGCCGTAACCCATCAGCACGTAGTTGCCGATCCAGACTTCGACTTTTTCGCCGCTCAGCGGGTGCTCGACGAAGATGCCGGTCGGCATGCCTTTCTTTTCCATGGTCGCCATGTCGGCTTCCATCACTGAGCTGCGTTTGCATTCGTCAATAAACGCGGCGACCTTGGCATTGTTTTTCGCGGCGTGCGCGGCCAGCGGATGTTCGGCGGCGACCGCGACGAAAGTAACGCCCATGATGGTGTCGGCGCGGGTGGTGAACACCCACAGCTTTTCGGCTTTGCCGTCCAGCGTGTACGGAAAGGCGAAACGCACACCGTAGCTCTTGCCGATCCAGTTGGCCTGCATCGCCTTGACCCGTTCCGGCCAGCCCGGCAGCGTGTCCAGTGCCGCTAGCAGTTCGTCGGCGTATTTGGTGATGGCGAGGTAATAGCCGGGGATTTCGCGCTTCTCGACGGTGGCGCCGGTGCGCCAGCCCTTGCCGTCGATGACCTGTTCGTTGGCGAGCACGGTCTGGTCCACCGGATCCCAGTTCACCACCTGCGTCTTCTTGTAGGCGATGCCTTTTTCGAGCAGGCGCAGGAACAGCCACTGGTTCCAGCGGTAATAGTCCGGGCTGCAGGTGGCGAGTTCGCGGCTCCAGTCGATGGCGAAGCCCAGCGACTTGAGTTGCTTGCGCATGTAGGCGATGTTGTCCCAGGTCCATTTCGCCGGCGGCACGCCGTTGGCCATGGCCGCGTTTTCCGCCGGCAGGCCGAAGGCATCCCAGCCCATGGGCTGCAGCACGTTGTATCCCTTCATCCGGTGGTAACGCGTCAGCACGTCGCCGATGGTGTAGTTGCGCACGTGGCCCATGTGCAGCTTGCCCGACGGATAGGGAAACATCGACAGGCAGTAGTACTTGGGTTTGTCGCCACTTTCGACGGCGCGGAAGGCCTGCCCGTCATCCCAGAATTTCTGCGCGTCGCGCTCGATGACCTGCGGGTTGTATTTTTGCTGCATGGTGCTGATCGGGTGGGAGGAGATCGGGAAAGGGGAAAGGCGCAATTATATCCGCTGGGCTGTTCCGGGGTCTGCGGGCGCCGGTCAGCCTGTACTGCTCACGTATAATGAAACCGGTTCAACCTGCCCCATGCAATGACGCCAGCCTTCCTTTCCGGACTCAACGACCAGCAACTGCAAGCCGTCACGCTGCCGCACCAGTCGGCGCTGATTCTTGCCGGCGCAGGCAGCGGCAAAACGCGGGTGTTGACCACGCGCATGGCGTGGCTGATCCAGACCGGGCAGGTCAGCCCGATGAGCGTGCTGGCGGTGACCTTCACCAACAAGGCGGCGAAGGAGATGATGACGCGGCTGTCGGCGATGCTGCCGATCAACACCCGCGGCATGTGGGTCGGCACCTTCCACGGCCTGTGCAACCGCATGCTGCGCGCGCATTACCGCGAGGCAGGGCTGCCGCAGCTGTTCCAGATCCTCGATACCCAGGACCAGCTGGCGCTGGTCAAGCGCCTGATGAAGGCGCTCAACGTCGACGAGGAGCGCTACCCGCCGCGCCAGGCGCAGTGGTTCATCGCGGCGCAGAAGGAAGAAGGCAAGCGTGCCGACAAGGTCGAACCCTACGACGATTTTTCGCGACGCATGGTTGATTTCTACGCCGAATACGACCGCCAGTGCCAGCGCGAGGGCGTGGTCGATTTTGCCGAGCTGCTGCTGCGCTCCTACGAACTGCTGGCGCGCAACGAGGGCCTGCGCGAACACTACGCCGGGCGTTTCCGCCACATCCTGGTCGACGAATTCCAGGACACCAACCGTCTGCAGTACCGCTGGCTGCAACTGCTCGCCGGTCAGCACAATGCGATTTTTGCCGTCGGCGACGACGACCAGTCGATCTACGGCTGGCGCGGTGCGACGACGGCCAACATGCAGGACCTGCAGCGCGATTTCCATGTCGACACGGTCATCAAGCTGGAGCAGAACTATCGCTCGCACGGCAACATTCTTGATGCCGCCAATGCGCTGATCGGGCATAACCGCAAGCGTCTCGGCAAAAACCTGTGGACCGAGGACGACAAAGGCGAGCCACTGCGGGTATTCGAGGCCGCCTCGGATTTCGAGGAGGCCGCCTTCGTGGTCGACGAGGTGCGCACGCTGCGCGGCGAGGGCATCAGGCTGGTCGACATGGCGGTGCTCTACCGTTCGAACGCGCAGTCGCGGGTGCTGGAACATGCCCTGTTCACCGCCGGCATGCCGTACCGGGTCTACGGCGGTCTGCGCTTTTTCGAACGCCAGGAAGTCAAGCACGCGCTCGCCTACCTGCGGCTGGTGGCCAACCAGGAAGACGACAATGCGCTGCTGCGGGTCGTCAATTTTCCGGCGCGCGGCATCGGCGCGCGCAGCCTGGAGCAGCTGCAGGGCATGGCGCGCGGGGCGGGCATGAGCCTGTGGGCGTCGGCCTGCGCCAACACCCTCTCGGGCAGGGCCGCGGCGAGCATCGCCGCGTTCGTCAAACTTGTCGAAGCCATGCGCAACGCCACTGCCGGCCTGACGCTGCCGGAAGTCATCGCCCATGTCATTGAGCACAGCGGGCTGAAGGCGCATTACCGCAACGAGAAAGAAGGCGCCGACCGGCTGGAGAACCTCGATGAACTGATCAATGCCGCCGCGGTATTCGTCGACGAGCGCGCGACCCAGATTCCCGCAGAGGGCGCGCCTCCCGAGGAAATGGACGAATTGACCGCCTTCCTCGCCCATGCCGCGCTGGAGGCCGGTGAACACCAGGCCGAGGCCGGAGCCGATGCGCTGCAGCTGATGACCGTGCATTCAGCCAAGGGGCTGGAGTTCCACGCGGTATTCATCACCGGTCTTGAGGAAGGCCTGTTCCCGCACGAGAACAGCATGACCGAGGCCGAAGGCCTGGAAGAAGAGCGGCGGTTGATGTACGTGGCGCTGACCCGCGCGCGGCGCAGGCTTTACCTGCTGTTGGCCCAGAGCCGCATGCTCCACGGGCAAACCCGTTACAACGTGCCTTCGCGGTTTTTCCAGGAATTGCCTGAATCCCTGCTGCAGCGGATCAACCACACGCGACAGGCGCCGGTTCATGCCTTCCAGGGGACGCCTTCCTATGGTGCGGCTCGCACCGGCACCCGTGGCACATCAACCGCGCCGGCGATGCAGGCTCAAAATTCCCCGTGGCGCATCGGCCAGGCGGTGACGCATGCGAAGTTCGGCGCCGGCGTCATCGTCAGCGCCGAAGGGGGCGGCGCCGACGCCCGGGTGCAGGTGAACTTCAGGGATTCCGGGCTGAAGTGGCTGATGCTGGAGTATGCAAAGCTGACCCCGGCCTGATTCCCTGTCAGGACAGCAGCGGATTGTCCTGTTGCGGCGGTTCCTCTGCTTCCGTTTCCGGGAAAACGTCCTTGTAGCTGATATAGATCGAACACACCAGCACCGGAATCAGCACGATGAAACCCAGCATCAGCGGCAGGAATGCCGCAATCGACAGCACCAGGGCGATCACGCCGTAAACCAGGAACGGCATCATGTTCTGCCAGCAGGCGAGCAGCGAGAGTTTCATCGCTTCGATCGGCGCGATGTTGCGGAACACGATCAGCAGCGGAGCGAACCATACCGCCATCAGTACCGGCGCGAATACCGCGAGGCCTATGGCAAAACCCAGCATCAGTCCGCCCATGGCGGTGCGCAGGGCCTCCGGATTGGCCGCGCCCTTGCCGAGCAGCGCCGGCAGCGCTGCGCCGCCCGCCACAGCAAACATGGCGCCGACGGCAATGATGTTGCCGACCAGGTAGATGCCGCCGACGGTGACCAGCGGTGCGGCATGGGTTTTGAACGCGCTGAACAGCTGTCCCACCTGGGGCTCGCCGCCCTGGTCCGCGGTCCGGCAGGCGATCATCAGCCCGGCAAAAAAAACCGGCGTCACCAGGTTCAGGATCAGTGCGCCGAGCAGCGGGATCATCGCGGAGGCGATCGAGATCACCAGCATGATCACCACCATCGCAATCCATGCCAGCGGCTGCCCGCGGAACATGCGGAATCCTTCGACAATCCACTGCCAGCCGCGATCAGCGGCCACGATGCGAGTTTCCATCACTGCCTCCCCGTGTTCTGCCATGGCCGATTATAGTGGTTGCGCCGCGGCGCGGGACCTCAGGCCGTCAGTCCCGGCAGGCGGTGTTCGCCGTGGATGCGCAGTTCGAGTATGCGGCGGAAATGCGCCGGATCCTTGGCGTGGGTCAGTTCGCCGGGGCGCGGCAGGTGAAAATCGTAGAGCCGAGACACCCAGAAACGCAGGGCCCCGGCGCGCAGCATCACCGGCCAGGCGCCGCGCTCGATGGGCGTGCAGGGGCGGATCGCAGCATAGGCGTCGAGGAAGGCCCGGGTGCGCGCCGGATCCAGTTCGCCGGCATCGTCGATGCACCAGTCGTTGACGGCGATCGCGACATCATAGAGCAGCGCGTCGGTGCAGGCGAAATAGAAATCGATGACCCCGGCGACCCGGTCGCCGTCGAACAGCACGTTGTCGCGGAACAGGTCGGCGTGGATGGCGCCGCGCGGCAGGTCGGAGAAACGGTACAGCGACTGGAACCGGACCTCTTCCTTCAGCAGCGCGGCTTCCGTGTCCGCGAGGAACGGCAGGATGTCGGGCATCACCCCTTTCCACCATTTCGGTCCGCGCGGATTGTCCATTTTTGCCGGATAGGACTGCCCGGCGAGGTGCAGCCGCGCCAGCACTGCACCGACTGCCGCGCACTGCTGCGGCGAGGGCGATTCGAGGTCGCGGCCTTCGAGGAAGGCCACCAGCGCCGCGGGTTTGCCGTTGAGGGCGCCCAGATAGGCGCCGCTGCGGTTGGCGACCGGATGCGCGCTGGGCACGCCGCGTTCGGCAAGATGCGCCATCAGGTTCAGGTAGAAAGGCAGATCCCGCGGTGTAAGTTTCTCGAACAGCGTCAGCACGTAGCGGCCGCCATCGGTGGTGACGAAGTAGTTGGTGTTCTCGATGCCGGCGGCGATGCCGCGAAGCCCGGTCAGTTCGCCGACAGCGTAGTCCTGCAGCCACTGCCGCAGTTCATCTTCGGTAACGGTGGTGAATACGGACATTGCGCGATCGTCAGGCGCTGTGCGGTGCGCCCGGGGGCAATACGGCCATGACTGCCGTCAGAACGAGTGGATGACCCACATCGGCGGACGGATGCCCTGGACCGGGCCATCCCTGCGTGCAAAATTTCCGTTGCCGATTTCGTCGATCATGTAATACGGGGTTCCGCCGGGCGGCGTGACCTTGATCATGTAGAGCTTGCCTGCAATCCGGTATTCCTCAACCGTGTCCTCGCCGCGTTTGCGGATCGTCACCTGCGGCTCCAGCGCGGGATCGAGTTCGAAACCCGGCGGTGGCGGCGGCGGTTCCGGAATCGGCTGCGCATTGGCGCCGGGCCGGTTCTGCGCGGCCGCGGGTTGCGCCACGGCAACGGCCGCGGCGAGCAGGATCAGGATCAGTGTGTGTCGCATGGGGCGGCTCCAGTCGTTCGCATTATCGGGCTTTCGCCGGTGTTTTGAAAGGCGGCGCCGGCGGCCGATGGTCGCGCCAACTCTGCGATAATCCGGACTTCCCTGAACGGTTCCCGCATGAAAACCCTGCTGCTCGTCGACGGCTCCTCTTACCTGTATCGCGCCTTTCATGCGATACGCGAACTGCGCACCAGCCGCGGCGAACCGACCAATGCCATCTACGGCGTGCTCAACATGCTGCGCCGTCTGCACAAGGATTACCCCGCCGAATACAGCGCCTGCGTGTTCGATGCCAAGGGCAAAACTTTCCGCGACGACCTTTACCCCGATTACAAGGCCAACCGGCAGGCGATGCCCGAGGACCTTGCCGTGCAGATTGCACCGCTGAAGGAAGCGATCGTCGCCATGGGCTGGCCGCTGCTGGAAGTCGAGGGCGTGGAGGCCGATGACGTGATCGGCACGCTGGCGCGGGAAGCCGAAAAAAACGGCATGTGCGTGGTGATTTCCACCGGTGACAAGGACATTACGCAACTGGTTACGCCTGACGTCACGCTGGTCAACACCATGTCCAACGAGAAACTGGATGTCTCTGGCGTGCTGCAGAAGTTCGGCGTGCCCCCGGAGCGCATGATCGATTACCTGACACTGATCGGCGACAGCGTCGACAATGTTCCGGGCGTGCCCAAGGTCGGGCCGAAAACCGCCGTGAAGTGGCTGACACAGTACGGCACGCTGGATGAAATCGTCAGAAATGCTGGGGACATCGGCGGTGCGGTCGGCGAAAGCCTGCGCAAGACCCTGGACTGGCTGCCGCAGGCGCAGGCGCTGCTGACCATCAAGTGCGATGTTGAACTGCCGGTGCATGTCAGCGATCTGGCTCCGCAGCCCCAAAACACCGCAAAACTGGCCGAGTTGTTCGACCGCTTCGAATTCAGGACCTGGCGCCGGGAACTGAATGGCGGGACGGAGGATGCTCCTGCCGCGACGTCAGCGGCCGAGCCTGAATCGGTCGCGGCATCGCCTGCGCCGCAGTATCCACGCAATTACGAAACCGTGCTGACCGAAGCCGCGCTCGACGCCTGGCTGCAGCGCATCGAAGCCGCGCCGCTGACCGCGGTCGATACCGAGACCACCAGCCTCGATGCGATGGCCGCGGAACTGGTCGGCATTTCCCTGGCGGTGGAACCGGGGCATGCGGCCTACATTCCCCTGGGCCATGTTTATGCCGGGGCGCCGGCGCAGTTGTCGCGCGAGCGGGTGCTGACGAAGCTGAAACCCTGGCTGGAAAACCCGCGCAGCGCAAAACTCGGCCAGCACATCAAGTACGACATGCATGTATTCGCCAACTACGGCATCGCGCTGGCCGGCGTCGTTCACGACACGCTGCTCGAGTCCTACGTGCTGGAAAGCCACCAGCGGCATGACATGGATTCCATGGCGAATAGAATTTTATCAATAAAAACAATTAGTTATGATGAAGTCACGGGGACGGGAGCAAAACGCATAGGCTTCGAGCAGGTGGGCATCGAACGCGCTGCGGAATATGCGGCCGAGGATGCGGACATCACGCTGCAGCTGCATCACGCGCTGCATCCGCGCCTCGCCGCCGACGCCAGGCTGAACCATGTCTACGCCGACATCGAGATGCCGGTGATGCCCGTGCTCTATGCGATGGAGCGCAATGGCGTGCTGCTCGACGAACAGCTGCTGGGTGGCCTGTCCGGCGAATTCGGCGAGAAGATGCTCGGGATCGAGAAACGCGCGCACGAGCAGGCCGGCCAGCCCTTCAACCTGAGTTCGCCCAAGCAGATCCAGGAAATCCTGTTCGAGAAACAGGGACTGAAGCCATTCAAGAAAACCCCCAAGGGCGCGCCTTCCACGGACGAGGAGTCGCTGGAGGAGCTGGCGCTGGACCACCCGTTGCCGAAACTGATCCTCGAATACCGCGGTCTGGCGAAACTGAAGTCGACCTACACCGACAAGCTGCCGGGCATGGTCAATCGCCGCACCGGCCGCGTTCACACCAGTTACGGCCAGGCCACCGCGGTGACCGGGCGCCTGGCCAGCACCGATCCCAACCTGCAGAACATCCCGATCCGTACCGCGGAAGGGCGGCGCATCCGCGAAGCCTTCATCGCGCCGCCAGGTTCGCACATCGTGTCGGCCGATTATTCGCAGATCGAATTGCGCATCATGGCGCATATCTCGCGTGATGCGAACCTGCATCGGGCGTTCGCCGCGGGCGAGGACGTGCATCGCGCGACCGCCGCGGAAATTTTCGGCGTCGATGCCAAGTCGGTGGACAGCGAGCAGCGGCGTTATGCCAAGGTCATCAACTTCGGGCTGATCTACGGCATGTCGGCGTTCGGACTGGCGCGCCAGCTCAACCTCGAGCGCGCCGCCGCCCAGCAATACATGGACCGTTATTTCCAGCGTTATCCCGGCGTCGCCGAATACATGCGCGTCACCCGCGAGCAGGCGAGCGAGCGGGGTTATGTCGAAACCGTGTTCGGACGCCGGCTGTGGCTGCCGGAAATCCGCAGCAGCAACGGCAACCGCCGCCAGGC
>JBMTEY010000087.1:0-11134 GCA_049433545.1 Burkholderiales bacterium | reverse complement strand
ATGCATCCGGATTCCTGAGCTGTCGCACGGGAACCGGGATTTCGACAGATCAGCCTGCGTGGATTTTCATCGCCGCAGCGCGCCCCGTTACCAGCTGCGCAGTTCGCCGGCGTCGGGCGCGGCGTCGAAATGCCATGCCGTGTCCAGCAGCCTGCGGCATTTGGCGGCGCCGAGCAGCGGCTCGCAGTTCACCATGAATTTGTGCTCGAGGTCGGCGTCCGACATCGGGTTTTCGCCTTCACCCCGCGGATCGAGCACGCGCTGCTCTAACACGCGGCCGTCGCGCAGCGTCAGGCGCACGGCGCCGGAGCGGCGTCCGGGGTAGACGCGTTCGCATTCGGGATCGATGCGGGTGTCGCTGGCCTCGATCAGCCGGCGCACTTCGGGACGCGCCAGGCTGTCGGGCAGGAAGTTGTGTGCTGCGATGCCGCCGTCGACCACGGCCAGCGCCGCCGCGCAGGGCGCGCTCATCTGCGCATCGAGCAGGTTGTCGCAGTGTTTGTGGTCGTGGCCGTGCACGCCCACGGCATAAAGCCCGATGTCGATGAGCGCGACTTCCGCCGGCGCGAATCCTTGCTGCGCGCGCAGGTCGAGGACGCCGTCAATCGCGGCGTGGTAGTGGCGGCAGCAGGGATAGGGTTTGAAGTAGGCGCCCTCGATCTCGTATCGCTCGCCCAGCGCTTCGAACAGCCGGTCCCACTTGACCTCGCCGCCGACGAAGACGTTGAAGAAACCATAACGGCCTTCCAGCGCCTGCGCCGGACCGGTGATGCCGCGCCGCGCGAACTCGGCGCACAGCAACCCGTCGCGGGCGGCCTTGCCGGGATGCAGGCGCTTGATTTCCGCGCCGTCGTCGAGATACTCGCGGATGCCGCCGGCGAAACTGGCGGCCAGCCCCAGCGCGTTGCGGGTTTGCGCCGCATCGAGCCCGAGCAGCGAGGACACCGCAGCGGTCGCGCCGAACACGCCGCCGATCGCCGTGTTGTGCCAGCCGCGGCGCGCGCTGCCCGGATGCATGGCCGCGGCGATGCGCACCATCACGTCGTAACCGATGGTGGCCGCAAGCAGGATGTCGCGCGGCGAGCGGCCATGCTGCTCGGCCGCGGCGAGGATCGCCGGGAACACCGCACCTGCCGGATGCGCCGAGGCATGGGTATGACCGTCGTCGAAATCGAGGCCATGGGTGTTGGCGCCGTTGACCAGCGCGGCGTTCGGCGCCGACAGGCGCGACTTGCTGCCGATCACCGCGGCGCTGCGCGTGGCGTCGGTTTCCTCGTAATAGGACAGCAGCGTCTTCGACACCGGCATCGCCGAGCCCGACACCGCGCAGGTCAGGAAATCGAACAGCGCGCGTTTGGCCGCATGCACGGTGCCTGCGGCAAGCCGGTCGTAACGCGCGGCGGTGATGTGTTGCGCGAGGCGCGCAGTGGCGTCTGCACCCGATGTCTTGTCCTGCATATGCCCTCCTCCCGAACCCTGTCGTGCCGCCGCTTACGCCCGGCGCAGCAGCAGCAGCGCATCCAGCGCCACCACGCCGTCCTGTCGCACCAGCAGCGGGTTGATTTCCGCCTCCTGCACCTCATCCGCGGCGGCCAGCTGCGACAGCGCCTGCACCGCGCGCGCCAGCGCCTCGAGGTCGCCGCGCGGCTGGTTGCGGTAGCCGCGCAGCACGGCGAAAGCCCTGACCTCGGCAATCATTTCGCGTGCAGCTTCCAGCGTCACCGGCGCCAGCCGCACCGCGTGTCCGCCGCCCAGTTCGGCGAGTATGCCGCCGACGCCGACCATCACCAGCGGGCCCGCGTCGCGGTCGCGGCGAAAGCCGACGATGACTTCCGCAATGCCGCTTTGCATGCGCTGCACCAGCACGCCGTCGATTTTCGCCTGCGGTTGTTCGCTGCGGATGCGCGCGAGCATGCCGTCGACTTCGGTTTTCAGCTGCGTCGCATCGGCAATATCGAGCACCACACCGCCGGCCTCGGTCTTGTGCGGGATGTCGGCGGAAAGGATTTTCGCCACAACAGGAAAACCGGTGGCGACGGATTCGCCGCCGCCCTGCACGACCTGCGAGGCGGCAAAGGGTATGCCCAGGCTGCCCAGCACCTGCGATGCGCGGAATTCGTTCATCGGTGCGCCGCGCGCCTGTTGCAGCGCCGCCGCCAGTTTTGCAGTCAGCGCCGCGTCGGCTGCGGGATGCGCGGCCGGCGCCCGCCATTCGCAGTACGCGCGCACGGCGTCGGCGCAGGCTTCCGGCGTGCGGAAGGCCGCGGCGCCGCCGCGCTGCAGGATGCCCAGCGCCTCGTTCGCCGCCGGCCCGAGGAAATTGGCCAGCGGCTTGGGGCCGCGGCCGGCTGCCAGGGTGCGCTCGCGCACTGAATCGGGACGCTGCGCCGAAGTCGAACCGTGCACGGCGACGATGGCGTCGCAATGGTCCGAAGCGTAGAGGGCCTTGATCACCGTCGGATACACCGGGCCGTCGGCCTTGCCCATCGGCAGGTCGGTCAGGGGCGCATTAGTGATGTGTATGCCCTTGCCGGCCAGTTCGTCGATCACCGGCTGCGCCGGCGGCACCACCTCGATGCCGGCGAGGCCCAGCTGGTCCACCACCATCGCCGCCGCGCCGCCGGTGCCGGTGAATACCGCCACGCGTTTGCCGCGGGGCGGCCGGTAACCCGTCACCAGCTGCGGCGTCTCGAACAGCGCTTCATAAACTTTTACGCGGATGATGCCGTGGTCGCGGAAAAACGCTTCGGCCACGTCGTCGGCCCCGGCAATCGCGCCGGTGTGCGTGGTGGCGATCTCGCGGCCCACCGCCGAGCGCCCGAGTTTGAAGGCGATCACCGGCTTGCCGAGTTCAAAGGCGCGGCGCGCCGCTGCACCCAGCCGCGGCGCATCGCGGAATGCCTCGAGGAACAGCAGGATGCATTGCGTGTCCGGATCGTCGACCAGGCAGTCGACGATTTCGCCGACGCCGATGTCGCATTCGTTGCCCACCGAAACCATTTTCGAAAAACCGAGGCCGCGCTCCTGCGCGCGCGACACGGTGCCGCCCATCATCGAACCGCTCTGCGACACCAGGCTCAGCCTGCCGGGCAGCAGCACTTCGCTTTCGAGCACGGCGTTGGCCGAGAGCACGGTGTTACCGGTGACGTTGGCGATGCCCAGGCAGTTGGGCCCGATCAGGCGCACGCCGCCGGCGCGCGCGGTTTCGACCATGCGGCGCTGGATGCGCATGCCCTCCTCGCCGGTCTCGGCGAATCCTGCCGAAAAAATGGTCGCGACCTTCACGCCCGCAGCCGCGCAGTCCTCGATCACGCCGGGCACCGCTTTCGCCGGCACCATGATGAAGGCATGGTCGATTTTCTGCGGCACCGCGCGGATGTCGGGATACGCCTGGTCGCCGTTGATCTCGCTGCGGCCGGGGTTGATCGGAATGATGGTGCCGGTGTAACCGTGTTTGCGCAGCACGCGCTGCGGCCGCGAGGCCAGTTTCGCGGCATCGGCGGATGCCCCCACCAGCGCCACGGTGCGCGGCGAGAACAGCGCGCGCCCCAGCTCCAGCCGCTCCTGCTCGATGTTCATGCTGCGGCCGGTTTCGGCGGGCGCTGCGAAAAGCGCCGTTCAAAAATGATTTCCGCCAGCCGGTTTTTCATCATTTCGATCGAGCCGCCGGCGATCATCCAGCCGCGGCAGCGCCGCAGGCAGTATTCAACCAGGGTTTCCTGGGTGTAGCCGAGGCCGCCCATCAACTGCATCGCTTCGTTGGCGACTTCGAAGCCGGTCTGGTTGCACATCAGTTTGGCCACCGTGGTTTCGTCGGCCGCCGGAAAACCGCGGTCGGCATTGACCGCCGCGCGGTAGAGCAGCAGCTGCGCGGCCTCGAGTTTCATTTTTATGTCGGCGAACTTCCATTGCAGTCCCTGGAACTCGCACAGGGGGCGGCCGAACTGGCTGCGCGTCATCGCGTACTCGCGCGCGACCGTGTAGCAGTAGCGGCCGTAAGCCAGGGAACGCGCGGCGTTGCCTATGCGTTCGGCGTTGAAACCGGCGATCTGCTTCTTGAAGCCGCCGGGCCCGAGCAGCACGTCCTCCGGCGGCACGTAGACATTGTCGAAGTAGAGCGTCGCCCAGTCGTTGCCCGACATGAACTTGGCCGGCTTGCCGGTGCTGAAGCCTGCCGCGGTCCGCCGCAGCATCACCGAGCCGATGCCGCCGACGCCGGGGCCGTAACGCACGTAGACCAGGTACTGGTCGGCGTGCGGATTGGGGAATACCTTGCGGCCGTTGATGCGGTAGCCGTCGCCGTCGGGTGTCGCACTGGTGACCAGGTCGGTGGTCGCCGAACCCGCCCCGGGCTCGGTCATCGCCACCGCGATGACTTCCTCGCCCCTGAGCAGCGGCGCGAGGTAGCGCTTTTTCTGGTCGGCGTTGGCAAAGTGGGCCAGGACGCGGATTGCGCCGAAGTTGCCTTCCTGGATCACGTCGGCGCTGCGCGGACATACCGTGGCGACCGTTTCGATCGCGAGTACCGCGTCCATCAGGGTGCCGCCGACGCCGCCGTCGGCTTCGGGCAGCGTGATGCCGAGCAAGCCGGTTTGCGCCATTTTTTTGGCGACATCGTGGGGAAACTGCGCGCTGTGGGCACGGGCCAGCGCGCCGTCGGCCAGTTCCTTGCGGGCAAAGGCGGCGACGGAGTCGCGGAACATCTGCTGCTGTTCGGTCAGCCTGAAATCCATCGGGGCTCCTCGTGGCACGGCTGCGTCACGGGGATCAAGCGCGCAGCCTGTTCGGCTCGCCGGTTCACATGGGGATAAATGAGGCAAACATGCGCACGGCGGATGAAACCATGGTGGCGATACGGCTGCGCAAAGTCAACGCGAAGTCCACAACCGAGACTGCGGCGGCATCTGCGAAATCGCGCACATCCGATGCGCGCACGGCATCATGCGCCCGGGAAACGTTCGTCACCCGCGGCATGAAAAAGCCCGCTGCGCACGGGCTTGGCGGGAAAGGAAATCCGCTCGGATCAATGCAGCTGCAGTCGCGCGTCCTTCGCCAGCTTGCGCCACTTGTCGACTTCGGACTTGATATGGCGGCTGAATTCCTCGGGCGTCGAACCCACCGGTGTCGAACCGTCGCGCGCCAGGCGCTTGGCCACTTCGGGATCCTTGAGTGCCGTGACGATGGCGCCGCGGATCCTGTTGACGACGGGTTTCGGAATCTTCGCCGAACCGATGATGCCGTACCACTGGTCGACCTCGTATCCCGGTACGCCGGCCTCTGCCACTGTCGGTATGTCGGGAATGGCCGGCGAACGCTTTGATTTGCTCATCGCCAGCACGCGCAACCGGCCCGCCTGCCAGTGCGCACGCACGCCGAACAGCGTGCCGAAGCCTACCTGCACTTCCCCAGCGAGGTTGGCGACGATGCCCGAAGCCGATCCCTTGAACGGCACGTGCACCATTTTCACTTTGGCGAGGTGGTTGAACATCTCACCGGCAAAATGCTGCAGTCCGCCGGTGCCCGACGAACTGAACAGCAGCTTGCCCGGATTCGCCTTCGCGTATGCGACCATCTCCTGGATGCTTTTCACCGGCACCGAGGAATTGATGTAGACCACGTAGAACAGCGAGGTCGCCTGCGAAATGCCCTGAAGGTCCTTGGTCAGGTCGTAGGGCAACTTCGTGTTGGTGGCCGAATTGACGCTGTGCGACGCCGAAATCAGGCAGATGGTGTAGCCATCGGGATTGGCGTCGTTGGCGATGCTGACGCCGATCGCGCCGGCCGCACCGGTGCGGTTGTCGACGATCACCTGCTGCCCCCACTGCTCGCCCATTTGTTTGGCCAGCATGCGCGCGGTGGTGTCGGTGCCGGCGCCCGGAGTGAACGGCGCGATCAGGCGCACCGGCTTGTTCGGAAAATCCTTCGCCGCATCGGCGGCCCAGCCGGCTGCTGCCGTCGCGGCCAGACAGGCCGCGGCAAGTACGCCGATGCTGCGGCGTGCAATCTGTCGCATCTTTGTTCCCCCAGTGAAATGATGTTTTGCGGTGGCGCTCCATATTAGGCAATAAAACCGCCGCGCGCGACGCGGGAACCACGACATGGACACAGCACACAAGAGTGACGTGCAACCCGCTGCCTGGATTCGTTTGCCCGGAAACGCCCTGTCCGTTGCGCACACCGCGCCCGGCTGATGACATCAATCGCGGCGGGCGATGCCGGTTTCCCAAGAATAGGCCACCCGCTCTTCGGGAGCGAAAGGTATCTCGATCGCGCTTCCCGGCGGGTAATCGCGGTGATGTTGTTCGAGCTGGCGCAGGCGCTGCGCTTCGCGCGGATGCACCAGCGCCAGCGGATCGGCAACGCCCAGTTCGCGCGCCGCGTGCAGCGGCCAGTTGGGATCGTCCATCAGCCCGCGCGCCAGCGCAATGAGGTCGGCATGGCCCTCGCGCAGCAGGGCCTCGGCGTGCTGCGCCGTGCTGATCATGCCGACCGCGACGGTGGGCATGCCGGTTTCACGGCGGATTTCACGCGCATATCCGGCCTGGAACCCCGGCACTCGGGGCACCGCGGGCAAACCGCTCTCGCCGCCGAGGGCAATGCCGCCGGAAGAACAATCGATCATGTCGACGCCGCGCTGCTTCAGTTCACGCACCAGCGCCAGCGTTTCCTCTATGCCCCAGACGCCGCCCGGACCTTCGACGGCCGAGGCGCGGAACCACAGCGGCCGGTCCTGCGGCCACACCGCACGCACCGCTTCGACGACTTCCAGCGCATAACGCATGCGCCCCTGCAGGTCGCCGCCATATGCATCGCTACGCAGGTTGGACAGCGGCGACAGGAACTGGTGGATCAGGTAACCGTGGGCGCCGTGGATTTCGCAGATGTCGTAACCGGCGTCGAGCGATCGCTGCGCAGCCTCGCGCCAGGCGGCGATGGTGTCGCGGATGTCCTTGAGGTCCATCTCGCGCGGGATCGCGCCGTCGGGCGTCGGCGGCAGCGGGCTGGGCGATATGCCCTGCCAGGGCTGCTCGGCCGCAGTGAGTTTGGCGCGGTCTTTCAGCGGGCCGTGCTGCGAGGCGCGGCGTCCGCAGTGTCCGAGCTGCATCGCCGGCACTGCGCCCTGCGCGCGGATGAAATCGGTGATGCGGCGGTAGGCCGCAACGTGGCTGTCATGGTAGATGCCGGCGCAGTGGTGGGTCTTGCGGCCGCGCGCTTCGACCGCGGTCTCCTCGGTGAACACGATGCCGCAGCCGCCCATCGCGAAACGCCCGAAATTGACCAGCTGCCATGTTTCCGGACCGCCGTCGTCGGACGCGTACTGGCACATCGGCGAACTGACGATGCGATTGCGGGCGGTGATGCCGCGCAGTTTGATCGGCGTGAACAGCAGCGGCGAGTCGGGACTGGTTTCGGTCATGGGGTTTTCGGTTATTCCGGATTGCGCGCAAGTGTAACCACGGCGCACGGGGTTCAAGCCATCGCAGTCCACAATTTGTCGAGCCGTTTGTATGACACCGGGTACGGCGTTTTCAGTTCCTGCGCGTAGAGCGACACGCGCAGCTCTTCGATGTGCCAGCGGAACTCGCGCAGCCGCGGATCGACGGCGCCGGCTTTTTTCTGCAGGTCGAGGCGCATCTCGTAGCGTCCCCACAGTTCGGCGATGCTGGCCGCGTGTTTGGCGTCGCGTTCGGCGTTGGCAGGATATTTCTGCAGGCGCATCTGCATCGCCTTCAGGTAACGCGGCAGGTGCGTGAGCTGCGGCCACGGCGTCGCGCTGAAAAATCCCTTGTGGATCAGCCGCTGGCACTGCGCGCGGATGTCGTTGGCGGCGCGCGCGGCGTTGCCTTTCGCCGCGCCCAGCGCCAGCGACAGCTGGTGGTGTTCGGCGGCGATGGTCACGAACATGCGGCAGGCCGCCTCGCTGACCGCAGGCAGGCGCGTGCGTGCGCGCTTGACCTGGTCCTCGAACGTTTTCAGGCCCCTGGGCAGTTCGTCGTCGCCAATGAAGGCGCGGTCGCAGATCGCGGCAACAAGGTCGGCGCGCAGGTCGTCGACATTGGCAATCGCGCGCAGCTGCAGCGCCGCCTGGTCGAAGCCCTTGAGGTTTTTCTCGAGCTGGCGCATCTGCTCCTTCAGTACCAGGCGCGCCAGCCGCACCACGCCGGCGCGCATCGAGTCCCGGGCGACGCTTTCGACATCGAACAGGCGAATCGCCACGCTGTCGCCTTCGTCGGCCAGCGCGGGGTAACCGGTGACCTTGCGCCCGGCACGGGTGAAGGTGAGCGTCGGCGGCAGCTCGCCGAAATCCCAGACCTTGATGCCCTCGCGCTCGATGCCGGTGCTGGTTTCGCCGAAGGTCAGCTGCGCCGCCTCGCCGAGCTGCTGCTTCAAAGCGGCGAGGTCGCGACCGGAGGCGAGTTCGCGGCCCGATTCGTCGACGACGCGGTAGTTGCAGCGCAGGTGCAGCGGATAGTCGATGGCAGCGGCATCCTCGCGCGCGAGCGGCGCACCGGCGGCGCGCGAGGCGTAACGCGCCAACGCATCGGCAAACGCGCCCTGCGTCGAGCCTTCGGTCTGCAAAAACTTCGTGATGTGCTCGGTCGGCGGCGTCAGGTGGCGGCGCCAGGTTTTCGGCAGCGCCTTGAAGGCAAACGCGACCTTGTCGCGGACCATGCCCGGCACCAGCCAGTCGAAGGCGGCCGCCTCCAGCTTGTTCAGCAGCGCCAGCGGCACCGTCGCGGTGATGCCGTCGAGCGCATGGCCGGGATCAAAACGGTACTTGAGCTTCACCTCGATTTCGCCTGCATGCACGCTGTCGGGAAACTGCGCCTCGGTGATGTCCTCGGCGGCGTGGCGCATCAGGTAATCGCGCGTGAGCCGCAGGTGGTCGGCGTTTTTCTGCTCGATGTCCCTGCGCCATTTCTCGAAACCCGCGCCGTTGACGATGTCCGGCGGAATCAGCGCGTCATAAAAAGCAAAGATCACTTCGTCGCTGACCAGCACGTCGCGTTTGCGCGCCTTGTGTTCGAGCTCCTGGACTTCTTTTATAAGTCTTTGATTATATTGAATAAATTTTGCGTCGGTGGCGTAATCACCGGCCACCAGCGCCTGGCGGATGAATATTTCGCGCGCCTCCTTCGGATTGATCGCGCCGTAATGCACGCGGCGCTTTGAAACGATCGTGATGCCGTACAGCGTTACGCGCTCATACGCCGACACCATCGCGCGTTCGCGCTCCCAGTGCGGATCGAAATAATGGCGGTCGACCAGGTCTTTTGCCAGCGGCTCGATCCACTCGGGATCGATGCGCGCCACCGTGCGCGCGTAGAGCCGCGCGGTGTCGACCAGTTCCCCCGCCATCACCCATTTCGGCGAATTTGCGTTATTAGCCTTGCGCAGCCCGGATCCCGGGAAGATGTTGAATTTGATTCCGCGCGCACCGAGGTAATCGCCGTCCTCGGTCTTGAAGCCGATGTTGCCGAGCAGCCCCGCCAGCAGCGCGCGGTGGATCTGCTCCGGCGCGGCCGCGGTTTCGTTGGCATGCATGCCGAGTTCGGCGACCAGAGCCGCGAGCTGGCCGTGGATGTCGCGCCATTCGCGCATCCGCCGCTGCGACAGGAACTCCTCCGCCAGCTGCTGCGCCAGCTTGCGGTTGGACTGCCGGTGTTTGACCGACTCGTCGAAGTAGTCCCACAGTTTCAGGTACGACAGGAAGTCCGACTTGTCGTCGGCGAACTTCGCGTGCGCGCGGTCGGCGGCCTCGGATTTTTCGAAGGGCCGCTCGCGCGGATCCTGAACCGACAGCGCCGCGGCGATGATCAGCACTTCGTGCAGGCAGTTCTGCTGTTTCGCGGCGACGATCATGCGCGCAATGCGCGGATCGATCGGAAATTTCGCCAGCTGCCAGCCCGTGGCGGTGAGCTGCTTCTGCGCGTCGACCGCGCCGAGTTCGGCGAGCAGCTGGTAGCCGTCGGCGATCATCCGCGGCGCCGGCGCCTCGAGGAAGGGGAAATCCTCGACATCGCCGATCCTCAGCGCCTTCATGCGCAGGATCACGTGCGCCAGCGAGGAACGCAGGATCTCGGGATCGGTGTACTGCGGGCGTGCCTGGTAATCGTCCTCGGCGTAGAGCCGGATCGCCACGCCGGCGGCGACGCGGCCGCAGCGCCCTGCACGCTGGTCGGCCGATGCACGCGAAATTTTCTCGACCTGAAGCTGTTCGACCTTGTTGCGGTAGCTGTAGCGGTTGATGCGCGCAAGCCCGGTGTCGACCACGTAGCGGATGCCGGGAACAGTCAGCGAGGTCTCGGCGACGTTGGTCGAGAGCACGATGCGCCGTGCGCCGTGGGGCTTGAATATCCGCTCCTGCTCCTCGAAGGACAGCCGCGCGTAGAGCGGCAGGATTTCCGCGCCCTTGGGATGGTGCTTGCGCAGCGCCTCGGCGGCCTCGCGGATCTCGCGCTCGCCGGGCAGGAACACCAGGATGTCGCCGTCCGCCCGCTCGCGCGCGAGATCGGCCACGGCCTCGACAATCGCTTCATCAAGGTCCTGTTCGTCGTCCGCCAGCGGCCGGTAGCGCAGCTCGACCGGATACATGCGTCCCGAGACCTCGATCACCGGCGCCGGTTTGCCGCCGGTCGCGAAATGACCGGCGAATCGTTCGGCGTCGATGGTAGCCGAGGTGACAATGATCTTGAGGTCGGGTCGCCGTGTCATCAGCCGGCGCAGGTAACCCAGCAGGAAGTCGATGTTGAGACTGCGTTCATGCGCCTCGTCGATGATCAGCGTGTCGTAGGCCCTGAGGTCGCGGTCGCCCTGGGTTTCGGCGAGCAGGATGCCATCGGTCATCAGCTTGATGTAGGTGTTCTGCGACAGCTTGTCGGAGAACCGCACCTTGTAGCCGACGGCGTGGCCCAGCGGGCTTTTCAGCTCATGGGCAATGCGGCTCGCCACCGTGCGCGCGGCGATGCGCCGCGGCTGGGTATGGCCGATCAGGCCGTGCACGCCGCGCTGCAGTTCGAGGCAGATCTTGGGTAATTGCGTCGTCTTTCCCGAACCGGTCTCGCCGCAGACGATGACCACCTGGTTGTCAGCGATCGCGCGCGCAATCTCGGCGCGCTTTGCCACCACCGGC
>JBMTEY010000086.1:0-11657 GCA_049433545.1 Burkholderiales bacterium | reverse complement strand
CCCTGCGACTGGTAGTTCGAGCCGATGTTCACACCGTAGATTTTTTCCGGTTCGCCGAGCAGGCGTTCGTAGATGAGCCGCCCGACGTCCTGACCGTGTTCGATCATGAAGGGCACGTCATGCGAGCGCACCTCGAGCACGGCGCGCGCGCCGGTGAGGTTGTTGGCGCCGTAACCGAAGCCGGGATCGAAAAAGCCGGCGTAGTGGATGCGGAATTCGCCGACCGAGGGATCGTATGGCACCATCGACGCGGCGTGGCTGTTGGGGATGCGCACGCGCTCGCGCGACACCAGGATGTAGAAGTCGTCCGGGTTCAGCACCAAGGAACGGTCCGCGTTGCGCGCGATCGGCTCCCAGAATTCCAGCGGGTCGTAATGGTTGATCCTGGACAAATCGATCAAGGGCGCGTGGTGCTTGGCGCGGTAGCCGATGATGCCGCCGCTCGATTCGCCTTCGAGGTCCACCGAGATCCACAGGCCGTTGTCGATGATCGCCGGCAGCGGCACGTCGCTGTCGGAATAGACCAGCTTGATGGTCTGGTCGAGTTCGCTCAACTTGGTGTCGGAAGGCGGCGGATTGCCGCGCACGAAACGAATTTGATTTAACCGCGTGCCCTGCTGCGCCAGCACGCTGAAGGTGTGCGGCATGATTTCCACATACAGCTTGCCCCTGTAGCCGGCAGCCACGCCTTCGAACTCGGCGCCGGCGTCGGTGATCAGCCGGGTGAAGATGTCGAGCCGCCCGGTGGAGCTTTTCGGGTTGGCGTGCCCGGCGATGTCCGCCGGCAGCTTCAGTTCTTCCATCAGTTCGGCGATGTAGACGCAGCCCTTTTCCAGCACCGCGGGTTTGCTCAAATCGATTTTGTGCATCTGCAGACGGTCGATCTTGGCCTGCACGGTCGATGATTTTCCCGGCAGGAAACTCGCGCGCACGCGCCATGCCGTCGCGCCCAGGCGCAGATCAAGGCTCGCCGGCTGGATCTGCGATTCGTCGACGCCGCCCGCGGCGCTGATGCGGCCGCCGGCGATCAGCCGCGCGATGTCGCGGTCGGGCAGGATGCCCGTGGTCACGGCATCGGCGGCCGGCGCTGTGTCCTTTTCCAGTTCGCTGAACAGTTTTCCCATCTCAGGTTCCGGTCAGCATGGTCTGGGCTTCGCGGTACTTCGCCGCGGTCTTCGCCAGCACGTCGGCGGGCAGCCGCGGCGCCGGCGCCTTTTTGTTCCAGGGCTGGGTTTCCAGCCAGTCGCGCACGAACTGCTTGTCGAAACTCGGCGGGCTGATGCCGGTGCGGTATTCGGCGGCAGGCCAGAAGCGCGAGGAATCCGGCGTCAGCGCCTCGTCGATCAGCACGATGTTGCCGGCGTCATCGGTGCCGAACTCGAACTTGGTGTCGGCGATGATGATGCCGCGGGTCGCGGCGTAAGCGGCGGCTTCCTTGTAAAGCTTGATCGAGATTTCCTTCACTTTCGCGGTGTGCGCAGCACCGATGGTTTTTACGACATCGTCGTAGGTGATGTTTTCGTCGTGGTGTCCGGCGGGAGCCTTCGAAGCCGGGGTGAAGATCGGTTCGGCGAGTTTCTCCGCCTGCTTCAGGCCGGCGGGCAATTTGATGCCGCAGATCGCGCCGGTTTTCTGGTAGTCGCTCCAGCCGGAACCGATGATGTAGCCGCGCACCACCGCCTCGACCATCAACGGTTTGTATTTGTGCACCACCATCGCGCGGCCGGCGATCTGCGCGCGCTCATCCGCAGCGACGACAGTGACAGGATCTATGCCGGTGAGGTGGTTGGGGACGATGTGCTTGAGCTTTTCAAACCAGAAGTTCGACACTTCGGTGAGCACGCGGCCCTTGCCGGGTATCGGATCATCGAGGATCACGTCAAAGGCCGACAGGCGGTCGCTCTGCACCACCAGCAGCTTGTCGTCGCCGACGGCGTAGATGTCGCGCACCTTGCCGCGATGCAGGAAGGGCAGGCTCTTGAGGTCGGTCTTGTACAGCGGAGTGTCGCTCATCGGATTCCGTGTTCAGTCGTGCCAGTCAGGATACAGCGCGCTGCGTATCACCAGCGCCTTCTGCAACGCGGCGTCGGCGGTGGCACCGAGCAGGGTGTAGTGGCCCATCTTGCGGCCGTCGCGCGCCTCGTGCTTGCCGTAGAGGTGGAGCTTGGCCTCCGGCGCGAGGAACACGCGCTCCCACTGCGGCTGGCCACGCTGCCAGGCGTCGCCGAGCAGGTTGACCATCACCACCGGCGACAGCAGGCGCGGATCGCCCAGCGGCAGGCCGCACAGCGTGCGCACCTGCTGCTCGAACTGCGAGGTGGCGCAGGCGTCGATGGTGTAGTGGCCGCTGTTGTGCGGACGCGGCGCCATTTCGTTGACCAGCAATTGTCCGTCCGTGGTCACGAAGAATTCCACCGCGAGCACCCCGCAGTAATCTAGCTTCTCCGCGATCTTCAGCGCCCATTCGGTCGCGCGCTGCGCCAGTTCGGGCGCGATGCGCGCCGGCACGATGCTGACGTCGAGCACGCCGTGGCGATGGCGGTTCTCCGCCACCGGAAAGCCGCGACCGATGCCGTCGGCGCCGCGCGCCACCACCGCCGAGATTTCGCACTTGAGATCGACGCGTTGTTCGAGCACGCAGGACTCGGCGCCCATCTCGGCAAAGGCCTTGCGCGCCGCGGCGGCATCGGCGACACGCGCCTGGCCCTTGCCGTCGTAGCCGAAACGCGCGCGTTTCAATATGCCGGGAAACAATTTTGTGTCTGCGCCGTCGAGGTCCCCGGCTTTTTCGATGACGGCATAGGGCGCGACATCGATGCCGCAGGAACGCACGAAGGCTTTTTCGCGGATGCGGTCCTGGGCGATGGCGACAGCGTCGCCCGCAGGTCGCACCGCGCAATGGCTGGACAGCCAGCGCAGGCTGTCGGCCGGCACGTTCTCAAATTCGGTGGTGACCGCGGCGCAGGTATCGGCCAACTGCTGCAACGCTTCGCGGTCCTGGTAGGCGGCCTTCAGGTGCACGTCGGCGATGGCTCCTGCCGGACTCAGCGGATCGGGATCGAGCACGGTGACGCGGTAACCCATGCTGTGCGCGGCCAGCGTGAACATGCGGCCGAGCTGCCCGCCGCCGAGCATGCCGAGCATGGCGTCGGGAAAAATCATTATTTCTTCACGGGCAGTTTCATCGCGCGCACGGTCGCGGACTGTTTTTTGCGGAAGGCGGCGAGCTTTTTCGCGAGCTTCGCGTCGTTGCGCGCGAGCATCGCCACCGCGAACAGGCCGGCATTGGCGGCGCCGGCCTCGCCGACGGCGAAGGTCGCCACCGGCACGCCTTTCGGCATCTGCACGATGGAGAGCAGCGAATCGAGTCCGCGCAGCGCGCGCGAGGTGACAGGCACGCCGAGCACGGGGACGATGGTTTTTGCGGCGAGCATGCCCGGCAGGTGCGCAGAGCCGCCGGCGCCGGCGATGATGCAGTGCAGGCCGCGGGGCGCCGCGTTTTCTGCGTAGGTGTAGAGCAGGTCGGGCGTACGGTGCGCCGACACCACCTTCGCTTCGCAGGGCACGCCGAACTGTTTCATGATGGCCACGGCATGCTGCATCACGTCCCAGTCGCTCTGACTGCCCATGACGATGCCCACCAGCGGTTTTTTCACTGCATGCCCCTCGCGCAAAGCGGCATTTTACAGTACGGACAATGCGCATCGTGCACGTGCCGGGGCTGCTAGAATCAAATGAATCGTGCGGCGGCCAGCGTGTATTGGTCCACGTTCCATCCATCCGCCGCGCAAAAGCCCTGACCGGGATTACCCGGCGCGGGCCATCCGGGGAGACTCCACGCATGAAGGTTCCGAGTGCCGGCTTTTCGCGCTGCGTTGCCGACGACCAGTAGAGATGCAGCGGCGTGTTTTATATAACTTATTGTTTTTAAAGGTATTTTTATGAATTCTGCAGCAGGCATGCGACCCGGCGACGAACTCGCCGGCAAGGTCGCGCTGGTCACAGGCGGCGCGCGCAATATCGGCCGCTGCATTGCGCTGTCGCTCGCTGCGGGCGGCGCGAGCGTGATGGTCAACGCCAACACTTCGCGCAAGGAAGGCGAGGAAACCGTGGCGATGATCGAGAAGGCCGGCGGCAAGGCGGCCCTGCACATTGCGGACGTCACCGATCCGCAGGCGGTGGCGCAGCTGGTCGCGGAAACCGTCAAACGTTTCGGCCGCATCGACATGGTGGTCAACAACGCGGCGATCCGCGCCGAGACGCCGTTTGAAAAAATCACTCTCGACGAATGGAAACGCGTGACTTCGATCGTGCTTGACGGCGCGTTCCTGGTGACCCAGGCGGCGCTGCCGCACCTCATCAAGGCCGGCGGCGGCGCCGTGGTCAATATCGGTGGCCTGACCGGGCATCGCGGCGCGCTGCATCGCTCGCACGTGGTCGCTGCCAAGGGCGGGCTCGCGGCGATGACCAAGGCGGTGGCGCTTGATCTCGCAGCCAGCAACATCACCGTCAACTGCGTGGTGCCCGGCACCGTCGATACCGTGCGCGGCCTGCCCGGCGCGCCGCCGCGTCCGGATCACCGGGTGGCGCTGCCGCCCGCGGGACGGCGCGGCTATCCTGAAGAAATTGCTGCGATGGTGCGCGTGTTATGCGGACCGGATGCGCGCTACATCACCGGACAATCCATTCATATCAACGGCGGAGGCCTGATGCCATGAGCAAGTCAAAGAAAAAAATCGACGGGTCGGCGATCTCGCCGCTGATGAAAACGCTGGCCACCTACATGGCCGGCGCGGCGAAAAAACCGCTGCCCAAAAACGTCGCCGAAAAAACCAAGCACCACCTGCTCGACACCATTGCCGCGATGGTCTCCGGTTCGCGACTGCTCCCCGGGCGCAAGGCGATCAATTACGTGAAGACGCTGGGCGGCCGGCCCGAAGCCATCGTCATCGGTTCGGGCATCGTCACCAACGCCGAACAGGCGGCGCTGGCCAACGGCATGCTGGCCCACGCCGACGAAACCGACGATTCGCACGCGCCCTCGCTGTCGCATCCGGGCTGTGCGGTGGTGCCGGCGGCGCTGGCGATGGCCGAACGCGAAAAAGCCAACGGCACGCAATTGCTGCGCGCGGTGGCCCTGGGCTACGACATCGGCTCGCGCATCAACATGTCGCTGCATCCCTATGACTTCCGTTCGGTGGGCCATTCCACGCACAGCATAGGCCCGAGTTTCGGCGCCGCTGCCGCGGCGTCGCTGCTCGCCGGCCTCGATTACAAGGGCATGCGCCATGCGCTGTCGTACACCGCGCAGCAGTCCTCGGGGATTTCCTGCTGGATGCGCGACGAGGAACACATAGAGAAGGCCTTCGACTTCGGCGGCATGCCGGCGCGCAACGGCGTCGCTTCCGCGGCAATGGTGGCCTCCGGATTCTCCGCGGTCGAGGACGTGTTCTCGGGCGAGCGCAATTTCTACATCGCCTACGACGAGACGCGGCGCATCGGACGCGCACCGCAGCCGCAGACCCTGATCAGGGGCCTGGGCAAAACCTACGAGATCATGAACACCAACATCAAGCGCTGGTCGGTGGGTTCGCCGATCCAGGCGCCTCTGGACGCGCTGCTCGACCTGGTGCGGATGTACAAGGTCAAGCCGCAGGATGTCGCCAGCCTGGTGGTGCGCGTCGCGCACCAGGGCGCCAACACCACCGACAACCGCAACATGCCCGACATCTGCATGCAGCACATGTGCGCGGTGATGGTGATCGACGGCATCGTCACCTTCGAGTCCTCGCACGACGAGAAGCGCATGAAGAACAGGCAGGTGCTCGACCTGCGCAGGAAAATCACGCTGCTCGGTGACGATGCGCTGACCCGCGCCATGCCGTCGCGCCAGGGCATAGTCGAGCTGAAACTGAAGAACGGCCGCATGCTGCGCAAACATGTGAAGGCGGTGCGCGGCACCTCCGACAACCCGATGACCCGTGCCGAAGTCGACGAGAAGTGTTACCACCTGATGGCGCCTATCCTCGGCAAGTCGCGCGCGCGCAAGCTGTGCGACGCAGTGTGGGGCCTCGAAAAAATCGGCAATGTCACCAAGCTGCGTACGCTGCTGAAAGCCTGAGGAGCGCGCTCATGTCGTGGAAATTCGAGCTGCTGAAAAAACCCGACGGGCGGCCGATCACCGAAGGCCCGGCGTGGGACGGTGAACACCTGTATTTCACCCATATCCACGCCAGCACCATCTTCCGCTACGACCTGAAGACCAATGCCATCACGCCGTGGCGCACCGGGCTCGACCGCACCAACGGCCTCGCCTTCGACGCGCAGGGCCGGCTGTTCGGCTGCTGCCAGGGCGGGCGGCGCATCATGCGTTTCGATGCCGACGGCAAAAACGTCGTCATCGCCGACCGGGTCGACGGCAAGCGGCTCAATACGCCGAACGACCTCGCGATCGACCGCAAGGGCCGCATCTGGTTCACCAACCCGTGGAACGAAGGCAACGTCGACTCGACCGAAGTCGAGGAGCTCGACCATCGTTCGGTGTACCGGCTTGATCCGCAGAAGGACGGCAAGTACTCGATCACCCGGGTGCTGTCCGACACCACGCAGCCCAACGGCATCCTGGTATCGCAGGACCAGAACACGCTCTACGTCGCCGAAAGCGGCTATTCGAAGGACGTCGCGCGCGAGCTGCGCGCCTACCCGATCCGCGACGACGGCAGCCTCGGCCCCTACCGCACGCTGTTCACCTGGGGCGCCGACCACCACGGCGTGCACCGCGGCATCGACGGCATGTGCCTGGACGCCGAAGGCAACATCGTCGCCACCGCGGGCTGGGAAGTCGCCGGAGCGGGGGCGATGCTCTACGTGTTCTCGCCGACCGGGCGCGTCCTCGAAACCCATCCCGTGCCCTGCAACCGCCCGACCAACTGCTGTTTCGGCGGACCCGACATGACGACGATTTTCCTGACCAGCGTCGAGGGCCATTTTTTCAAGGCGCAGACCGACCGCGTCGGCTGGGCGATGTACCCCTGATGGCACAGTCCAGGGGAATCCGCGAGGTCGGCTACCTCGACTGCGTCGGCGGCGGCCAGGTCACCGTCGACCGCAACATCGCCTACCTCGGGCATGTCAAAAGCCCGCACGGCACGACCATGGTCGATGTCAGCGATCCGAAACGCCCGAAGATCGTGCACGAGCTGCAGATGCCGGTGGGCACGCACTCGCACAAGGTGCGCGTCGCCAACGACATCATGATCACCAACCGCGAGGTGATGCCGTTCAAGGGCGCGCAGTCGCCCGACGGATTCAAGGGCGGCAACGCGGTATATGAAACGTCCGCGCCTGAAGGTTTCAAGGGCGGGCTCGCGATCTACGACGTATCGACCCCGGGCAAACCGAAACACATCACCAACTGGGAAACCGGCGGCACCGGCATGGCCGGCGTGCACCGCTTCGATTTCGACGGCCGTTACGCCTACATCTCGCCCACCGTCGACGGTTACCTCGGCAACATCGTGATGATCCTTGACCTCAAGGATCCGGCGAAACCCGAAGAAGTCGGCCGCTGGTAAATGCCGGGGCAATGGACCGCGGGCGGCGAGGTGCCGGCGTGGAAAGGCAGCGCGCACCGCTGCCACCATCCGCTGCGCTTCGGCAACCGGCTCTACACCAGCTACTGGCACGGCGGTTTCGTGATCCTCGACATCGAGGACATGACGAAGCCCAAATTCATCTCCGGCCTCGACTGGAGCCCGCCCTTTACCAGCCCTACGCACACCGTGCTGCCGGTGCCCTTCCCGCTCGACGGGCGCACGGTGATGATCGTCGCCGACGAGGATGCGCAGAAACTCGAGCCTTCGCCGCCGGCCTTCATGTGGCTGGTCGACATCAGCATCGAAACCAAGCCGGTGCCGTTCTCGACTTTCCAGCTCGAGTGCTTCGACGGTTCGCCGCAGCCGAATTTCACCGGCTGCCACCAGCCCTGCGAAAAAATCACAGGCACCGAGATCCCGGTGGCGTGGTTCGCGCACGGCCTGCGCGTGGTCGACATCGCGAAACCGCATGCCCCGAAGGAAGTCGCCTATTACCTGCCCGACGTGCCAGAAGGTTCGCAGCGCGTGCAGAGCAACGACGTCACGGTCGACGAACGCGGGCTGATCTACCTCTACGACCGGCTGCGCGGTTTGCACATACTGGAACGCACATAGCTGCGCATTGACACGGGGCCCCTTACAGACAGTAAACCGGATCAACCACAAGAAGCCGCGCCACGCAGCGGCGGGACGATCCCACATAGACGAGGAGGAGTTCATCATGCGCATACGCACCCTGCTTTCATCGCTGCTGCTGGGCGCAGTTGCCGGCACTGCAGGCGCCCAGGGTTTCCCCGAAAAACCGGTCACCATGGTGGTGCCCTTCCCCGCGGGCGGTTCCGCCGACCTGATCGCGCGCGCGCTGGCCGAACAGCTGACCGCGGCGTGGAAACACAACGTGCTGGTGGCGAACCGCGCCGGCGCCAGCGGCAACATCGGCACCGAAAGCGTCGCGCGTGCCGCGCCCGACGGTTACACCATGCTCTACGGCACCACTGCGATTGCCAGCAGCCCCGCGGTTTACGCCAAACTCGGCTACAACGTGCTCACCGACCTCGCGCCGGTGGTGCTGGTCGCCAAGCAGGCCAACGTGCTGGTGATCCATCCCTCGGTGCCGGCGAAATCGGTGAAGGAACTGCTGGCGCTTGAAAAATCGAACCCCAACACGCTGAATTCGGCCTCGGCCGGCGTCGGCAGCTCCAACCACCTTGCTCTGGTGCTGTTCAACATGCTCTCGGGCGCGAAGATCGGCCATATTCCGTACAAGGGCGCGGCCCCGGCAGTCGCCGAAACCATGGGCGGGCATGTACACATGACTTTCGCCCCGGTCGCCGCCGCAGTACCTCCGGTGCAGTCCGGCAAACTGCGCGGCATCGGCATCAGTTCGGTGAAACGCTCGAAGGCGCTGCCCGACGTGCCGACCATCGACGACGGCGGCGTCAAGGGTTACGAGGCCGGCGGCTGGAACGCGCTGTTCGTGCCGGCGAAAACGCCGCAAGACATCATCGCGAAAATCAACCAGTCGGCGCGCAGCGCGCTCAACGCGCCGCGCGTGCAGCAGCTGTTCGAAAAATCCGGTGCCGAGGAAGCCGCAGGCACGCCGGAGGAATTCGGCCGCTTCCTCAAATCCGAAGTCGACAAATGGGGCAAGGTGGTACGCGCGGCAGGCATCAGGGCCAAGTGATGCGGTGGGAGCGGGAGCGTGCCGGCAGGCGCGTCCGTTCCAGCATGCGGATGGCCGTGCAGGGCTGACGCACTGCGCGGTGCGGAGTAAAATAACGGGCTCCCCACCCGTTGTTTCAGATCATGGATTTCAAATTCACCCCCGAGCAGGAACAGTTCCGCGACGCCGTGCGCGGATTCGCCGAGCGCCATCTGCGTGACGGCGCGCTGAAGCGCGCGCACCAGGAAGAACACCCGTGGGATGTCGCCAAACTGATGGCCGAACAGGGCCTGATGGGCATCACCATGAAGGAAGAAGACGGCGGCCAGGGCGGCTCGCTGATGGACGCTATCATCGCCATCGAGACCATCGCCTCGATCTGCCCTCGCAGCGCCGACGTGATCCAGGCCGGCAACTTCGGTCCGGTGCGCGTGCTCGCTGAATACGGCACGCCCGACCAGAAGAAGCGCTACCTCGACAAGATCCTCGCCGGCGAATCGGTGATCACCGTCGGCATGACCGAACCCGAAGCCGGCTCGGCAGTCACGGATCTGAAAACATCAGCCACGCCCGACGGCGACGGTTACCGCATCAACGGCGTCAAAGTGTTCCAGACCCACGCCTCCTACGCCGAGGTGATGCTGACCTATGTGCGCTTCGGCCCCGGCGTCGGTGGCATCGGTTCGGTGCTGATCCCGCGCGACGCGCAGGGCTTCAAGCAGGGCGCGCCGGCGAAATTCCTCAACGGTGAGGAATGGGTGCAGACCTATCTCGACAACGTCTACGTCGGCCCCGAGAACGTGATGCTCAAGGAAGGCGGCTTCAAGAAGCAGATCGCCGGCTTCAACGTCGAACGCATCGGCAACACCGCGCGTTCGCTGGCCTTCGGCCGTTACGCATACAACGTCGCCCGCGAATGGGCGATGCAGCGCAAGCAGTTCGGCCGCCTGCTCTGCGAATTCCAGGGCCTGCAGTGGAAATTCGCCGACATGAAAATGAAGCTCGACGCCGGCCAGCTGCTGCTCTACAAGGCGGCGGTCAACGCCGACAACGGCATTCCCTCGGCCGACGACACCGCGATCGCCAAGGCTTTCTGCAACCAGGCCGGCTTCGATATCTGCAACGAAGCCATGCAGATCATGGGCGGCATGGGCTACACCGATGAATCGCTGGTGGAATACTGCTTCCGCAAGTGCCGCGGCTGGATGATCGCCGGCGGCTCGATCGAAATCCTCAAGAACCGCATCGCCGAAGGCATATTCGAGCGCAGCTTCTCGCAGCGTCCGCCGAAAAGCTAAACCTTTTTAGCCACAGAGGACACAGGGAGCACAGAGAACTTCAAAACCACCCGTTTGAGCTTCTGGGTTTTCCCTGTGTTCTCTGTGCCCTCTGTGGCAAATGCTTTTGATTTTGACTTTTATGTCCACCAACAAACTCTATCAGGCCGTTTTTGACCCCCGCTCCATCGCGCTGATCGGCGCATCCAGCGACGAGAAGAAAAACACTTCGCGCCCGCAGCGTTACCTGAAACGCCACGGTTACCAGGGCAAACTGATCCCGGTGAACCCGGGCCGCGACGAGGTCTTCGGCGAGAAGGCCTACCCCGACGTGGCGTCGATTCCAGGCGAGGTCGACCACGCCTTCGTGATGGTGCCGGCGAAGGCCGTGCCCGTGGCGCTGGAACAATGCGTCGCCAAAAAGATCCCGGTGGTCACCGTCTACAGCGACGGCTTTGCCGAGACCGGCGCCGAGGGCCGCGCCAAGCAGCAGAAACTCAATGACATCATCCGCGGCAGCAGCACGCGGCTGGTCGGCCCCAACTGCATAGGCCTGCTCAGCACGCAGACTCACCTCGCGCTGTCGGTCAACGCGGTGCTGGAAAAACTCGAGATCACGCCGGGCGGACTGGCGATCGTGTCGCAGTCGGGCAGCATGATGGGCGGCCTGATGTCGCGCGGCCTGGGCCGCGGCGTCGGTTTCTCCAAGCTGATTTCGGTGGGCAACGAGGCCGACCTTGGCGTCGGCGAGCTTGCCGGGCTGCTGGTCGACGATCCGCACACCGATGCCATCCTGCTGTTCATGGAAACCATCCGCGATGCGCCGCACCTGGCGGACGCCGCGCGCCGCGCCTATGCCGCCGGCAAGCCGGTGATCGTCTACAAGCTCGGTCGTTCCGAAGTCGGCCAGGACCTCGCCGCCTCGCACACCGGTGCGATGGCCGGCACCGATGCCGCAGTCGATGCCTTCTTCAAGGCGCACGGCATGCTGCGCGTCGACACGCTGGAAGCGCTGTTCGAGCTGCCGGCGCTGCTCAAGGGCCAGAAGCCGCGCAAGCGCCACCGCGTCGCGGCGATGACCACCACCGGCGGCGGCGCCGCCTGCGTGGTCGACCGCATCGG
>JBMTEY010000085.1:0-11750 GCA_049433545.1 Burkholderiales bacterium | reverse complement strand
CGCGGTCACCAGCATCAGCGATTCGTTGGTGAGCTGCTCGATGCGCGAGCGGTTGGGTTCGATGCCGATCGCGCAGTGTTCCTCGAAGTTCTCGCAGGCGTGGGCCAGCAGGTGCGCGCTGTGCATGAAGTTGCGGATCACCATCGGCCGGAACACGTTGAGTTCGAAGTTGCCCATGGAGCCGCCGACATTGATCGCGGTGTCGTTGCCGAAGACCTGGCAGCAGACCATGGTCATCGATTCCGACTGGGTCGGGTTGACCTTGCCCGGCATGATTGAAGATCCCGGCTCATTTTCCGGTATGGACAGTTCGCCGATGCCGCAGCGCGGGCCGCTGGACAGCCAGCGGATGTCGTTGGCGATTTTCATCAGCGCCGCCGCCAGCGTTTTCAGCGCACCGTGCGCGGCGACCACGCCGTCGCAGGAGCCCAGCGCTTCGAACTTGTTGGGCGCGGTGACGAAGGGCTGGCCGGTGAGCTTCTTCAGCTGCGCGGCGACGTCCTTCGCGAACTTCGGATGTGCATTCAAACCGGTGCCGACCGCGGTGCCGCCGAGCGCGAGTTCGCACAGGTGCGGCAGCGCCGCTTCGACGTGGGCGAGGCCGTGGTCGAGCTGCGACACGTAGCCGGAGAATTCCTGGCCCAGCGTCAAGGGTGTTGCGTCCTGCAGGTGGGTGCGGCCGATCTTGACGATGTTCATGAAGGCCTTGGCCTTCTTGTCGAGCGTGTTGCGCAGCTTCTTCACCGCGGGCTTCAGCTGCGTCTGCAGCGCGATCACCGCGGCGACGTGCATCGCCGTGGGGAAGGTGTCGTTCGACGACTGGCCCTTGTTGACGTCGTCGTTCTCGTGCACCAGGCGGTTGGCGCCGCGCTTGCCGCCGAGGATTTCGGAGGCGCGGTTGGCGAGCACCTCGTTGACGTTCATGTTGGTCTGGGTGCCGGAGCCGGTCTGCCACACCACCAGCGGGAAATGCGCGTCCCATTGTCCGGAGAGCGCCTCGTCGGCGGCCTTGACGATGGCGGCGCCCTTCTTTTTGTCGAGCACGCCCAGCGCCATGTTGGTGAGCGCGGCGGCCTTCTTCACCAGGATCTGCGCGTGCACCACCGGCAGCGGCATGGTTTCGCCGGGGAAATGGAAGTGATGCAGGCTGCGCTCGGTCTGCGCGCCCCACAGCATGTTGTCGGGGACTTCGATGTCGCCCATCGTGTCGTGTTCAGTGCGGAATTTGGCCATGGTCGTCAGTATATAAAAATATCAATTAAAACAAATAGTTATGCAACTACAGCAGCGGGCGCTGTTCGTTGCGCTGGGCGCCGGCATCGACCACGATCAGCGCGGTCATGTTGACGATGCGGCGCACCGTCGATGACGGCGTGATGATGTGCACGGGCTTGGCCGCGCCGAGCAGCATCGGGCCGATGGTGATGCCGTCGCCGGAAGCGGACTTCAGCAGGTTGAAGGAAATGTTCGCGGCGTCGAGGTTGGGCATCACCAGCAGGTTCGCCGCGCCCTTGAGCCGGTTGTCGGGCAGCGCGCGGCTGCGGATTTCATCGGACAGCGCCATGTCACCCTGCATCTCGCCTTCGATCTCGAGCTGCGGATCGCGCTCGGTCACCAGCTCCAGCGCGTTGCGCATTTTCTGCGCGGTCACGCTGTCGCTGCCGCCGAAGCTGGAGTGCGACAGCATCGCCGCCTTGGGCACGAGGCCGAAGCGGCGGATTTCCTCGGCGGCGAGCAGCGTCGACTCGGCGATCTGTTCTGCGGTGGGATCGAAGGTGACGTAGGTGTCGCAGATGAAGACCGGGCCCTTCGACAGCAGCAGCGCGTTCATCGCCGAGTAGTGCTTGACGCCGGAACGCCTGCCGACGACGCGGTCGATATAGCGCAGGTGGCGGCTGTACTGCCCGAGGATGCCGCAGAGCATCGCGTCTGCATCGCCCATGTGCAGCATCATCGCGCCGATCAGCGTCGGCAGCCGCCGCATGTCGAGCTTGGCCAGTTCCTGCGACACGCCCTTCCTTTGCATCAACCGGTAGTACTCGCTCCAGTAATCGCGATAGCGCGGATCGTCGTTGGGGTTGATCAGTTCGTAGTCGCGGTCGCGCTGCAGCCTGAGGCCGAGGCGCTCGATGCGCGTGCTGACCACGTCGGGACGGCCGATCAGGATCGGCCGCGCGATGCCTTCGTCAACCACCTGCTGCGCCGCGCGCAGTACCCGTTCCTGCTCGCCTTCGGCATAGACCACGCGCTTGGGCGACTTCTTCGCCGCCGCCATCACCGGGCCCATGATCTGGCCGGACTGGAACACAAACTGGTTCAGGCGCAGGGCGTATTCGTCGAAATCGGCGATCGGGCGCGTCGCGACGCCGCTGTCCATCGCAGCTTTCGCCACCGCCGGCGCCACACGACCGATCAGCCGCGGGTCGAAGGGCCGCGGGATCAGGTAATCGGGGCCGAATTTAAGATCCTGCTCGCCGTAGGCGGCGGCGACGATGTCGGACTGTTCGGCCTGCGCCAGCGCGGCAATCGCGTTGACCGCGGCGATTTCCATGTCGCGGTTGATGGTGGTCGCACCGACGTCGATCGCGCCGCGGAAGATGAACGGGAAACACAGCACGTTGTTGACCTGGTTCGGATAGTCCGAACGCCCGGTGGCCATCACTGCGTCGGGGCGCACCTCCTTGACCAGCTCGGGCAGGATTTCCGGCTCAGGATTGGCCAGCGCGAGAATCAGCGGCCGCTCGGCCATCTGTTTGACCATCTCCGGCTTCAGCACCTTGCCCGCGGAAAGCCCGAGGAAGGCATCGGCGCCGGCGATGACGTCGGCGAGCTTGCGCGCCTTGGTGTCGATCGCGTAACGCGCCTTTTCATCGTCCATCAGTTCGGTGCGGCCCTTGTAGACCACGCCGACGATGTCGGTGACGGTGATGTTTTCTTTTTTCAGGCCCAGCGACACCAGCAGGTCGAGGCAGGCCAGCGCCGCGGCGCCGGCGCCGGAGACGACGAGCTTGATCTTGCCGATGTCCTTGCCGACGACCTTGAGGCCGTTGGTGAAGGCGGCGCTGACGATGATCGCGGTGCCGTGCTGGTCGTCGTGGAACACCGGGATCTTGCAGCGCTTGCGCAGCTCGCGCTCGACAATGAAACACTCCGGCGCCTTGATGTCTTCGAGGTTGATGCCGCCGAAGGTGGGTTCCAGCGCGGCGATGATGTCGACCAGCTTCATCGGGTCGAGCTCGTTGATCTCGATGTCGAAAACGTCGATGCCGGCGAATTTCTTGAACAGCACCGCCTTGCCTTCCATCACCGGCTTCGCCGCCAGCGGGCCGATGTTGCCCAGGCCGAGCACGGCGGTGCCGTTGGTGATCACCGCAACCAGGTTGCCGCGCGCGGTGTAGAGGCTGGCGTCGGCCGGCTTGGCGGCGATTTCCTCGCAGACCTTGGCAACGCCGGGGGTGTAGGCCAGCGCGAGGTCGCGCTGGTTGACCAGGCCCTTGGTGGGCGTGACGGCGATTTTTCCCGGGACGGGCAGCCGGTGATACTCCAGCGCCGCCTTGCGCAGTAGGTCTTCAGGCATCTAAAAAAACCGCCTTTCGGGGAATTTCACGATGGTGGGTTGCTTGTAATGCGGGAGCGGAATTATACCGTAGCCCCTGCCCTGCCCGGCCATGCCCACGGCGCCGGAATCATGCGCGGCAATTCCGCGCAGTGCATGCCCGTGGTAAAACAGGACGTCGTGAAAAGATGGTGGCGCGCGGTCAGGCAGACCGGCGCCAGGTCGGATTGAAAATCCCGGAGGGCTGGCGTTGGAAATCAATATTCCGGAAGTGCTGGCGGAAGTGACTGCGGCCTGCCACCGTTACGAGCGGGCGCTGGTCACGAATGACGTGGCGGTACTGGACGAGCTGTTCTGGCAGAGCCCGCTCACCGTGCGTTACGGCGCGGCCGAACTGCTCTACGGCCACGACGAGATCGCGAAATTCCGCGCGGCACGGCCGTCCGCCGGGCTGGCGCGCACGGTGCTGCGCGAGGTGATCACCAGCTACGGCCGCGATTTCGCGACCTCTAGCCTGCATTTCGACCGCGGCGGCCGCATCGGCCGGCAGATGCAGACCTGGGCGCGCATGCCGGAAGGCTGGCGCGTAGTGGCCGCGCACGTGAGCATGATGTAATTCCGCGGTACGGCCGCACGCCACACGCTGCGCGGCCTTTGTGCTACCGTTGCGCTGCCTTTTACGCACCCTCGCAGCGCACCGTCATGCCCGATGTAAACCCCGGATTCCGCACCGAACTCTATCCCGAGATCGAGCCGTACAACGCCGGCATGCTGGCGCTCGACGGCCGGCACCGGATGTACTACGAGGAATCCGGCAATCCGCGCGGCGCGCCGGTGCTGTTCCTGCACGGCGGCCCCGGCGCCGGTGCTGCGCCGGCCCACCGGCGGTTTTTCAATCCGGCGCACTACCGCATCATCATTTTCGACCAGCGCGGCGCCGGCCGCTCGCTGCCGCTGGGTGAAATCACCGACAACACCACGCCGCTGCTGATCGCTGACATCGAGAAGCTGCGCGCGCATCTGGGCATTTCGCGCTGGCTGGTATTCGGCGGTTCCTGGGGCAGCACGCTGGCGCTGGCCTATGCCGAAGCGCATCCGCAGTGCTGCACCGGGCTGATCCTGCGCGGCATCTTCCTGTGCCGGAAAAGCGAAATCGAATGGTTCCTCTACGGCCTGCGCAACCTGTTCCCCGAAGCATGGCGGAAGCTGGTTGCGGCGATTCCGGAGGACGAGCGCAACGATCTGCTGCGCGCCTATCACCGTCGCCTCACCGATCCCGATCCGGCCGTGCACATGCCGGCGGCGCGCGCCTGGAGCACCTACGAGGGTTCGTGCTCGACGCTGCTGCCCAGCCCGGAGACCGTGGCCTATTTCGCCGGCGACGTGGTCGCGCTGGGACTGGCGCGCATCGAGGCGCACTATTTCATGCACGACATCTTCCTGCCGGAGAACTCGCTGCTGGACAACGTCGACCGCATCCGCGGCATCCCGGCGGTGATCGTGCAGGGACGTTACGACGCGGTATGCCCGATTGTCTCGGCCGACGACCTGCACCAAGCGTGGCCGGAAGCCGAGTACATCGTGGTGCCCGACGCCGGTCATTCGGCGTGGGAACCCGGCATCTGCGCCGAACTGGTCAGGGCCGCCGAAAAATTCAGGAACATCACCAAGGGGGAATGAAGTGAAACTCGTGACTTACTCTGCAAGCAAACGCGGTCCGGCAAAAATCGGCGTGATCGCCGCCGACGGCAGCATCATCGACCTCGAAGCTGCGGCAAAAAAAGCCCGCGTCAAGCTGCCGTTCGGCGCCAGCGACATGGTGGCGCTGATCTCGGCCGGCAAGTCCGGCCTCGCGCTGGTGAAAAAAGCCGTCTCCGGACTGAAAACCGGGCATCACAAAATGAACAAGGTGACGCTGCACGCACCGATCCCGCGCCCGCGCAAGAACGTGTTCTGCGTCGGCTGGAACTATGTCGAGCATTTCGAGGAAGGCGCCAAGGCGCGGCCGCATGTTGCGGAACTGCCCAAACATCCGGCGTTTTTTTCCAAGCAACCGCTGTGCGTCAACGGCCCGTACTCGGAGATACCGCGGCATGCCGGCGTCACCGAGAAACTCGACTGGGAAGTCGAACTGGCGTTGGTGATCAGCAAGCGCGGCAGCAACATCAGCGAGGCCGACGCCTACAAGCACATCTACGGCTACATGATCGCCAACGACGTGTCTGCGCGCGAAGTGCAGCGCCAGCACGGCCAGCAGTGGTTCAAGGGCAAGAGCCTCGACGGCCACCTGCCGATGGGCCCCTGGCTGACCACCGCCGACGAGGTGAAGGATCCGCAGAAGCTGCGCATCACCTGCCGTCTCAACGGCGTCACCAAGCAGGATTCGAACACCAGCTACATGTATTTCAAGATCCCGCGGCTGATCGCCGAACTCTCGGCCGGTCTGACGCTGGAACCGGGCGACCTGTTTCTCAGCGGCACCCCCGCCGGCGTCGGCCACGCCCGCACTCCGCCGGAGTTCATGCAGACCGGCGACGTGCTGGAGACCGAGGTCGAAGGGCTGGGCCTGCTGCGCAACACCATTAGCCGCTGACCCGGAACGCCGGGAATATCCGCAATATGGCCGGCGCCTTGAGTGCGCCGGTCGCCGGCAGTAGCATGGCTGCCTGAAATCAGGAGAACTCATGGATACCCCGCAAGCAGGCAATATCACCGTCATCCCCACCGGTGCGGCGCTCGGCGCCGACGTCGTCGGCATTGATCTGTCGAAGCCGATTTCCGCGGAAACCTTCAAGCAGATCGAGGATGCCTGGCACACGCACCTGGTTCTGCGTTTCCGCGGCCAGCAGCTCGACGACCCGGCCCTGCTCGCCTTCGGCCAGCGTTTCGGTGAACTCGATGCGGCGCCGATCCATGCCGGCAAGGATGTGGTGAATCCCTTCCCGCAGATCACCGTGATGTCGAACATCAAGGTCGACGGCAAGCCGATCGGCAACCTCGGCAATTACGAGGCGGTGTGGCACACCGACATGTCGTACAACGATCTCGCGCCTATCGGCAGCCTGCTCTATTCGCTGGAAGTGCCGCCCGCCGGCGGCAACACCGGGTTCTCCAACATGTACGCGGCGTGGGACACGCTGCCCGCGGCGCTGAAGAAGGAGGCGCTGGGACGCTACTGCCGCCACGACTCCAGCCGCAACAGCGCGGGCGAACTGCGCAAGGGCTTCAATGAAGTCACCGATCCGCGCGACGCGCCGGGCGCCATCCACCCGCTGGTGCGCACCCACGAAAAAACCCACCGCAACTGCCTGTTCCTCGGCCGCCGCCAGAGCGCCTACATCATCGGCCTGCCGCTCGACGAAAGCGAAGACCTGCTCGACCAGCTGTGGGCGCATGCCACCAAGCCCGACTTCGAGTGGTACCAGGTGTGGAAGGTCAGCGACCTCGTGATGTGGGACAACCGCTGCGCCATGCACCGCCGCGATGCCTTCGATGCGAATTCACGGCGGTTGATGCATCGGACGCAAATTAAAGGCGGCAAGCCGTTCTTCGATCCCAAAACGCTGGATTTGCGAGCGTAATAGCGCAAAGCTGAAACAAAAACGCCAGCTAGCCTGGCGTTTTTTTTGCGGCATCCGCAGCCGCTTTGCCGGCGGCCTGCAGGCTTTCCAGACCCGCGCGCTGCATTTCCAGCGTCTTGATGGTCATCTGCACGAAACCGGTGTTCATGGTCAGCCAGGTTTCGACCGCCTTCAGTTCGGCGATTTTCTTGTCGAGGTCTTCGACGTTCATCGTCGGCGCAATCATGCCGGGTATCGGGAATCCCATGGGATTCCACATTTTCTGCATGAACTCGAAAAAATCCTTGGGGGTTTCCTGCTCGGCCATGGCGCGCTCCCGGTTGGGGTCGCCCCCATTATAGGACCGCTCAGGCGGCTTCGACTCGGATCGTATCGCCGTCGCGGGCGCTGCGCAGCACCGAGGCATCACCGCGGATGCGGCCCAGCACGTTGCACGGACTGACCAGGCGGCATTCATCACCCTGCGACACGGGGGTGCGTCCCCAGGGCAACGCCAGCGCGCTGCCTTCGACCCAGAAGCAGACCGTGCCGGGATCCACCACCTGCTGCGCGCCGGGTTCGGGTTTCGCGGCCAACGGCAGCGAAAAATAGACTTCCTCGCCCCAGGTGTTGACCGTGGATTTGCAGGGCAGCGCCGCCAGCAGCAGGTCCGTAGTCGGACCCGGCAGCAGGTCGGCGGTCACCGATCCTTCCGGCCAGGCAATACGGATGGCCGCCACCGGACTGCGTTCGGGAAGATTTATTCGCCGAGCGGCGAAGTGGCGCGGCGCGCCGGAATCTGGGCGACGCGCATGGGCGTCTCGGCCGGGCCGGCCTGCGCTGCCACGACTCGCTGCAGGCGCTGTTTCTCGTTCATAACCCGCTTGGTATAAATGTCGTTCTCGTCGGCCAGAGCGCCGGCGTACATCTGCAGCGCGATGCCGAGGTTGCCGGTCCAGTTCAGGTATTCGCGCAATATCCGCGTGCCGACCCGGATGTTGGATTCGGGGTCGAAAACCGCTTTTTCGCCGCCGAATTCGGCGAGCTTGTCGGCATGGTATTTGGGCATGATCTGCATCAGGCCCTTGGCGCCGACTTCGCTTTCCGCGATCGGGTTGTAACGGGACTCGACCGCGATCACCGCCATGATCAGCAACGGGTCCAGGTTGACCCGCTTGGCCTCGGCATGGGCGATCTGCACGAATTGCAGCGTGACGTCCTGGGACACCTTGTAGCGCTTGGCCAGGAACTCCGCCAGCGCGGCATGGCGCGGCGCGTCGGGATCGGCAGCTGCCGCGGGCGGTGCGGCCGGCGGCAGCACCAGCTTGGTGACCGCGTTGGCCTCGTTCTGTACCGCGGCGAAGGCGGTCTGCAGCCAGCGCACACCGTAACGCTCATGCAACAGCAGACCCAGCGCGGAAACGCTGGCAAAAAACGCGACCAAGGTCAGCAGCTTGCGCGTCCAGAGCTGTATCGCCGTCTGGTCCGCAGGGGAATGTTCGGAAATCGATTTTGCAAACATGCAAAACCTCCTTTGGGGGTGGACTTCAGCCGCCAGGGGCTTGAAGCCCGCAACCGGGTTACCTCGCTACGGTAACAGTGTCTCCTTTGAACTACACTCAGCCTGCGACCACTACGGGTTGTAGGCCACTCAAAAAAACTGCCCAATTCTAGGGGTTACCGGCTACGCCCGCAACCCAAGTCATCGGTTTGTCATGCCTTCGGAAATCAAATCGGGGCGCAGTTTACCGGCATCAATACTGCGGCGCAACATAAATTATAACTAATTGTTTTTAAACAATTAATTAGAATATTTGGGTTCTGCGAGCCCCGTCTCTGGCGGACAATGCGGGGATTGGAGGAGTGTGGTCGGGAAGAGTTCAGCTGACTTTTTTCAGGATCCTGCCCGATTTCAGCTGATAAATAAATTATACTTTAAAAACAAATGCTTATAGCTCATCCTGGGGATTATCAGTCGATTCCGGGTTACGCACCTGCCAGGCGCGCAGCGCAGTCTCGTAGTTAGTGAGTGCTTCCCAATAGCGGTCATAGACGCAAGGGTCGCAGCCGCTCCCGCAGCATTCCCAAGGTTCGGGCTCGGTCGGCGGTACGGGCTTGGGATCCACTCGCAGTCTCAGCGCAAATCGTCCGGCAGAACGGCTTCCGGAAAACGGCGCCGGAACTCCGTTGCCAACCGCTCGAAGTCTTCCACGCGGCCCGCGCGGCGCAGTTCCCGCAACCGGTCCAGCCATTTATCGGCCGGCTCCCGCTCGAGGTCCTGCCAGAGCATATCTGCGGATTTCACCGATGCCGCCCCCAGCCTTGCGGATTGCCTGGCCATTATCGGCGCCTCGTCGCGACCGGCATCGGCCATGGCAGGCGCCGGCGCGGACCGGCGCAGGGGCCGCGGTGCCGCCGCCACGGGTGGCGCCTGCTCCTCCAGGGCGTCGCGGGCGCTGCTGCCGGCAAGGGCCGCCGCAGAATGTTCGGGGGCGGTCTTCGCCAGCGCCGCCTCCCGGCTTACGGCTTCCTGCGGCAGGCGTTTGCGGGCAGCCGCGGCTTCGGCCTCAGCCGGCTTTGCCGCAGCGGTTTGCCCGGCAATCTGTTTGGCCGGCGCCGCAGGGGCCGGTGGCGGCGCTTTGTATTCGCTCACGGCAGGTGCCGCAGGTGCGGGCGCTTCCGCGACCCGCTCCGGCAATTCGACCTTGGCCGCCGGCAACGGCGCACGTGATTGCGCGATGTCATCGGCGGTCAGGCGGTCGGCGCCCTCCTCCTGCATCATCGTCACCACGGTGACCGACAGCACGATCACCGCGGCCAGCGACAGCGGCACGCTCCAGCGCCGCAGCCGGTCGGGGCTGCGCCGCGGCCCCGCCTGCACGGCCTTGCGCGCCGCCGCGCGGATCGCGTCATCCAGGTGTGCCGGCGGACGCTGCGATTCCGCGCTGGCGCGATACAGCGCCTCGAGCCGCGGATCGCGATCCTGGTCGCCGCTGTCCGGAGTCATTGCCATGCCTGCATCCCCTGCCGCAGCTTCGCCATTGCATAGCGCAGGCGGCTTTTCGCGGTTTCATGCGTCACACCCGTGGTTTCGGCTATCTCACCGATGCTGAGTCCGCCTTCCTGCTGCAGCACGAAGGCTTCGCGCTGCTCGGCCGGCAGCGCATCCAGCAGTTCGAGCAGGCGGGCCGCCTGTTCGCGCGCATCGGCCAGCGCATGAGGTTCGGTGCTGCGCGGTGCTGCCGGCTCGGCCATCGCCAGCGCGCCTTCATCGTCGTCCAGCGATACCGCCGCCGGATCGTGGCGGCGGAAATGGTCCATCAGGCGGTTGTGCGCGATGCAGTAGAGGTAGGTCGAGAACTTCGACTGCACGGTGTAACTGTCGCGGGCGCGGATCAGGTTCATCCACACGTCCTGGAACAGTTCGTCCGCCAGCGCGGCGTTGCGGCACTGGCGCAGCAGGTAGCGGTAAACGCCGCCCTTGTGGCGTTCGTAGAGGCGGTCGAAGGCGCCGGCATCGCCGTCGCGGTAGCCGAGCATGAGCGTTTCGTCACTGGCGTCGGCATCGTTGGACATCACGGGTTGCCAGTATGCAGAACGTCCTGCATCCCGGCAACCCGCGATCCATGCGGCCGCACTCACCGCAAATTCCACAGCTGCGTCAGCGCGGATCCGGCGCGAAGCGCGCGGGGAACGGATCCGGCCGCGCGATAGTCGGGGTGCGGATCACGCCCTGTGCAACCAGGTTGCGATGGCTGTCGTAATAGATGGTGATGACTTCGGCCGGCGTCACGCTCGCGCGTTCAAAATCGGTGTAGGTCACCTGCGATACCTCGCTCCGGCCGTGGCCGGTGCCCAGTCGCGCCGATTTTTGCGCCGCCGGCGCTTCGGCGCGCCGGTCCGCGGCGGCGCCGGCCAGGTCATCACGCGCCGCGGCAGAACCCGCGCCGCTGAACTCCGCGGCAGCCGGCGCCTGCGCCACGGATTCTGCATCGGCGGATGCGCGCGGCCGGGGCTGCGGCACATGGCGCACCACCGGCTGCGGCTTCCTGTGGAACAGCGCAACGCCGATCACGCCGACGTTGTCGGGGCGCCCGGTGCGCGCTGCGTAGGAGTCCGGCAGCGAAGTGAAATAAAAGGCGGCCACCCGTTCCAGGCTTTTGCGCCAGCCCTTGACCGCAAACTTCTCGCGCGCGCCCAGCACGTAGCCGCTCTGCTGCCAGTCGGCGGTCTCGCCGGTGATGGCATCGATGCCGTCGACCGAGACCACCGCCAGCACGTCGCCGCGCTGGCGGTTGCGGACGCGGATTTCGTATTCGTTGCCGGGCCTGCCCACGACGTAATGGCGGCCCTCATGCACATATACCGGCAGCGTCCGGTTCTGCGCGCGGTCGTAAACGACCACGTCCGCCAGCCTGCCTACCGCCCCGGCCTGCGGCGCCAGCCCGAACGCGACCAGTGCGGCCGCCGCTGCAATCCATTGTTTCATGACATGTTCTCCAGTTGGTGTGCGGGAAGCCCGCGACACTGCTGTAAACGCCACCCGCGGCGGATCGGGGTTAAACGCCGCTGTGCTAAATTGAAGTCATGGATGAACTTGTACTACGCGGCATGGCGAAATGGCCGAACGTGCC